>NZ_JBFRDA010000020.1:0-86399 GCF_052113345.1 Pseudarthrobacter sp. YAF2 | reverse complement strand
TTCCTCATCGGCGTCCTCATCATGGTCTTCATCGACTCACCCCTGACCATGCTCGTCACCGCCATCGCCTCCATCCTCATGATCGCCGGCTGGTACGCCTGCCGCACCCGCATCCGCCACATCGCCGAAACCCGCGACGGCTACACCGGCACCTCCCCCGTCATCGCCAACCGGACACCCATCACGTAACCCGGACCCCGTTCCCTCCACCCTTCGAGCCAAAGAAAGAACATGACTCCAGAGCCGCAGCCCACCCTGACCGCATCCCGTCCCCAGCCCGCCGTCGTCGCCGATGACCGGAAGAACCTCCACCCAAACGCGGCGGAGCACTCGCAGCCAATCCTGAAGTCCGCCGGGCACGTCATTGTCGATTCCCTGGTGGCCCATGGCGTGGAGCGCACCTACGTTGTTCCCGGCGAGAGCTTCCTTGACGTACTGGATGGCCTGCACGGGTCCGCCATCGAAACCATCGTCTGCCGCCATGAGGGTGGGGCCGCCTACATGGCGGAGGCCGATGGCAAGATGAGCCAGCGTCCGGGGGTGGCGATGGTGACCCGCGGGCCGGGGGCGGCCAACGCCCATGTGGGACTGCACACCGCCTGGCAGGACTCGACCCCCATGCTGCTCTTCGTGGGCCTCATCCCGTTCGCCCACCGGGACCGGGAGGCGTTCCAGGAATTCGACATCAAGTCCTGGTTCGATACCGGCGCCAAACGGGTCATGGTCCTTGACCACCCGGAGCGGGCCTCGGAAATCGTGGCGGAAGCCATGTTCGCGGCCATGAGCGGACGTCCCGGACCCGTGGTCATCGGCCTGCCGGAGGATGTTATCCGCCAAGAGATCAGTCCCGAACTGCATCCCGCGATTCCAGTGGCGGCCGGCGGCATGGCCAGCACGGATGCGGCAGCGCTGGAAGCGGCGCTTGCTGAATCGAGCAAGCCCCTCTTCGTCACCGGCGGCAATGACTGGACCCAGGAAGCCGCCCTCCAGCTCACCGAGTGGCTGGAACGGCACCACATCCCGGCCGCGGCGGAATGGCGGACGCAGGGTACGGTGCCGTTCGATTCGCCGTCTTACGTGGGACCGATTGGGTACGGCCGTCCCCGGCCCACCTACGACCTGCTGGAGGAGACCGACCTCCTGGTCTTCGTGGGCACGGTGCCGGGCGACGTCATCACGGACGGCTTCCTCTGCCGGCAGGACTGGACCAAGGAGAACTTCCTGGTCACCGTGGACCCGTCGCTGCGCGGACGGTCCGGTCCGGTGTCCCGGCAGATCCTGGCCAAGCCGGAAGCGTTCGTACGTGACCTCCAGGACATCACGCTGCCGGTAAAGGACGAGTGGAAGGACTGGACGGCCAGGATGCGGGCGGAACAGGAGCGCTTCGCCGCGCTGCCTCCCGCTGCGCCGGGGGAAGGGCAGGCCAGGATGGACACCATGATGGCAAACCTGGTGCCCCGGCTTCCCGAGGACGCCGTGGTGACGTTTGGGGCCGGCGAACACACCAACTGGGCGCACCGGTATTTCCCCACCCGCCGCTATGCCTCCATGCTCAGTGCCCGCAACGGCTCCATGGGGTACTCCATTCCGTCCGCCATTGCCGCATCGCTCGCCGACCCGCAGCGGCGCGTCGTGACCATCGCGGGGGATGGCGAATTCCTCATGAATGGCCAGGAATTGGCTACCGCCGCCCAATACGGCGCCACGCCCCTGGTGGTGGTCATGGACAACCAGGAGTACGGCACCATCCGCACGCACCAGGAGCGGCACTATCCGCAGCGGGTCTCCGGCACCCAACTCAAGAACCCGGACTTCGGGTTGATGGCCACGGCGTTCGGTGGCTTCGGCATCACTGTCACCGACGACCGCGACGTGCCGGCCGCCCTGGATTCCGCCCTGGCGGCCATTGACCGGGACCGCACGTTTGCGCTGATCCACCTGGTGGTGGACCAGCGCGTCAAGGCGTACTAGGGGCCGCTTGGGTGAGCGGACGACGACGGAACTCACCCGGCGTCGTCCGCTTGGCTTTAAGCTGCCCGCCGGCAGCGCCGGTGCCGGCTACAGTGCCGACCAGCCGCCGTCGGACGCGAGGACGGCGCCGTTCACATTGGTGCCGTCCTCACTGAGCAGGAAGGTGATGGACGCGGCGAGCTGGGCGGCAGTGGCGGGCGTCGGGATGTTCGCCTGCATCAGCGGACCCAGCCGCCCTGCCGCCAGCTCCGAGCCCCAGTTCGCCTCGATATTGGTGATGGTGGCACCCGGCGCCACGGTGTTGAAGCGCAGTCCCGAGGGGCCGTACATGACGGCGGAGTTCTTGGTGAGTCCCACCACGGCGTGCTTGGAGGCCGTGTAGGCCGCCCCCGCGGCGGAGCCCCGCAACCCGGCCTCCGAGGACACGTTCACCACGGATCCCGTGCCTGCCTCCAGCATCAGCGGCACCACGGCACGGGTGAGGCGCATCAGCGCGGTGACATTGACCCGGAAGACCCGCTCCCAGACCTCGTCGTCCACCTCGTGGATGGGGGCGAAGTTGTCCATGATGCCGGCAACGTTGGCCAGCGCATCCACCCTGCCGCCGGCGGCGGCCACCACTGCCGCCACAGTGTCTTCGGTGGAGATATCACCGGCAACGGCAACCAGGTCCAGGCCCGGATTCCCGGCCACGAGGTTATCCAGCCGTTCCTTGCTGAGGTCCGCCGCGATCACCCGGCCCCCTTCCTTGGCGACGCGCAGTGCGGTTGCCAACCCGATGCCCGAGCCTGCGCCGGTGACAATCACGGTCCTGCCGGCGAACCTGCCCGCGGTGGTGGTTTCCTGCCATGCAGCTTCGTTGCCCATGATGTTCCTTCCAACAGAGGTGTGGTGCACTGCCTTCCCAAGCACTGATGGCCGGCATCGAAAACGATGCCGGCCATCAGCCAGGTTTCCGGGCTACAGCCGGTCGGTCCGGTCCTCGCCGCCCTTGTGGCCGGTCCCGCGAAGGTTCTCCTGGACCTTGCCGAACAAGTCCTTGATGGTGGATTCGGCATTGGAGATGACATCCACCGGGACGAACACCTCATGGGTCAGCGGCAGATCGTACTCGTCCTTCAGGTGGGTGCCGTTTCCCACCCCGGTCAGCGAGATGTAGACCATGGCTTCCGTCCGCGCGATTCCTGCGAGCTTGCCGAAGACCACCGTGAATTCGTTCGGCTGGAAGCTGATTGTCTGCCCGATGTGGCTGCGGCCCAGTTCACCGGCGGTGACCGCCTTTTCCGACTGGCTTCCGGTGTAGTCCATGAACTTCTCCTTCGATCGCCGACGCTTACGCAGGCAGTCTAACCCCGCCCTTGGCCATGGCACACGGCCCCCGCTGGATGGCTGCACAAGGCCCCTGGAGGCATGCACAAAGAAGTGCCGGCGTGCGTGGTCACTCCTCCATTGAGCCGGACGGCAGCGCCCCTGTTTGATGGCTTCATGGGGCGGCAGTTGCCGCCGCAGCCAAGCCGTGCAAAGGAATGCCGTGACTTCAATGACGAGCCGCGTAAAAAGCCCTGTCCGCTGGGATCCGGTAGAGATCGGGGACCCGGTGGAACTCAGAAGGAACGGACGGGCGGCCTTCAGCGGCGTGGTGGATGACAGGACGGACGACGGCGACATCGTGTGGGTGACCGCACCCGCGGGTGGCCGCCGGCTGTTCCACATCGCAGACGGCTTGGACCTGGCAGGGGTGCCGGCATGACAGAGTGCCCCGAGGACTGCCCCTACTGCACCGGGCCGGAGACGGACTGACAGTTCCCGGTTCCCGGCCGGGGTGCGCTGCCGCCGCATGGCATCCCGCGGGAGCCCTTGAGTGACCGGATCATCACGATCCGGGCATCAAATTGCCGCCAAGGCATGTGGCATCGTTGACGCGGGCAACCGGTACCGCGAAGGTGGTGCCATGAGGTCTCAGATAATTTCCCAGGCGTTTGCCATGACGACGGCGGCCGCAGCGGCAGCGCTGTTGCTCACCGCATGCGGTCCAAGCCAGCCGCAGTCCCAGACGACGACGGCGCCCGGCACCGGGCAGGCCAGCCAGTCACCCACATCGTCGGCATCCACCGCTCCGCCGGCGTCCTCCGCACCTGCCACGACGACTGCCTCCCCCGCCCCCGGCACCACCGGCGCCGGCGCGCCTGCCCTGTGCAAGGCCGCCGGACTCACGGCGGCCACCGACGCCTCGGGCGGCGGCGCGGCGGGAAGTGTCTACATGAAGCTCAACCTCACCAACAAGGGCACCGAACCCTGCCTCCTGAAGGGTTTCGCCGGCGTCTCCCTGGTGGCGGACGCCGCCGGCGCCCCGATCGGCGCACCGGCCACACGGGATGATTCCGCAGCAGTGGTTGACGTGTTGCTGGCTCCCGGCCAGACCGGCACCGCAGTGCTGCGCTACACCCAGGCGGGCAACTACATGGACTGCTCGCCGGTGGATGCCGCCGGGTACCGGGTCTACCCGCCCGAAGACACTGACTCCCTGTTCCTCCCGCAGCCCACCAAGGCCTGCACCAACGCGCAGATCACCCTGCTCTCCATTGGGGCGTTCCAGCCGGCCTGACCGGGCACGGCCCGGCGGACCTGGCCGCGACCCGGCATCCAAGCCGGGTCGCGGCGTCCAAGCCGGGCCGCGGCGTCCCCGAAAGCCGGTGTCGGTGCCTTGGGGCATGATGGAGGCATGAACCAGGAACAGCGTCCTGCCGGCAGCGCTTCCGGCGCCGCTGCGCCCATGGGCCAGTTCAGCCGCGCCACCCGGGATTGGTTCCTTGGCGCCTTTTCTGAACCAACACCGGCACAGGCCGGGGCCTGGACTGCCATCTCGTCAGGTTCGCACGCACTGGTGGTGGCGCCAACCGGCTCCGGCAAGACCCTCGCCGCCTTCCTGTGGGCCCTGGACCGCCTTCTCAGTACGGCACCGGCGGCCCCTGACCCCGCCGCGGAAGCGCCGGCCAAAGGGAAACGGACCCGCGAACCCAAACGCAAAACCCGCGTCCTCTACATTTCGCCCCTCAAGGCATTGGGCGTTGACGTGGAACGCAACCTCCGCTCGCCGCTGATCGGCATCACGCAAACAGCCAAGCGGCTGGGGCTTCCCGCACCGCTGATCACCGTCGGGGTCCGGTCCGGGGACACCCCGGCCGCGGACCGCCGGTCCCTGCTGACCAACCCGCCGGACATCCTCATCACCACCCCCGAATCGCTGTTCCTCATGCTCACCTCCAGGGCCCGCGAAACCCTCACCGAGGTGGACACCATCATCATCGACGAGGTCCACGCCGTGGCCGGAACCAAGCGCGGCGCCCACCTTGCGGTGTCCCTGGAGCGGCTGGACGCGCTGCTGTCCAAACCCGCGCAGCGCATCGGGCTTTCCGCCACCGTGGAGCCGCGGGAGCTCGTGGCCCAGTTCCTGGCCGGTTCGGCCCCCGTGGAGATCGTCGCGCCCCCGGCCAGCAAGAACTGGGACCTGACGGTATCGGTGCCGGTGGAGGACATGTCGGACCTGCAGGGCGCTGCGGGGGCGTTTGACTCCGGCCCCGCTTCCGGGCTGCAGCCACAGGCATCCATCTGGCCCCACGTGGAGGAAAAAATCGTTGACCTGGTGCTGGCCAACCAGTCCACCATCGTGTTCGCGAACTCCCGGCGCCTCGCCGAACGCCTCACCGCCCGGCTCAACGAAATCTACGCCGAACGCCAACTGGTGGCCGTAGGCGGCGGCTGGGACGACGCCGCTTCGGAAGGGCTCGACGCCGGGCCGGGCACCCCGGGGGGACCGTCGTCGGGCATTCCCGCTTCAACGGCCACGCCCGCGCACATGATGGCGCAGGCGGGCAGCTCCGCCGGGGCTGATCCGGTACTGGCGCGCGCCCACCACGGTTCCGTTTCCAAGGACCAGCGGGCGCTGATCGAGGACGACCTCAAATCCGGGCGCCTGCGGTGCGTGGTGGCCACATCCTCGCTGGAGCTTGGCATCGATATGGGCGCCGTGGACCTGGTGGTGCAGGTCGAGTCGCCACCGTCGGTGGCCAGCGGCCTGCAGCGGGTGGGCCGCGCCGGCCACCAGGTGGGCGAGGTCTCCCAGGGCGTCCTGTTCCCCAAGCACCGGGCGGACCTGGTCCATACCGCCATCACCGTGGAACGGATGCTGGACGGCAAGATCGAGCGCCTTGCCATCCCGGCCAACCCGCTGGACATCCTGGCCCAGCAGACCGTTGCGGCAACGGCCCTGGGCAGCATCGATGTGGAGGAATGGTTCAGCACCGTGCGCCGCTCCGCTCCGTTCGCGTCCCTCCCCCGGTCCGCGTTCGAGGCAACCCTCGACCTGCTGGCGGGACGGTACCCATCCGACGAATTCGCCGAGCTCCGCCCGAGGATCATCTGGGACCGGAACGCCGGCACCATCGAGGGCCGTCCCGGCGCGCAGCGGCTGGCCGTCACGTCCGGTGGCACCATCCCGGACCGCGGCCTGTTCGGCGTCTACATCATCGGCACCGAGACGGAAGGCTCGACGTCCCCGGCCGAGGACGGCAAACCGGCACGCGCCCCCAAGGGCGGCCGGCGCGTGGGCGAGCTTGATGAGGAAATGGTCTACGAATCCCGTGTTGGCGACGTCTTCGCCCTGGGCGCCACCAGCTGGAAAATCGAGGACATCACGCACGACCGGGTGCTGGTCTCCCCCGCGTTCGGCCAGCCCGGAAAGCTGCCCTTCTGGAAGGGCGACTCCCTCGGCCGCCCCGTGGACCTGGGCCGCGCCCTGGGCGCGTTCGTCCGCGAACTGTCAGCGTCCGACGTCGGGCCTGCCACCGAGCGATGCAAAGCCAGCGGCCTGGACGACTTCGCCGCCAATAACCTCATCCAATACCTAAGCGAACAGAAACTGGCCACCGAGGTTGTCCCCAACGACACCACACTGGTGGTGGAACGGTTCCACGACGAACTGGGCGACTGGCGGGTGATCCTCCACAGCCCCTTCGGCATGCCCGTGCACGCGCCGTGGGCGCTGGCGGTGGGCCAGCGGCTGCACCAGCGGTACGGCCTGGATGGCTCGGCCATGGCGGCCGACGACGGCATCGTGCTGCGGGTGCCCATGATGGAGGACGAGCCGCCCGGCGCCGAACTGTTCCTGTTCGATCCGGAGGAACTGGAGCAGATCGTCACGGCGGAGGTGGGCGGCAGTGCGCTGTTCGCCTCCCGCTTCCGCGAGTGCGCGGCGCGCGCCCTGCTGCTGCCGAGGCAGACTCCCGGCAAGCGGCAGCCGCTGTGGCAACAGCGGCAGAGGTCCGCCCAGTTGCTGGATGTAGCCCGGAAGTACCCCACGTTCCCCATCGTGCTGGAAACGGTGCGGGAATGCCTGCAGGACGTCTACGATTTGCCGGCGCTGAAGGACATCGCGGCGTCCGTGGAGCGGCGCGAGCTGCGAATCGTGCAGACCACCACGTCGCAGCCGTCGCCGTTCGCCAAGTCCCTTCTGTTCGGATACGTTGCCCAGTTCCTGTACGAGGGTGATTCACCGCTCGCGGAGCGGCGGGCTGCGGCGCTGGCCCTGGACTCCACGCTCCTGAACGAATTGCTGGGCCGCGTTGAACTCCGGGAACTGCTGGATGCGAAGGTCATCGAGGCCACCGAACGCGAGCTGCAGCGGCTGACCCCGGACCGGCGTGCGCGGGGCATGGAGGGAGTGGCCGATCTCCTGCGGCTGCTGGGCCCGCTCGCGCCGGAAGAGGCCGCCGCGCGGTTGCAGGGCACCGCCCCGCCGGAAGAGGCAGCCGAAAAAACCACCCCGGCCATGGAACCTGCCGAAACCTCTCCGGCGGTTGAGGCCGCCGAAACCGGGCAGCCCGACATCCCCGCCACCGTGCCCGAAGCGGCCGCCCACTTGACCGCCCTGCAGAGGGCCAATCGCGCCATCAAGGTCAACATCGGAGGATTTGAGCGGTTCGCAGCCGTCGAGGATGCCGCGCGGCTCCGCGATGCCATCGGCGTGCCGCTGCCCATGGGCGTCCCGTTGGCCTTCATCGAGCCGGTTGCCGATCCGCTGGGCGATCTCGTCTCCCGATACGCCCGGACCCATGGTCCGTTCACCGCAGCCGAGGCCGCCACCAGGCTGGGCCTGGGCGTGGCTGTGGTGGGCACGGCACTGAAACGGCTGGCAGCGGACGGACGCGTTGTGGAGGGCGAGTTCCGGCCCCACGTCACACCGCCGGAGGCACCGCACCAACCGGCCGGGCAGGAAACCGGGCCGGCGGACCACAGTCAGCCGGCTGATGAACCGGCACCATCGGGCAGCTCCGCACCTGACGTTCAGCACGCCATCGCCAGCGAATGGTGCGATGCGGAGGTGCTGCGCAAGCTCCGCCGCCGTTCCCTGGCCGCGCTGCGCGCCGAAGTGGAGCCGGTGGACGCCACAGCCTATGGGCGCTTCCTCCCCGCATGGCAGCATGTCAGGACCCCGGGCGGCGGCCGCGGCCAGCCCTCGCTGCGTGGCCTGGACGGGATCATCACGGCCATCGACCAGCTCTCCGGGGTCCCCGTTCCCGCCTCGGCCTGGGAGCCTCTGGTCCTGGCCAGCCGAGTGTCCAACTACCAGCCCGCCATGCTGGACGAACTCATGGCAGCAGGTGAAGTCCTGTGGTCGGGCGCCGGGTCACTGCCTGGCAACGATGGCTGGATCAGCCTCCACCTGGCTGATTCCGCGGAACTGACGCTCAACCCTGCCCCCGACTTCGAACCCGGGGACGCAGGCCGGCGCCTCCTGGACCATTTGCGGAACAACGGTGGCGGGTACTTCTTCCGGCAGTTGACCGAAGTGGCCGGCGGCATGGACGCCGTGCTCAGCGACCAGGAAGTGGTCACCGCGCTGTGGGAGCTCGCGTGGGCCGGCAGGATTACCGGCGACACGTTCGCACCGGTCCGGTCCCTGATCGCCGGGGGCCACACGGCGCACCGCCAGGTGGCGCGCGCACCCCGTGCCCGGGCGCCCCGGCTGAGCCGGCTGGGCCGCTCCCACGGTACGGGCCTGATGGGTTCTCCCGGGCCGGCCGGCGGACGGTACGGAACACAGGGTGCCGCCACCCCGGCTACGGCTGCCGGCCGCTGGTCCGCCCTTCCCGAGCCCGAACTCGATGCCACCATCCATGCCCGCGCCACCGCTGAGCTTCTGCTGGACCGCTATGGCGTGGTCACCAGGGGCTCGGTCATGGCGGAGCAGATCCTGGGCGGCTTCGGGCTCATGTACAAGGTGCTGGCACGGCTGGAGGAGGCCGGCCGGTGCCGCCGCGGCTACTTCATCGAGCACCTCGGCGCTGCCCAGTTCGCCGTTCCCGCCACCGTGGACCGGCTCCGTTCCTACTCGGAGGACACGCAACTGGCCAAGGCGGAGCCGGTAGCGCTGGCCCTCGCAGCCACCGATCCTGCCAATCCCTTCGGCGCGGCCCTCCCATGGCCTGCGCTGCGGGACGACGCCGGCACCGGGCACCGTCCCGGCCGGAAGGCGGGTGCGCTGGTAGTGCTGGTGGACGGTGCGTTGGTGCTGTACGTGGAACGCGGCGGTAAGACCTTGCTCGCGTTCAGCGATGACGACGCCGTCCTGTCGGCCGCCGGGGCCGCCCTTGTAGGGGTGGTCACCCGGGGAGCCGTGGACAAACTGATCATGGAGAAGGTGAACGGGCAGGGAATCCTGGATACCCCCGTTGCCGCCGCCCTCAGCGCCGCCGGCGCCTACTCCACGCCGAAGGGATTGAGGATCCGTGCCTGAGGGTGATTCCGTCTGGCGGGCCGCCCGCCAGCTGCACCAGGCCCTCGCAGGGCAGACGTTGCTTGCCTCTGACTTCCGGGTGCCGCGGTTTGCCACGTTGAACCTCGCCGGGTGGACGGTCGAGGAGGTGGTTCCCCGCGGCAAGCACCTGCTGATGCGGGTGGTGGGCCCGGAGGACAAACGGCTGACCATCCACTCGCACCTGAAGATGGAAGGTGCCTGGCAGGTCTATCCGCCCGGCGGAAAGTGGCGGAAGCCCGGCTTCACTGCCCGGTGCGTGCTCCGGACCGCCGCCGCTGACGCCGTCGGCTTCTCCCTGGGCATCGTGGAAGTGGTGGCCACGGCCAATGAAGACTCTATTGTGGGATTCCTCGGGCCGGACCTCCTGGGCCCGGACTGGGACCTGGACGAAGCCGAACGCCGTGTCCGGTCCCGTCCGGAGGTTCCGATCGGCGTGGCGCTCCTGGATCAACGGAATCTCGCGGGCATCGGCAACATCTACCGCTGCGAAGCCTGCTTCCTGTCCGGCGTGCACCCGGCCACTCCGGTAGCCGAGGTTGCGGATGTGCGGACCTTGATGACCGGCGCCAAGCAGCTCCTGGAGGTCAACCTGGGCCCGGGGCGCCGCGTTACGGTCCTCAATGCCCGTGGCCTCCCGGTGGGCAGGATGGCCGGCAGGCCCGGCTACTGGGTTTATGGCGGGGAGCGCCGGCCATGCCTCAAATGCGGCACTCCCATCCAGCGCGGACTCCTGGGCAAACCCAACGGCGAGGAGGAGCGGGACATCTATTTCTGCCCCAAGTGCCAGCCAGCGCCGGCCTGACACCGGAAGCCGGCCTGGCAACAGCAGGGATTGCCGGCACTCAGCAGTTGGCGGGCGCCGGCTTGCTTGCCGCTTTCGGCTCCGCTGCGGGAACCATGAAGCGCGGCAGCAGCACGTGGACCAAGGGGCCGATGGCCAGGGCATAGACAACCGTGCCCACGCCCACGGAGCCGCCCAGCAGCCAGCCGACGGCCAGCACAGTCACCTCGATGAGCGTGCGGGACAGCCTGACGGACCAGCCGGTGCGGCGGGCAAGTCCCGTCATCAGCCCGTCCCGCGCGCCAGGCCCGAAGCGTGCCCCGATGTAGCACGCGGAGGCGATGCCGTTCAGCACGATGGCCCCGGCGAGGAGGCCGATCTGGCCGGCCAGGAGGGACACCGGCGGGATCAACGCCAGTCCGATGTCCGCAAACACCCCCACCAGCACGGCATTGCACAGCGTGCCGAAGCCTGGCCACTGGCGCAGCGGAATCCAGAGGAGCAGCACCAGGAAACTCACCACGATGACCACCACGCCGATGCTCAGCCCGGTCCGGTTGGCCACGCCCTGGTGGAACACATCCCAGGGGTCCAGGCCCAGGCCGGCGCGGATGAACATGGCCAGCGAGATGCCGTACATGGCGAGGCCGGTGAAGAGCTGGAGGAGTCTGCGGGTCATCATGAAACAACCATTCCACGCAACTGGCATTGGAATACATAGCCAGTTTGAGATACTGGCTATATGGCTGCCCTCACGCCCCAGGCTTTGTCCCGCCTCCTTGGCCCATGGAACAGCGGAACCGGGCCGGCTTACCGCGAGCTGGCGGATGTGGTGCGGCTCCTGATTCTTGACGGCCGGATAGCGCTGGACACGGCCCTGCCCAGCGAGCGCTCACTCTGCACCGTCCTGGGGGTCAGCCGGACAACCGTCACGGCGGCGTATTCCAGCCTCCGGAACCAAGGCTTCCTGAGCACCGGCCAGGGCAGCCGCGGCAAGACCCGCATCCCCGAACTGACCCCGTTCGGGCCGGCGCTTTTCGGTCCCCAGCCCCAGTCCACCGTCCCGCTGGCGGCGCCGGGCCTGACCGCCCCCGAAGGACTGATAGATCTCGCCTATTCCGCGCTGCCGGCCAGCGGCGAAGTGGTGCACCGGGCCTTTGCCGCGGCACTGACGGAGCTCCCGGCCCTGCTGCCGGGGTTTGGCTACGACGCCTTGGGCCTGCTGCCGTTGCGCCAGGCGGTGGCGGACCGGTACACGGCCGCCGGTGTGCCGACCCAGCCGGGGCAGATCATGGTGACGTCCGGAGCCCAGCACGCCTTGACCATCATCATCCGCACCCTGGCCGACCGGCAGGACAGGATCATGGTGGAGCACCCCAGCTATCCCCATGCACTGGATGCCATCCGTTCCGCCCGGTGCCGCCCCGTCCCGGTGGCCTTTGCCGAGTCGGGCTGGGACCTGCCGGCCCTGGAATCCGCCTTGCTCCAGCAGCGGCCCAAGCTCGCCTACCTGGTGCCGGACTTCCACAATCCCACCGGCATGATCATGCCCGACGAACAACGCCGCCGCCTGACCCGCGCGGCAGCCGTATCGGGAACAGTGCTGGTGGCGGATGAAACACTTCGGGACCTCAACCTGGACGGGGTCGCCACCACTCCGCTGGCCGGCTTCAGCGGCGCCGTCGTATCCATCGGCTCGCTGAGCAAGTCGCACTGGGGCGGCCTGCGCACCGGTTGGATCCGCGCATCGGAACCGATGATCCAACGCTTCGCCGCAGCGCGCACCACACTGGACCTGGGCGGCCCCGTCATGGAGCAACTGGCCGCCGCCCACCTGGTGCGGGCACGCGAGGAGCCGCTGCCCGCACTCTTGCACAGGCTGCGCCGCAACCGGTCAACTCTGCTCGCCCTCCTGGCGGAGCACCTGCCTGCGTGGCAGACGATGCCGCCGGCCGGCGGCCTCTCGCTCTGGTGCAGGCTTCCCGCCCCCATCAGTACGGCACTGACGGTCCTGGCACCCGAATATGGCATCAGGCTCGCGGCCGGACCCCGGTTCGGGATCGGCGGCGCGTTCGAACGCAACCTGCGCCTGCCGTTCACCCTCGCCCCGGAAAAACTGGAGACGGCGGTCCTGGGACTCCGGGCCGCCCAGGACCGGCTGGACGCCGCTCCCCAGCTTCGCCGGTCACTGACCCACGCCCCCGCCGTCGCCATTGCCTGACGAGGCCTCCGGAATCGCCGGAGGTGTGTGTGACCGCCGGAGCGGTACGGCGACCCCGCACCGCTCCGGCGATTGGGGCGCCTAACGGTTGTCGGGGGCTACGCGTACACGCGCTCCAGGAACCCGGCCCACGCCTTGGCCGTGGTCTCCGTATCACCGGCTCCGCTGAAGTCGTGCACCGTCATGCCCACCGGGGCGCCGAAGGCGTTGCGGCCGAAGAAACGGTACAGGGCGTCCTGGGTGCGCAAGCCCAGGAAGTGGTCATTCGAGAAGTCCACCTCGCCCGCCAGCCGCCCCACGGCGTCGAGCTCCACGTCAACCGTGTCCCCCTCCCCGGCGGATCCCAGGCCCAGCGCTTCGCGCAGCCGGGCGAACCCGTCCGGGACCTGCGAGGCCGCGGGGGCCTGGATGTCGGTGAACACCACGGAACGGCCATCGAAGTACTGCAGGTATTGGCCCAGCGTGTGCAGGTAGAACTCGGTGTGGCGGCTGGCGCCGTCGTACTGCTCATCCCAGTTGTCGGCAAAGATGCCGCTGTGGACGTAGTGCAGGCGTGCGCGGCCACCGTCCAGTGGTTCCAACACGTGTTCCAGCTGGTTGTACCAGCCGTCCGGGCCCTCCATCCTGGATACCAGGTGGCTGGGGTACTCCTCCACGGTCCTCACGGCCGGCCACTGGTCCGTGGGGAACATCCACGCCGGGGTCCCGGTGGTGACGGCTTCCCACACCCGCTCTGGCGTGCCGGGAAGCTCAGAGTCGTAAACGATTTCGAAGTCGCGCTTGTTGTTCATTTGTCCTGTTCCTTGCCTGGAGTGGGTTCGTTGGTTTTGGTTTCTTTAAGAGCGGGGTGCAGGGCCACCACGAGCCGGTGCCGCCGCCCTTGTGGCGACCCGGCGTCGTGGTACTTGTCCACCAGCCGGGTGACCTCCACGCCGAGCTCCTCGGCGAAGGCGGCCCGTTCGGCGGCGGTGCGGAAGGTGACCTCGCCGTCGATGGCGAACGTTGCCAGTTTCTGCCGGGCAGCGGCGGCACCGGCTATCAGCTTGCCCACCTCCTGGACCATCCGGCCGGCGAGCGCCAGTAGCCAGAATGCGGAGAAGCGGTCTGAGAACCGGCGCGGGTCCGGGGACACCGAGGCCAGCGCGGACGGCGAGATCAGGTAGGAGGCCGCGGTGGCTTGGAGGACCCGTTCAGTGACGTTTCCCTTGCGGCGTTCCTCCACCAGTTCCACCAGGCCATGCCGCTCCAGCGCCTTGAGGTGGTAGTTGACCTTCTGCCTGGGCAGGCCCACCCGAACAGCCAGCTGCGTCGCAGAACCGGGCCGGACCAGCTCCCGCAGAATGCTGGTGCGGATGGGATCCAGCGACGCTTCAGCCGCGGCCGGGTCTTCGATAACGGCGATTTCCTCCATGCCTCCATTGTCGTTACCGACAACTTTTGTTGTCAAGAACTTTTTTATCGTCGGACATTCAAGGCCGTCCGGTTCCGGGAAGGCCGACCTGCAGCCCCCGGTAGAATAGGCCGGTGATGCAATCCCCCCTCCCCGTGCGCGACGGCGTCAACGCCACCCGCCTGCGGCTGCCGGAGGAGGGTCCGTGGGACACTGCGATGGACTACATGATGCACCGCTGGGGCCACATCGATCCGCAAGGCATCGAGGACCGGTTCGACGCCGGCGAGATCGTGGGCGAGGGCGGCATCCCCCTGGACCGCTCCACCCCGCTGCGGGACCACACGTTCATCTGGTACTACCGCACGCTGCCGCCCGAGACCCGGCTGCCCGTGGAACTGAGCATCCTGCACCAGGACCACCACCTGCTGGTGGTGGACAAGCCGCACTTCCTGCCCACCACTCCCGGCGGCACCTACATCCAGGAGTCCGCCCTGGTCCGGCTGCGGAACCAGCTGGACCTGCCGGACCTGATCCCCATGCACCGGCTGGACCGGATGACCGCCGGGGTCCTGCTCTTCTCCACCAACCCGCAGACCCGGGGCAATTACCAGGTGCTTTTTGAGAAGCGGCAGGTGCAGAAGGAGTACGAGTGCGTCTCCGCCGCAGAGCCCGCGCCGGGGCACCCCGCCGTCGACTTTCCCGTGGTGGTCCGCAACCGGATGACCAAGTCCCGCAGCTACCTGCTGGCGGAAGTCGTTGACGGCGAGCCGAACGCGGAGACCAGGATCGAGCGGCTGGAAACGTTCGACGGCGGCGGCCCGGCGGGTGCCGCGGGCAGCGGTGGCAGCGGCGCCGGCGGGCGGCGCCTGGCCAGGTACCGGCTGGAACCGCACACCGGCAAGACCCACCAGCTGCGGGTGCATATGGCCTCGCTGGGGCTGGGGATCGTCAATGACGCCTTTTACCCGCACCTGCTGGACAAGGCCCCTGACAACTACGCCAAACCCCTGCAGCTGCTGGCCCGCGGCATCCGGTTCGTGGATCCGATCTCCGGCCGGCCTGTCGAGTACCGCAGCGCCCTGGAACTCAGCGAAGTTCTCCCAGCACGTCCCTGAACACCGCTTCAACCCCGGCCGTGTGGAGTACGAACTCCACCAGCTCCAGGTCACTGGCCGGGTGCAGGACCTGGAATCCGGCCAGCGCGTCGAGTGCTGCCTGCGCGACGGCCTCCGAAGCCCAGCCGTA
This sequence comes from Pseudarthrobacter sp. YAF2, assembly GCF_052113345.1. Lineage (NCBI taxonomy): Bacteria > Bacillati > Actinomycetota > Actinomycetes > Micrococcales > Micrococcaceae > Pseudarthrobacter > Pseudarthrobacter sp. YAF2. The sequence goes on along the minus strand of NZ_JBFRDA010000020.1, from coordinate 70,972 downwards.
GGCGCCCGCACCCACCGCTGGAAACGCCAGTCCGCGGGCGCCCAGGGTGTCGGCCAGCCGCAGGCTTTCGCTGAAGCAGGACACCAGGAGGGCCCGGTTGGTCTGCCCGGCATGCCGGTTCGGGCCCACCGTGTGGATGACCCAGCGGGCCGGCAGCCGGAACGCGGCCGTTGCGACGGCGGCGCCGGTCTGCAGTCCATGTGGGAGGTCGGATGCCCGCAGCTGACGGCACGCCGCCAACAATTCAGGACCGGCCGCCCGGTGGAGCGCCCCGTGCACTCCCCCGCCGCCCAGCAAGGACGAGTTGGCGGCATTGACCACGGCATCCACCCGCCGTTGCGTAATATCGCCCTGCAAAACCGAGATCCGCATGCCGCCAGTTTCCCACTCCACCATGCGTTCCGGACACCGCAGGCGGCGACAATATCCGACCTGGGAAGGTGCCCGTCACAGGCACCGCCGGCCCGGCAAAAGTGCGGTACCTTGTGGCAATGGACAACGGCTACGCTGACAGCTGGGGGGCGGCCCTCTATTTCTGGGTCATCCCGCTGGTGATCGGCGACGCCATCTTCCCACCCATCCCGTCGGAGATGGTGGTGATTACCGGCGGCGCATTGTCCGCGGACGGCCGGGCCAACGTGTTCCTCGTATTCGTGCTCGCCGCACTGGCGTCCTGGCTTGGCGACATGATGGTGTTCCACCTGTTCCGCCGACGGCTGAGCCACGTGCTGGACCGCTGGAAATGGGGCCGCCGGGTGCACGCGGGCATCCATGCGGCACTGGCCAAGGCCGGGCGTTCGTCCACCTACGGCACCATCATCGGCGCCCGGTTCATCCCGGGCGGCCGGCTGGCAACGTCGGCAGCGTCCGGCGTCGCAAATGTCTCCGTCCGCGGGTTTGGCCTGTGCGCCGGGCTCGGAGCGGTCCTGTGGGCGTGCTGGCTGGTCGGGCTGGGGTATTTCACCGGTTCAACCACCCGGCTGCCGTTCTGGGCCAGCTCCCTCATCGGGGTGGCCGTGGGCCTGGTGATCGGCGCCGTCGTGGGGCTCATCGTCACCCGCAGGCGCGGCGACCGGTCCCCGGTGGAGGACGAGCCCATTCCGGACGCAGGCTAGACGGGCAGCCACTTGCCACGGCTGCGCCGCAGCACGCTGAGCGTACCTGTCAGCGCAACGCGTTCGACGGCGTCGCGCATCATGGCTGCCGACTCCACCGCCTGCCGGTTCTCCCCGCTGTACTCGGTGGCCTCCACGAGGAACCGAAGGTTCAGCTGCGGTACCCCGCCGGCAAGCTGCAACTGGTGCGCTTCCACGTGGTGGCGGGTGCCCAGCGCCTCCACGGCGGCGTCCATGACGGACTCCGGCGGATTGCCCGGCCGCAGCCCGGTGATCTTGAGGCGGGTCTGGAAGGAAGGCATGCCCCCACCCTATCCAAACCCCCGCTCACATCCGGCAGCTTTTCCTGCGACCCCCGCTCACTCTCTTCAGAAGAGTGAGCGGGCGTCGCAGGAAAAGCCGCCAAAGGTGAGCGGGCGTTTCTAGCCGGTGTTGCGGAGGCCTGCGGCAACACCGTTGACGGTGATGAGCATGGCCCGCTGGAGGCGCTCGTCGATCTCGGCTCCGCTGATTTCCGCCTCGGTCCGGATTCGGCGCATCAGTTCCACCTGCAGGTAGCTGATGGGATCCAGGTACTGGTCGCGGATCTCCAGGGAACGTTTCAGCGTGGGCTGGGCGTCCAGGAGCAGGTTCTCCCCGGTGAGCCTGCGGACCTCGGCCACCGTGAGCTCGTACTCCGCCCGGATGGTGCGGAACAGGTGGTGCAGTTCCTCCGGGACCAGGGTGGACACGTAGTAGCCGGCGATGTCCATGTCCGTCTTGGCGAGGGTCATCTCCACGTTGGACAACACGGACCGGAAAAAGTTCCAGTGGTCCATCATCTCCACCAGCTGGGCGGAGTGTCCGGCCTCCCGGGCGGCCTTGAGCCCGGAACCCACGCCGAACCAGCCGGGCACGATCTGCCGCGACTGCGTCCAGCCGAACACCCACGGGATGGCCCGCAGTCCGCCGAGCCCTGCACCCGAATCCGGACGCTTGGACGGGCGGGAGCCGATGTTGAGCGAGCCGAGCTGCTCCACCGGGGTGGACGCCATGAAGTACGCGGGCAGGTCCGGGTGGTCGATCAGCTTCCGGTACCGGTCAAACGCGGCATCCGAGATGGCTTCCATGACGTGTCCGTAACGCTCCCGCTGATCCTCCGAGGTCCGGGGGTTGCGGTGCAGGGCCGAACCCTGCAGCACCGCGGCCAGCGAGAGCTCCAGGTTCTCCCGGGCAAGCTCCGGCAGCGAGTACTTGTCCGAGATGACCTCGCCCTGCTCCGTGAACTTGATCTCGCCTTCCAGGACGCCGTTGGGCTGGGCCAGGATGGCGTCATACGTGGGCCCTCCGCCGCGGCCCACGGAACCGCCGCGGCCGTGGAACAGGCGGACGCGCACGCCGTGCTTGGCGGCGATATCGCGCAGCTTGCGCTGGGTCTTGTGGATTTCCCACTGGCTGGTCATCACGCCGGATTCCTTGTTGGAATCCGAGTAGCCCAGCATCACCTCCTGGACGTCGCCGCGCAGCCGCACCAGTTCCCGGTAGGAGGGATCGGACAGCAGCTGGTCGACGATCTCGGCTGAGGCCCGCAGTTCCTCCACCGTTTCCAGCAGCGGCGCGAACCCGAGCTTGGCGTAGGGCTTGTCACCGAAGAGGTTCACCAATCCGGCTTCGCGGGCCAGCACCGCGGCGGCGAGGACGTCGTCGGCGCCGCGGGTCATGGAGATGATGTAGGTTTCGATGACGTCCGGGCCGTACATGCGCAGGGCCCGGCGGATCTCACGGAAGACGTCATACGTGCCGTCCGCGGCGCCGTCGAGCTTGATCGGGTGGCCGGACAGCGGACGGCGGGACGCCAACTCGGAGCCCAACACCTCGAAGCGCTCCTCGCGGCTGAGCTCCGCGTAGCGGAGGCCGGGGCCGCCGATCCGGTCCATCAGCTGCCCGACGGCGTCGTGGTGGTGGTCGGCGTGTTCGCGGATGTCCAGGGTGGCCAAGTGGAGTCCGAAGGACGCGATGGCGCGGCGCACCCGGGCCAGCGAGCCGTCTGCGGCCAGGGCTGCGGAGTGGTTCCGCAGCGAGAGTTCCAGCAGGTGCAGGTCCGCCATGAGTTCATCGGTAGCGTTGTAGTCACGCCCGTGCTCGTGGTTGGAGTTCACGGCCACCCGCTTGCCGGTGTTGATGAGCTTGGCCTTGATGCAGGTGAGCTTCAGCCGGTAGGGCTCCTGCGCATTCAGTTCAAGGACCCGCTTGTCCAGGCCGGGCAGGTTCTTCAGGTCCGTGTCGATTGAGTCGAGGAGCGCCTGGTCGGCACCTGCCAGGGCCGTGGAGTTGGACAGGACGGAGATCAGTTCATCGATCATGCCGATGCTGATCCGGATGGCGCTCTGGTTCTGGATCTGCAGGATCTCCCGAGTCACGGCTGCGGTGACGTTCGGGTTGCCGTCGCGGTCACCGCCGATCCAGGAACCGAACCGGATGGGCGCGTCCTTGGCCGCCAGGCTGACGCCGTGCTCGCCCAGGAGGTCGGCGAGTTCGGACAGCATGTGCGGCATGGCGTCGGTGAGGATGCCGCCCAGGTAGTAGATGGCGTTGCGGGCCTCATCCACGGGCGTGGGCCGGACCTGGCGCAGCTCGTCGGTCTGCCACATCTGGTCGATGATCTCGGCCAGCTGCCGGTCCTGCCGGCGCCGCGCCGTGGACCCCTCTGCGGTGGACCGGGACAGCACGTCGGAGATCTTGCGGATCTTGTCCAGGACCGAGCGGCGGGAAGCTTCGGTGGGGTGCGCGGTGAAGATCGGGCGGACGTCCAGCCCGTTGACTACCTCCTGCAGGACGTCCGGGCCCGCCTGCGCGGCGATGTCAGCCACGGTCTTGGCCAGCCAACCGTCCTTTTCCGCACGGTTGCGCAGGCCGCGGACCCGGTGGACCTGTTCGGCGGCGTTGGCCAGGTGGAAGTAGAACGCGAAGGCACGCACCAGGTCGGTTGCCTGCTCGATGGGCAGGGAGCCGAGCAGCTCGCGGACCTGGGCGACGACGTCGTGCGCGCTCCAGGGGCCGGTGGCGTCCGCACCGCCACGTGCGGCTTCCTTGGATTCTTTGGTCAGTAGCCGGACCTGTTCCACGAGGTTCAGGAGTTCGGGCCCGTGCTGGCGGACCAGGGATTCTCCCAGCAGGGTGGAAACGCGCCGGACGTCTGCGCGCAGTTCGGAGGCGAGGTCGGATTCGGGAGGTGTTGCAGTGTGAGCCATGGAAGCTATCTTTCGAGGGTTTCGGACTTGGCTCGTACACTGCGCTGGATACTGTGAGCCACGTTACTAGCTAAAGATGCTACCCCCGGTGCGGCGCCGCAGTGGAATCTGTCTCAAAAGATGTCAGCCCGGGCGGAATGAACGCGAAATACGGGTGGTTGTAGCGTGGGCATACGCAACCGGAAGGAACCATGTCCACCACCACCGCAGCCAAAGTCGAGCGCTGGCAGCGCTTCCGCACCAACCGGGACAACGCGCTGGCAGCCCCGCACGGCTGGCTCACCCTCACCTCCTTCCAGTGGCTCGAGAACTCACCCGCCGCCGTCGACCTCGCCCCGGGCCTGTGGTCCACTGACGGCACAGGCACGACGGCGGTCCTCACCGCGGTCCCGGCGGACGGGCTGACGCTGGTGGAGACGGGGGAAAAGGTGGACGGCACCGTGTCCGCCGTCCTCGCGGACGAGGAGTCCCTGATGTGGGTGCAGTTCGGCGGGGCGGCCGGGGATCAGGTGGTGGTGGAACTGGCCATGCGCGGCGGGCGGTACGCGATCCGCACCCGGGACTCGGCCTCGCCGGTGTTGACGGATTTCGATGCCGTGCCCATCTATCCCTACAACCAGGAATGGGAAGTAACGGGCCGGTTCGTGCCCTACCCGGAGCCGGTGGACGTGCCGATCGGCACCGCAAATCCGCTGGTGGACGGCGTGCACCGCAGCGTGGGTGAGGTGGTCTTCGGCCTCCCCGGCAGCAGCCACGAGTTCCGGCTCCAGGCCGAAGAGGAGAAACTCGGCGCCCTGACCGTCACCTTCCACGACGAAACGAACGGCGACACCACGGACGACTGGCGGAAGCTCTCGCTGCCCCGGCCCCGCCCGGACGGCTCCGTGGTGCTGGACTTCAACCGTGCCATCAACTACCCGAGCGCCTTCACGCCTTACGGCACCTGCCCGATGCCGGTGAAGAACAACAGCCTGGACATCCGCGTGGAGGCCGGCGAGAAGCAGCCCTACCCGGGCGGGTGACCGGTTTCGACAGGCTCAACCACCGGGGACTGGCTCAACCGCCGAAGGCCGATACCCCGGTGATGGCCCGGCCCACGATCAGGGTGTTGACCTCGAAGGAGCCCTCGTAGGTGTAGATGGCCTCGGCGTCGGCGAAGATCTTGGCCATGCGGTAGTCGGTGACAATGCCGTTCCCGCCCAGGATGGACCGGCCCAGCGCCACGGTTTCGCGCATCCGGGCGCTGAGGTAGGACTTGGCCAGCGCCACCTGCGGCATGCCGGCGGCGCCCTGGTCCTGGAGCCTGGCGATCCCGGCCATCATTCCCATGCTGGCCACGGTGTTGCCGAGCATGGTCACCAGCTGTTGCTGGATCAGCTGGAAGTGTGCCAGCGGCCGGCCGAACTGGTGCCGCTCCACGGCGTACTGCCGGGCCACATCGAACGCCGCCAGTTGCTGGCCCACCGTCTGCCAGGCCACCATGATCCGCGAGCTGCGCAGCAGCTCCTTGGTGTCTTCGAAGCTGCTGATGCCGCCGAAGCGGTCCGTTTCCGGTACCCGGACGTCACGGAACACGATGTCCGCGTTCTGGACGGTCCGCAGCGCGATCTTGTTTTCGATCCTGCTCCGGCTGACGCCCGGCAGCGACGCGTCCACGATGAAGCCCTGGACCGAGCCGTCGGCTTCGTCACGCGCCCAGACCAGCATGTAGTCGCAGAACGTCCCGTTGCCGATCCAGCGTTTGGCGCCGTTGAGCACCCAGGTGTCGCCGGCGTCGTCCGCTTCTCCGGTGCCGGACGATATCCGCCGGGCGCGTGTCTCCATGCCGCCGGCGACGTCGGATCCGTGCAGGGGTTCGGTGAGGGCGAAGGCGCCGGTGATCCGCAGGTCCGAGGCGTCGGCCAGCAGCCGGCGCTTCTGGTCCGGCGTACCGAAGGCGTGCAGGGACTCGACGAACAGGTCGTGGTGGACCAGGAAGAACGTGGCCAGGGACGTATCCACGCGGGTCATTTCCGCGATGACCAGTCCGGCGAACAGGTGGCTGTAGCCGCGGTGCGCCGGCGTGCTGAGTTCCAGGGCGGCCAGCCTGGGGAGGATGTGGGCAGGGAACTCGGCTTTGTTCCACCAGTCGGCGGCGTACGGCGCCACTTCGGCTGCCAGGAAGTCCCGCAGCTCAGCCAGCTTGTTCCGCTCGGCCTGGCCCAGCATGGATTCGACGGCGAAGAAGTCCGCCGCCGGCAGGTCCGTGATGTCCGGGGCGCTCATCGCGGCCCCATCCGGATGGCGCCGTCCAGGCGGATGGTCTCCCCGTTCAGCATGGCGTTGTCCACGATGTGCGCCACCAGGTTGGCGTATTCCGCCGGCTTTCCCAGCCGGGACGGGTGCGGTACCTGGGCGCCCAAGGAGTCCTGGGCTTCCTGCGGCAGGCCGGCCATCATGGGCGTCTCGAAGATGCCGGGGGCAATGGTGACCACCCGGACCAGCGAGCGCGCCAGTTCCCGGGCGATAGGCAGCGTCATGGCGGCCACCGCGCCCTTGGAGGCAGAGTAGGCAGGCTGGCCGATCTGCCCTTCGAAGGCCGCCACTGACGCTGTGTTGATGATGACGCCGCGCTCGGGGCCGCCCACCGGGGTGGCGACGGGTTCGGTGTCCACCATGGCCTCGGCCGCCAGCCGCAGCACGTTGAAGGTGCCGACCAGGTTGACCTGGATGACGCGGCTGAATGCTTCCAGCGGCAGGACGCCGTCGCGGCCCAGGACCTTTCCGGGGGTAGCAATTCCCGCGCAGTTCACCACGATCCGCAGCGGGCCCAGCCCGGCGGCTGTTGCGACGGCGGCCCGCACCTCGGCGTCGCTGGTCACGTCGGCGGCGGCGAAGACGGCGGACTGGCCCGCCTGGGCGCGGCCGTTGAGTTCCTCTGCCGCCGCCTGGCCGTCCGAAGAAGCCAGATCCAGGAGCACCACGGAGGCGCCGTCGTCGAACAACCTGCGCGCGGTGGCCGCTCCCAACCCGGAGGCACCGCCCGTTACCAGGGCAACGCTGCCTTTGATGTCCATACATCCTCCTTGATGCGTGTGCCCCCGGACGCGGCGCGGCCTCGAGCAACAGTTAATGAATGTTAACTGAAATACGGCGCCGCCGCACTCACCCTGCCGGCCGGGCTCCGGTGCCGCCACTAGGGTGGACGGCATGATCTCCAGCAGCACGCCTTTGACCGCCTGGCAGGACAGGGCGGACCACGCAGCCCGCTCCGTGACCGGGCTGTTCGGCCGGAAATTGTTGTTCCTGCCCGGAACCCATCTTGCTGCCGTGGTGTGGCAGGGCAGGCGCCAGGCCTGGCTGCTGCTCCCGTGGCACTACTGGTGGCAGGCGCATTACGTGGACTGCCTGGTGGACACCGGCCTGCGGGAGCTTGGCGGCGGAGCGACCCCCGCGGCGCGGTTCAACGGGCCGGACCAGCCCAGCGCAGGGCACCTGGCCTCGCGACTGGTGACCGGCATGAGGCTCCGCAATGCCCTGACGTTCGTGAACAGCTACTACGACGACATGGCGTGGCTGGCCCTGGCGGCCCTTCGGCTGGACAGGCTGGCCGAAGAGACGCGCCGCCCGGGCCGCCGGCGCAATGCCCGGGTACGAGCCTCGCTGACGCCACAGTTCGATGCCGCGTGCACTGACGATTTGGGCGGCGGGACGTTCTGGAGCAAGAAGCGTGACTTCAAGAACACCCCGGCCACGGCTCCAGTGGCGCTGTTCTATGCCCGCACCGGTCAGCGGGCCAAGGCCCAGGCGCTGCTGGACTGGCTGGACGCCACCCTCTTCGATCCGGGCCAAGGCCTCTACCTTGATGGTGCGCGGCCGGGCCCCGCCGGGGACGTGCTGGTGGAACGGTCGCTGTACACCTACAACCAGGGCCCTGTGCTGGGTGCCCTGCTGGAGCTGGGTGGTGACGCCAACCTCGCCCGGGCTGCTGCGGTGGTGGATTCGGTGCGGCGGTTGCTGACGGTCCCGGCAGGCGGAGGCGGGACTGCCGCGGGCACAGTGCTGCGCTGTGAGGGGACGGGCGACGGCGGCCTCTTCACCGGGATCCTCTGCCGGTACCTCGCGCTTGCGGCGGCAGACGGCCGGCTTCCCGAGGCCACCCGCGCCACGGCTGCTGCGCTGGTGCTGGACACGGCCGGGGCGTTCTGGTCGGGCCGGCGCCCGGTGCACGCCGGTGAAGCCACCGTAACGTCGGAGGGCAGGAGCATTTTCTCCGTGCACGCTGCCCAACCCGCGGGCCGGACCTATCCGCCGGGCGCCCCGGTGGAGCTCGCCACCCAGCTGCAGGCCTGGATGGCCCTGGAGGCGGCGGCCGCGGTGATGTCTGCCGACCCCGCCGCCGTCCCTCCGGCGCTTTCCTAGCCGGACCCCTGGCAGGCGGTCCACTGGCCGGTGGGCGCGGCGCTCAGCGGATGCCGGCCAGCGGCGTGACCGTGCCCGCCTTGAGCGTCAGGGGCGCGTCGGCCGTGAGCCGGGCCTCTTTCGGACCTGCAGGCGGGAAAACCAGGGACGTCAGGGACTGTCCGTCCACGAAGACCTCCACCGAGGACCGGTCCACGTACGCGGTCAGCTGCACGGTCCCGCCGGCCGGGCGTGCCTCCACCGAGCGGGCCTGGCGGTACTCGCCGCTGCCTTCGGAGGCCGCCTTGCCCTGGCCGCCGCCCATGGCGTCCCCGTCCCGGGTGACGAAGGCCCGGCCGGCGGCGAAGTCGTAGCCGATGGTGGCGTAGGTGGTGCCGCCGCTTTGCAGGAGCAGGGTGGCTTTCCCGGTGCCGTCCGCGGGCTTTTCCAGCTCGACGTCGGCCTTGAATGCTCCGCTGTCCGGGATGGTCAGGGTCCGGCCGGCCTGCAGCGAGCCGGCGGGCACCTGGGCAGGCGCCCCATCCAGGGACTGGAGCGCGGGGTTGGGCGATTGCAGCAGGGCCGGGCGGCCGGTTTCGGAGGTGAGCCGGACATCGCGAACCACCGAAGCGGCCCCGAACCAGCCGTCGGTGGGCAACTGACGGGCGTAGGCCCAGTTGTTCATCCAGCCGATGGCGTGCCGGGATGCCTTCCGCTGGTCATCGCTGCGGCGTGGATCATCCCAGGTGACCGCCGCGTAGAAGTCGGCCCCGCCGTCGAGCCACTGGTGGCCGCCGTTCGCCGTAAAGGCCTTGCCGTCGAAACCGCCGGTCCAGTAGGCCAGGCCGGTGGTGCGGCCCTCCCCTGAACCGTTGGCGCTCGCGGCCAGGACCCAGGTGCGTTTGGCGGGGTCGCCGTCGAGGTCCATTTGGAAGAAGTCCGGGCACTCCAGGATTCCCAGCCCGTCCTGCTCGAATCCGGACACGTAGGTCCACTGTTTGAGGTCCGGGGAGGTATAGAACCCGATCTTGGAGCCCTCGGCAAGAAGCATCAGCCACTGGTTGTTGGCGTCGTCGCGGACAATGCGGGGGTCCCGCCAATGTTCGGCGCCGGGGTTTTCCATCACCGGGTTCTGTCCGTAGCTCTGGAAGCTGTAGCCCTTGTCCGTGGAATAGAACAGGGACTGGCGCTGCACGCCGTCGTGCTGCTGGGTGAGCACCGCGATGACCGCCCCCTTGCCAAAGCCTGCGGTGCCCTCTGTGTCCACTACGGCGGAGCCGGTCTCGATATCCCCCAGGCCGTTACGGAACTTGGGGATCGCCACGCCCTCGTTCTTCCAGTGCACCAGATCGCTGCTGGTGGCGTGGAACCACTCGGTGCCGTTCCCCTCCGGATAGTCGGCGTTGTAGAGGTAGTAGTAGTGCCAGAGCCCGTCCAGGAAGAAGGGGCGCTGCGGATCGTTCATCCAGCGCTGGTCCGGGGTGAGGTGGTAGGCCGGCCGGTATCCGCCCAGGTCAGCCGGGGGCGCCTGTGTGCCTGAAGGTGCCGTGGATGCTGCCCCGCCGGGCTGTCCTTCGACCGTCCGGGTGTTCCCGGCGATCACCAGGGACCCCGCCACCAGGAGCACGGCAACGGCCGCGGCTGCCCACAGAAGGGGCCGGTGTCGAAGGGCGGCATAAATTTTGGGGAGCATGGTTCATCGATCCGTCGCTGAACGCACAAGTGCCGTCCCCCGGGATGGGGAACGGCACCAGCGCAAGTGAACCGTCAATTTTACCCGGCGGGCCGTCCGGAACCGAATCCGATGCGTCATGCGGCCGGCGCTAGTCCCGGCCAGCAGGGCGCTTCTTTTGCGGATACGGCGTCTCGCCCCGTGCCAGCATGTCCACGAATCCCGCGATCCTGCGTTCCCGGGTGGCTGCCTGCTTGGCGGAGTTGGTCCGGTACACCATGGAGAACAGGTTGGTCTTGGTCAGGACATCGAACATCTCCTGCGCGGCCGGGTTCGCGGCGATCGCTGCCGCCAGGTCAGGGGGAACCTCCACGTCGGCCTGCCCGCCGTAGGCCGCTTCCCACCGGCCGTCCGCCTTGGCCGCGGCAACTGCCGCCCTACCGGCGTCGGTCATTTTTCCCGCGTCCTCCAGCCGGGCGATATGCCCCACGTTCCGGGCCGACCAGATGCTGCGCGGACGCCGCGGCGTCATCCGCTGGAAGGAGCTTTCACCATCCCGCCGCCGGAGCTGCCCGTCGATCCAGCCAAAGCACAGCGCCTCATCCAGGGCCGCCGGGTAGTCAAGGGCGGTCACCGTGCCGCCCTTCTTGTGCAGCACCAGCCAGACGCCCGGGCTGGTCTTGTGGTTCTCTTCCAGCCAGGTGCGCCAGGCGGCGGAGTCGGGCACCAGCAGTTCCTCGAGGTCATCGGCCATGGCCTAATTCTGCCCGGAAAAAGCCCTGCCACAAGCCCGCTGTGCAGCGGGGAATCACGTGGCATCATGGCCATACAGCAGCACACCCACCCAGCACCAAGGACAATGCCATGCTCCGAGTCCGCCCTGTCCATTTCACCTCCCGCACCGAGTCCTGGGAGCAGCTCCTCACCATCCTGGGGATGGTGAGGACAGAGGACGACGACAGGTGGCAGGTCTTCGATTCGGCGTCCGGGCGCCTGGCGCTGCACGCCGCCGAGGCCGGATCGGAGCGGGACGGCCGCACCGTGTTTGCGGTGGAGGTGGGCGACGTCGCCGAATTCGCCCGCCGCACCAACGCTTCGGCGCAGGACGAGGCAACCGCGCCGGCCGAGCTGGTCACCGCCGACCACGGCGAAGCCTGCCGCATCAGCGCGCCGGACGGCTTCAGCTTCCTGGCGGACAAGGCCGCCCACGGCGCCCAGTGCGCCGACGCCGATCCCGCCCTGGCCGTCGCCGCCGTCTGGTACACCGCAGATCCGGAGGCCGCAGTGCGCACCATGCTGCATATCGGGGCACGGCCACGGCCCGTGCCCGATGCCGACGAAACCGCCGACTTCACGGCCAAGAACGGCGGCGTCCTGCTGGTGCGGGCGGCGTCCGGGCCGTCCCGCTCCGGCCTGGGCTTCGAGTACGGCGGCCCGCTGGAACCGTTGCGCGAGCGCCTCGCGGCCGCCGGGATCGCCGCCGGCCTCACCGAGGAGGCCTTCGGAAGTACCCTCCACGTGGCCAATCCGGACGCGGCCGGCCCCAACGCGCCCGCCACCGTCTGGATCTCGGAGCGGCGCCCCATGGGGTAGAACTTAACCATGAACGTGCGCACACCTGACCCGAATCCCGGCTGGCTCTCCGAAGAAGACCTCTTTGAGGCGCGCGGGCGGTTGCCCATGGTGTACGTGGAGGCAGTCCCGGTCAGGCTGGATCCGCTGGGCTACGTCAACGAGGTGGGAACGCTGCTGCAGGCGGACGCCGACGGGACCATGGTGCGGTCCCTGGTATCCGGCCGGGTCATCTACCGCGAAACCATCCGCGCCGCGCTGCTGCGGCACATGGAAAAGGACCTGGGCCCGCTCGCCTTCCCCCAGCTGCCCCTCAGCCCGGTGCCGTTCACGGTGGCCGAGTACTTCCCGGCACCGTCCCAGACCGGGTTTACCGACGAGCGGCAACACGCCGTATCGCTGGCCTACATCATCCCGGTCACGGGCGAGTGCGAGCCCCGCCAGGACGCGCTGGAACTGACCTGGATGACCCCGGAAGAAGTCCTCAGCCCCGGCGTCCAGATGGAGTTTTCGGGCGGCCGCGGCGGCCTCATCAGGCAGGCCCTGGCGTTCGCAGGCGTGGGCTTCTGACACCCCCGCCGGGACGTGGGGGTCCCCGGTTTTAGGCGCCCGCCTTTGTAGACTGTAGGGCGGACCGCAAGAGAACTTAAGGACTCCCATGACCGAAACACCAGCCGCCAGGCACCACCGTGAACAGCAGGCTGGATCTCTGACCACCGGCAACCACATCCTCCTCCCCGACGGCCGGCGCACCGCCGAAATCGACCAGGTGGAGCTCGAGCACGACGACTTCGGCTCCCCTGCCCTGGTACTGGCCAGCCTCTCCGGCGGCGGCACCCTGCGGGTGGCCATCGGCACCATGGTCACCGTGGTGGACGGCGCGCACGACGACGTCACGCAGCTTCCGCTGCCGGCGGACCTTCCGGAGGCAGCACCCCTGATGGAGGCCGGGACCGCGCCGGAGCAGCCGGCCGCCGGGACGGGCCCCCTTGCGGTGGCGCCCGCCGTCGTCCTCCCCCCGCTGCCGCCAACGCCGCCGGCCGTGAACGGGCCCGGCGAGGAAGAACTCGCGCTCATCCCCGCACCGGACGGCACGCCCGAATCCGTGGTGGAAGCCGCGGCGGAAGCGCACCCCGACGCGGAGGGCGTCCTGCTCCTGGCCGACCGGCTCTCCAAAGGGGTCAACTTCAAATCCGGCAGCTGCCTGAAGGACCTCAGCGACCTCGCGCACGAACTCTTCGTCACGCTCAAGGACGCTGACGGCGCCCTGTCCGTCGCGGACCTGCTCACCGTGCTGCCGTACGACGGAAACCCGGGGCGGTGGTCCTCGGTGGAAGCATCCCTGGCACTGGCCAGCTACATTTGCCGGCAAGACGGCCAGGACAAGCGCGCAGAGGTCTACGAGAAACTGATCCGCACCCCGGAAAACCAGGAAACGGATGCGTTCAAGGCCCGGATGGCCGCCAAGGTGCGGCAGCGCTCGCTCAACGAGCCCAACCTGTACGACAAGGAAATCTTCCGCTCCATCGACAACTCCAACCACGACGCCGAACGCGAATGGCGGCTCCTGCGACTGGAGTCCCTGCTGTTCCTGCGCGCCCATGGCGGCTCGGAAACCATCGGCATGACAGAACTTGAACGGCGCATCAGCAACGAGCTGGAGGCCGTCCGCGCCTGACGCCCGCGGCACCTCTCAGGTGGTAAAAATTCCCCCTACCCGGGGCCTAGCCGGAGTTGTACATTCGGGGCTATGACGAACAATCTCAGCGTAGTGATCAACGCCGACGCGCCGCAGGTCTGGACCATGCTGCGTGAACCGTCCAAGGTGGCCCAGTGGCACGGCTGGCAGGCCGAGGACCTGGAGTCCGAGATCAAGCAGATCTACTTCTCCGGCGACGAACAGGAATCCGCGGACCACACCAGCCTCACCGTGCACGGCGGGGACACGTTCGAACTCCACCCTGTGCCGGAAGGTACCCGGGTCAGCATCACCCGCGGGGCACTGGACCACGATTCCGAGTGGGCGGCCTGGGACGAGGACATCACCCAAGGGTGGCTGACGTACCTTCAGCAGCTCCGTTTCGCCCTGGAACGCCACCCGCACGGCAAGCGGCACACCCTGTTCCTGCACCTGACCGATGGGAAGGGTTCAGCCATCGAAAAACTCGGGCTGGCGGACCTCCCGGCCCCGGGCGAGCCCTATCAGGTCACCCTGGATACCGGCGAGGACATCAGCGGCAAGGTCTGGTACCGGACCAGCCACCAGGTGGGCCTCACCGTGCACGGTTACGCCGAGCACGGCGAAGGGCTGCTGGTGGTGGCCGACCATCCTGCCATCAAGGACGTCCGCGCAGAGGGCGATGGTTCGATGGTGGTGGTTTCCACCTACGACCTCGGGGCCGGAGCGCTCGACGCTGTCCGTTCCGCCTGGGAGTCCTGGCGGTCCGCGAACTATCCCGAATCGGAGCCCGCCAGCTGACGCCTGGGGGTTGACCCTGCGCCGGCACGTTTGCCGGCGTCGTTATGTTTGCTGGCAGACTGGTACGGTGCCTGCCAACACTTCCTTCGCCCTGCCTGAAACCCGATCACAGTTCTCCTTCACCGTGGGGACGCGCCTGGCGGAGGCGTGCCCGCCGTCGGCAGGCCAGGTTGAGGAAAACGGCGGCGCGTTCCTGGGCCGCACCGGCACCATCACCACCCCGCACGGCGCGATCCAGACGCCGGCGTTCATCGCCGTCGGCACCAAGGCAACGGTCAAGGCCGTCCTCCCGGAATCCATGGCGGGCCTGGGTGCGCAGGCCCTGCTGGCCAACGCCTACCACCTGTACCTTCAGCCGGGCCCGGACATCCTGGACGAGGCCGGCGGCCTGGGCGCCTTCATGAACTGGTCCGGCCCCACGTTTACGGACTCGGGCGGGTTCCAGGTGATGAGCCTGGGTTCCGGGTTCAAGAAGGTCATCGACATGAAGTCCGTGGACGCTTCCGGACCTGACGATGCCGTGGCGCCCGGCAAGGAGCGCTTGGCGCACATCGATGACGACGGTGTCTGGTTCAAGAGCCACCTGAACGGGGACCGGCACCGCTTCTCCCCCGAGATCTCCATGCAGGTCCAGCACCAAATCGGCGCGGACATCATGTTCGCCTTCGATGAGCTCACCACGCTGCAGAACTCCCGGCGCTATCAGGAGGAATCCCTCGAACGCACGCGGCTGTGGGCCGTGAGGTGCCTCGAAGAGCATTTCCGCCTGACTGGGGCGCGGACCGGGAAGCCGTACCAGGCATTGTTCGGCGTGATCCAGGGGGCGCAGTACGAGGACCTGCGCCGGAAGGCGTGCCGGGACCTCGGTGCCATGCCCTTCGACGGCTTCGGGATCGGCGGGGCCCTGGAGAAGGAGAACCTGGGCACGATTGTCCGCTGGTGCAACGAGGAACTGCCGGAGGACAAGCCGCGCCACCTGCTGGGGATCTCCGAGCCGGATGATATCTTCACCGCCATCGAAAACGGCGCCGACACCTTCGACTGCGTCTCCCCCACACGCGTGGCCCGGAACTCGGCCTTTTACACCCCTTACGGCCGGTTTAACCTTTCGGGAGCCAAGTACAAACGCGATTTCGGTCCCCTGCAGGAGGGCTGCGACTGCTACGCCTGCGCCAACTATTCGCGGGCGTACATCCACCACCTGTTCAAGGCCAAGGAGATGGTATCCGCCACCCTGATCTCCATCCACAATGAGCGGTTCGTGGTGAAGATGGTGGACGATGCCCGGCTGGCCATCGAAAGCGGCACGTTTTTCGACTTCAAGGCAGAAACGCTGGGCCGGTACTACGCCTGAGCGTTGCTCCCGGTTGCCTCCGCTATCCTGACCAAATGCTCATCGAGATCCAGGCCCCAGCAGGCCCTGCCGAAGCCATTGTCGCCCGCCCGTCCACGGGAACGGGCCCGTTCCCCGGCGTGATCCTCTACATGGACGCCTTTGGCCTGCGCCCCCGCATCGAGGAGATGGCCCAGCGCATCGCCGACTGGGGATACGTGGTGCTGGCGCCAAACGTGTTCTACCGCGACGGAACCGTGGACCAGCTCGCCCCGGCCGTTGACATGTCCACCCAGGAAGGCCGGGAAGCGGCCGGCAAGGCAGCGTTTCCGCGGGTCGGCCACTTGACGCCGGACAAGGCACTGGCGGACATCGATGCGTGGGTTGCCGCGCTGGCCGCGCTTGACGACGTCGCCCCCGGCCCCATCGGGACCACCGGCTACTGCATGGGCGCGCGACTCGCTGTCCGTACCGCCACCGCGCACCCTGAGGTGGTGGCGGCCTGCGGCGGCTTCCACGGCGGCGGACTGGCCACTGAGGCGCCGGACAGCCCGCACCTGGGCCTCGGCAACGCACGGGCCCGCTTCGTGTTCGGGCACGCCGACAACGACCGGAGCATGGCCCCCGACGCGGTCGCCCGTCTGGGCGAAGCGCTCCGGGACGCAGGCCTGCAGGCTGCCAACGAAATCTATGCCGGAGCGCCGCACGGCTACACCATGGCGGACACCTCCGTCTTCCACCCCGAGGCAACAGAACGGCATTTCCGGGAGCTGAGGGCATTGCTGGACGGGACGCTCAAGGCCTGAGCCGGCGGTCCGCCGTCGAACTCGCCGCAAAGCTGCCCGGTCGCCGGAACGTTACGGCGAGCCGGACGGGTTCCGGCGATCCCGGCAGGCAGGACGGCGTTGGCATGTTTTCCACATGACGACGGCGGCGCCTTTCGGAGCTGCGGCGGCGGCAGGATCCTGTCGGAATGACACAACAACCGCCAGTCCGCCTCCCCTCCCTTCCGACCACCGGCAACCTGTGGCGCACGGAGCAATTGCACGAGAGGGGGCTCAATTCCCGGGCCATCAAGGCCTTGGTCCTCCACGGGAAGCTGGTTCGTCTCCGGCACGGCTGCTACATCCGCGCTGAGCTGTGGGAGAGGCAGACAAGTCCCGTCCGCAGCAAGCAGTTGATTCGCGCCCATGCGCACGGGACGCTAACCACCTCAGCGGGCGGCTACGTCTACAGCCATACCTCGGCGGCCCGGCTGCACTGTTTGTATCTGTGGGCAGTCGATGACGTCATCCACCTACTGCTGCCAGGGAACCCTTCCAGCGAGCGGCTCGGCAAGGACGTCCGGGGCCATACCCGGCCGTGGACAGCGTCGGAGGTGATAACCCTCGGCGGCCTCAGGGTGACCTCGCTGGAGCGGACGGTGGTGGATTGCGCCATGATGCTGGGTTACCGGCGGGCGCTGGTACTGATGGACCACGCGCTCCGGCTCGGTGCTGACAAAGCCCTCATGGAAAGCATGGCTGACGGCCTGCAGGGGCGCCGCGGCATCCGGACCCTCCGGCTCGCGCTCGCTCACGCAGATCCACGGTCGGAATCAGCCGGTGAGACACTTACCCGCGAACTCCTGGTGCGGCTGAAACTTCCGCTGCCCGAGCCCCAGGTCGCGGTGGCTACGCGTGCTGGCCGGTACCGGCTGGATTTCGCCTGGAAGGAGAAGAAGGTGGCCCTCGAATTCGACGGGAAAACGAAGTACTTCGACTACAAGCCGACGGCCGAGGTCCTGTTTCAGGAGCGGCAGCGCGAGAAGGCCCTCACCGAGAACGGTTGGACCTTTGTGCGCATGACATGGGCTGACCTTTTCCGCGAACACGAATTCAAAGCCCGCATCCTCGCTGCGCTCCAGCGGTAGCCACCCCGGCCGGTGCGCGAAATCGCCGGAAAGGGTCGAGATCGCCGGTTCTTTCCGGCGATCTGGCATCCTTCCGGCGTGCGGCAGGAGGCGGCCGTAACCGAGCGGGTGCCGGACCACAGAGGGTATAGGCTCCCAGGCACGCTTTGAACACGTTCAGTTTTATGCCACACTGCTTTTGAACACGTTCAAGAATTGGGGACACAGCATGGCTGTCAAGAGCGAACAGACCAGGCAGAAGGTGGCCGCGGCCGCCCTGCGCATGTTCCGTGAGATCGGCTTCGAAAAGACAACCATGCGGGGCATCGCTTCGGAGGCCGGCGTGTCCGTGGGAAATGCCTACTACTACTTCGCGTCCAAGGACGATCTTGTCCACGAGTTGTACATCCAGGTGCAGGCCGAGCACGCCGCTCTGGCCTCCGAAGCGCTGGACGGGACCGCTTCCCTGGCTGACCGCCTGAAGGCCACGCTGCATGCCGGCCTCGACGTCATGGCCCCGTACCACCGCTTCGGTGCGGACTTCGTGGCCACCGCCATCAGGCCAACATCACCGGTAGACCCGTTCTCCGCGGGCTCAACCCCCGCCCGGGAGGCATCCCTGGATATCTTCAGGAACACGGTAGCCGGGGCCCGCCCCGCCGTGCCGAAGAAGCTGCGGGGCGACCTGCCGGAACTGCTCTGGCTCTGTTACATGGGCATCACCCTGTTCTGGGTCTACGACACCTCCGAAGGCCAGCGGCGGACCAGGAAACTGGTGGACGGAGCGGCCCCACTGGTGGCCCGCGGACTGGCACTTGCCCGCATCCCGGGAGTCAGCAAGGTGCTCGACGACGTCCTCGACCTGAGCCGCAGCATCCGCGGTTAGAAAGACAACAACCATTGGGGGAAAAGATGCACAGCACAAGGACAGTGGTACTGGCAGGCGCTTCGGGCTTCATTGGCACCCACCTGCGCCGGCGTTTCCAGGAGGACGGCTGGACGGTGCGGACCATAGGGCGCAAGGGATCCGGCAGTTCCGCGGCAGCATGGGAAGACGACGCCGGCATGGCCCGGGTGCTCAACGGCGCCGGACTGGTGGTGAACCTCGCCGGACGCTCCGTCTCGTGCCGTTACAGCGAGCGGAACAAGGCGGTGATCATGGACTCGCGGGTGGCCACCACCAAGGCACTCGGCCGGGCCATCGCGCAGTGCCAGGAGCCGCCGTCGACCTGGCTGAACGCCAGCACCGGAACCATCTACCGCGATGCCCGCGACCGTCCCCAGTCCGAGGCTGACGGCGATCTGGGCACAGGATTCTCGGTGGACGTGGCCAAGGCCTGGGAAGCCGCCCTCGAGGCGGCGGTCACGCCGGGAACCCGGAAAATCCCCCTGCGGATCGCCATCGTGCTGGGCCGCGGCGGCGGTGCACTGGCTCCGTTCGCCAATCTGGCACGGCTGGGGCTCGGCGGCCACATGGGTGATGGCCGGCAGAAGTTCAGCTGGGTCCACGTGGAGGACCTGTACCGCAGCATCCGCTTCCTGCACGCGCGGACCGGCATCGCCGGGCCCGTTAATGTGGCCTCGCCGGACGTGGTGAGCAACCGTGAGATGATGCGCCTGGTGCGCCGGGCCTATGGCGCGCGCTTCGGCATACCCACTCCGGCATGGCTCCTCCGGGCAGGCGCTGTCCTGATCCGCACGGAGACCGAGCTCGTCCTGAAGAGCCGGTGGGTACAGCCGCAGAAACTGCTCGACGCGGGCTTCGTCTACAGCCAGCCGGAGCTAGGGCAGGCCTTGCTGCAGATCGCCCGGTCCCGGCCGTGAACCGCCCGCTCCGCGTCACCTTTGGACCAGGGGCATTCCTGCCCGGCGCGGCCCTCGCCGTCATAGTCTTCGGATTCCCCCTGGGCTTCCCCGCCTATCTCTTCGGAACACTCTCCGCGCTGCCCTTGGGCGGGCGGCGGTGGCGGGACTTGTCACCGTTCACGACGCGGCCGGCCCGCAGCCCGCGGCGCTGACAGCCCCTGAGCCGCTGGAACCATGACCATACGGCGTCCCGGCGCCCTGTACGGCACCACATGGAAAGCGCCCGACGGCGGGTGGCAGGATGGTGGCATGACTTCCGCTACCCCTGATGCAACGCTGTCCGCGAACGGTCCCGCCGTCGTCCTCACTATCGCAGGCTCCGAGGCAACCGGCGGTGCCGGCGCACAGGCTGACCTGAAGACGTTCCAGGAGCTGGGGGTCTTCGGCATCGCCACCCTCACCTGCATCGTCTCTTTCGACCCGAAGGACAGCTGGAACCACCGCTTCGTGCCGGTGGACCAGCAGGTGATCGCTGACCAACTGGAGGCGACGACGGCGGCGTACGGCCCGGCGTCGGGCGCGCCTTCGGCCTTGGACACTGTGAAAATCGGCATGCTGGGCAGCCCGGCCACGATCAGCACGGTGGCCGGTGCCTTGCAGGAGAACAGCTTCGCCAACGTTGTCCTGGACCCGGTGCTGATCTGCAAGGGCCAGGAGCCCGGCCACGCGCTGGACACGGATCAGGCCCTGAAAGCGCAGATCCTGCCGCTGGCCACATTCGTCACGCCCAACCACTTCGAGGCGGAATCGCTCTCCGGCCTGGAAATCACTGACGTTGAATCCCTCAAGGCCGCCGCCGTCCGAATCCACGAACTCAGCGGCGCGGCGGTCTTGGCCAAGGGCGGGGTGCGGCTGGAGGGCCCGAACGCCGTCGACGTCTTCTACGACGGTGAGACCCTGGAAGTCCTCACCGCCCCGAAGGTGGGCGAGGTTGCCGTCTCCGGTGCCGGCTGCTCGCTCGCCGCCGCCGTGACCGCGGAACTGGCCAAGGGCGCCAGCCCGCTGGAGGCTGCCCGGACTGCCAAGGAGTTCGTTACCGCCGGCATCCGCAACCGCGTCGCCTCAGGCGCCCCATTCGACGCGCTCTGGCAGGGCGGCCCCCACTAGAACCTTTCTCCCCGCGCCTGGTTCGCCGGAAACCCTCGAGATCGCCGGGATTTTGCGGCGAACCCGGCAGTTTCCGGCGAACTCGACGTGTGCCTACCGCCGGGGGATGTTGCGCAGGTTGCTGCGGGCCATGCTGACGGCTTCGCCCGCTCCCCGGTTCAGCACCACCTTGGACATGGCGGTGGCGAACCCCAGCACCTGCGACCCGGAGATCTTGGGCGGGATGGACAGCGCCTTCGGATCGGTGATCAGCTCCACCAGGGAGGGGCCGGGGTGCGCGAAGGCCTCCCGGTATGCCGCCTCGATCTGCGCTGGATCGGTCACGCGCACGGCGTGGAAGCCCAAGGCCTTGGACACGGCGGCGTAGTTGGCGTCCGGCACGTCCACGCCGAAGTCCGGCAGCCCATCCACCAGCATTTCGAGCTTGACCATGCCCAGGGTGGAGTTGTTGAACACCACCACATTGACCGGCAGTTTGTAGGCGGCCAGCGTGATGAGCTCACCCAGCAGCATGGAAAGGCCGCCGTCGCCGGAAACCGAGATGACTTGGCGGCCGGGGTTTGCCAGTTGCGCCCCGATAGCGTGCGGGAGGGCGTTAGCCATGGAACCGTGCAGGAAGGACCCGATCAGGCGCCGGGTGCCCAGCGGGTTGATGTAGCGGGCGGTCCAGACGTTGCACATGCCGGTGTCCGCGGTGAAGATCGCATTCTCTGCCGCCACCTGGTCCAACAGGGAGGCCGCGTACTCCGGGTGGATGGGCTGCTTCTTCTCCACTTTGCGGGTGTACGCGCCCACAGCTTTGTTCATCAGCCGGTCGTGCTTCTTGAGCATCTGGTCCAGGAAGCGGCGGCTCTTCTTGGCCGTCACCAGCGGCAGCAGCGCGCGCAGGGTGGGGAGAACGTCGCCGTGGACGGCGATGTCGACGTCGGTGCGGCGGCCCAACCGCTGTGCTGCCCGGTCCACCTGGGCAGTCCTGGTGTCCGGCAGGAACTGGTCGTACGGGAAGTCAGTACCCAGCAGGATCAACAGGTCGGCGTCCTCGATCCCCTCGGCCGCGGCGCCGTAACCCAGCAGGCCGGTCATCCCGATGTCGAACGGATTGTCGTACTGGACAAAATCCTTGCCCCGCAGGGAGTGTCCCACCGGCGCCTTGGCCAGCTCGGCGAGCGCCATCAGCTCTGCGTGCGCGCCCTCCACGCCGGCGCCCGCGAAGATGGCCACCTTGCCGGCCTCGTTGATGGCGTCCGCGAGCGCCTGGACGCTGGCGGGGTCCGGCACCAGGCTGGCCGGACGGAACGCGGCAGGCAGTGGCGTGGGTGCGGTAGCTTCCAGCCCGGCAATGTCACCGGGCAGCGTGACCACCGCGACTCCTCCAAGACCCACGGCGTGCTGGATGGCGCTGTGCATGACGCGGGGCGCCTGCTCGGCGGTGCTGACCAGTTCCGAGTACACCGAGCATTCGTTGAAGATCCGGTCCGGATGGGTTTCCTGGAAGAAGCTGCTGCCGATCTGTTTGCTGGGGATATGCGAGGCGATGGCCAGCACGGGCGCGCCGGACCGGTTGGCGTCGTAGAGGCCGTTGATCAGGTGCAGGTTGCCGGGCCCGCAGGACCCCGCGCAGACGGCAAGCTTCCCGGTGAGCTGGGCCTCGGCGGCCGCGGCAAAGGCGGCCGCTTCCTCATGGCGGACGTGGATCCAGTCGATGCCGCCCTTGGCCGCGCCTCCAGTCTGTCGGACGGCGTCAACGATCGGATTGAGGCTGTCCCCCACAATCCCGTAGATCCGCTGCACGCCGGCAGCTTGGAGTTGTTCGATGAGCTGGTTCGCAAGTTCCTTGGCCATGGGTGCAGACTCCCGCGTTTGTGGTGGTGTTGACACTCGCCCAATATAGTCCGCCCCGGCGAGCAGGGTGGCGGTCCGCACAATGAATGCACGACGCCGGGTGGTGCGGTCAGCACCGTTGCCCGCCAGGAGGGTATCGACCTGTGGCAGGACAGGCCAGCCGTCGCACAGGGTGATGACGGTGATCAGGAGGTCCGCGGCATCCGCGCGGTCAATTCCGGGCAGGACATCCAGGACCTGTGCCACCTTGACGGTGCAGTGGTCCGAGCGGGTGGCGCGGCTGACGGTTTCGCCGCCCCGCTCCAGGCCTTCCCAGAACAGGAGCCGTGGCAGGACGCCGTCCGTGGTGTGTCGTTCACGGCTCCCCGGTCCGCGGCACCGGCGGCGGCACCCGCTGCGGTGTCGATCCACGTCCGGGCTGCCATCACCTGGCTGGCCATTTTTCCCCTGGTGGCCGTGGGCATGATGGCCGCCGCTCCCCTGATGGAAAACTGGCACCCTGTCTTCCGGGCGATGGCCCTGACCCTGGTGGTGCCCACCGCCGTCTACGTGGTGCTGCCCCGCCTCTTCGCCGCCCACGGCCGGCTGGCCCGGCGGCGCAGCACCAGCGCCGGAAGCTAGCGTCCGGCACCCACCCGTTCTTCGCCGTCGGCCGCCTTGGAAGTTTCCCAGGCGTGGCCCTGCTCGTCGTCGAGGTGGGTGGTCTTCTTGTTCTTCAGGGCGAAGATGTAGACCAGCAGGGAGATGCCGATCGCCACGGTGACGTACGTGAAGAGGAGCTCAACCTGCCCCGCCTTCTGCAGCGCGGCGCCGATCAGCGGAACCGTGCCGCCAAAGAGGGAGTTGGCGATCGCGTAGCCCAGGCCGACGCCGAGGGCGCGGATGGAAGCAGGGAACAGTTCGGCTTTCACCAGTGCGTTGATGGAGGTGTAGCCGCCCACGATCAGCAGGCCGCCCATCATCAGCATGAAGGCCACGAAGGGGTCCTTCGTCCCGGCGAGCGCGGACATCAGCGGCCAGGTGAACAGCACACCGGTGATGCCGAACCAGAGCAGCAGGGGCTTGCGGCCGATCTTGTCGGAGACAATGCCGTAGACCGGCTGCAGGAGCATGAAGATGAACAGTGCCCAGAAGTTGATGACGGAGGTGGTTTCCTTGGCGATCCCGCTGGTGGTGTTCATGAAGCTGAGGATGAAGTTCGTGTAGGTGTAGAACGCTACGGTACCGCCCAGGGTCACGCCGATGCAGACCAGCAGCGCCTTCCAGTGCTTGGTAAAGAGCAGTTTCAGGGTTCCGGGCTGGGCTTCACCGGACGCCTTGGCCTTGGCGGCGGCCTCCACCTGGCTGGCAGAGACGGTTTCCTCCATGGAACGCCGCAGCCACATCACCACCAGGGCCGCAACGCCGCCAATGGCGAACGGGATGCGCCAGCCCCACTCGGTGAGGGCGTTCTTGTCCAGGACGTTCTGCAGGACCACCAGCACCAGCAGTGCCAGCATCTGTCCGCCGATCAGGGTGACGTACTGGAAGCTGGAGAAGAAGCCGCGCCGCCTGGCGGTGGCCGCCTCGGACATGTAGGTGGCGCTGGTGCCGTATTCGCCGCCCACCGAGAAGCCCTGGACCAGGCGCGCCAGCACCAGGAGGACAAGCGCCCAGACGCCGATGACATCCTTGGTGGGCAGGATGGCGATGAAGAATGAGCCCGCGGACATCATCGTCACGCTCAGCGTCAGTGCCGCCTTCCTGCCTTTGCGGTCGGCGAACCTGCCAAAGAACCAGCTGCCGATGGGACGCATCAGGAACGTGACGGCAAAGACCGCCATGCCTTCCAGTGCGCCCTGCAGCGGGTCCTTGGAGTTGAAGAAGTGGGGCTGGAAGTACGCCAGGAACGCCGTGTAGATGTAGACGTCGTACCATTCCACGAGGTTGCCCGCGGAGCCCTTCAGGATGTTGCCCACCGCCCGGCGGGTCTGGGCTGCCTCCGATTGGGGCGCGGCTTGTTGGGTGCTCATCGGTGAGTTCCTCCTGGTAGTAACCTCGGCCTCCTGCGGCGGAGGACCTAACTCACGGTATGGGTGATCCACCGCACAACCAACGCGGAACGGACTTTCCTAACACTTCCTTAGGATTCGCCGGTGGCCCGCTCCCCTCCTGCCGGACCTCCGCCGTCGCGCAAATTGCTCCGCCACGCGGTAGTCTCACGGGGCGGGGATGAACCGGCAACCACAGGAAACGCGGCAAGGAAGATGGCCATGGACGTGCTGATCGTCGAGGATGACGACGCCATGGCCGGCGCGCTCACAGCCGCCGTCGAAAGCGCCGGGCACCACCCGCAGCGGCTGTCCCGGGGCGCTGACGCGCTGCTCTCGCACCGGAAATTCCAGGTGATACTGCTGGACCTGGGGCTTCCGGACATGGACGGCCTGGAGGTGCTGCGGAAGCTCCGGCAGATCACCGACGTCCCCATCCTGATTTTGACCGCGCGCGACGACGAGCGCAGCGTGGTGCTCGGCCTCCGCTCCGGCGCGGACGACTACCTGGTCAAGCCGGTCAAGCTGGTGGAGCTGCTGGCCCGGATCGA
Organism: Pseudarthrobacter sp. YAF2; assembly: GCF_052113345.1. Taxonomy (NCBI): domain Bacteria; kingdom Bacillati; phylum Actinomycetota; class Actinomycetes; order Micrococcales; family Micrococcaceae; genus Pseudarthrobacter; species Pseudarthrobacter sp. YAF2. The sequence goes on along the minus strand of NZ_JBFRDA010000020.1, from coordinate 45,904 downwards.
GGCTGTGACCCGGCGTGCCGGACGCAGGCGCGGGACGCCGCAGGAGGTCATTGTGCTTGACGACGTAGAAATCGATCTTGCCCGTCGCAGCGCTTCCAAAGCCGGACAGCCTCTTGCCCTGACCGCCACGGAGTTTGAACTCCTGGCGCTGCTGGCACGCCATGCAGGCTCGGTGGTCACCAGGGAACAGATCCTCGATGCTTTGTGGGGGGACGCCTTCCTGGCCTCGTCCCGGTCCCTGGATGTGCACCTCACCGGGTTGCGGGCAAAACTTCAAAAGCCCGGTTTCATCATCAATGTCCGCGGCGTGGGCTACCGCGTGGAGGCGGCTGAGCCATGAGGCTGCGGGTCCTGGGCGTCCTCAGCGTGCTGTGCCTGGTGGTGGTTTTCCTGATTTCGGGCACCATCCTGACCTCCGCCTCCCGGGAGCTGACCCAGGAGCTGCAAATCAACAGGGCAGCATCCCTGAACCGCCTGGCCCAGGTGGCTTTTGATGCCGCCGGTGACGGCGACACCGTGCGCCTGCAGCGGGAAATGGACACCTATTCCGGGCTGTATGACGAGGGGATTGTGGTCCGCGTCCAGCAAGACACCCTGCGTTCGGGTGGCCTGGACGCCGGCCGGTCCGACGTGCAGGACGCATTGTCCCTGGCCCGGCTGAACGTGAGCAACACATCCCTGGAACCGCTGGAGCCATTCGGTTCAGGTTCCCACGTCATTTTCCGGCCGTTCGGGAGTGCCAGTCAGGTGCTGGGCGCCGTGGTCCTGGACGTCCATGCAGATACGGCCCGGCAGAAGCTCCAGCAGCGCTGGCTCGGCGTCGGCGTTGCCGCCCTCGCGCTGGCAGCCGTGCTCCTGGTGGGGGCGGCCAGGGTCACCGGGTGGGTGCTGCGGCCCGTCCTTCGGCTCGATTCGGCGGTGCACGAGCTGGAGCAGACCGGGCGCACCGAACAGCTGCCGGAGGAAGGTCCCCCGGAACTGCGGGAGCTCAGCCGCTCGTTCACTGCGATGGCCCGGACCGTGAGCGCCAGCATGGAAGCACAACGGCAGCTGATCGCAGACACATCCCACCAGCTGCGCAACCCCGTGGGCGCGCTCCGGCTGCGGCTGGACCTGCTCCAGCTTGAGCTGAAGACCGCCCGCGAGCACGACGCCGCCGAACGGGCTATGGCGGAGCTGGAGCGGGTGGAGGAGATCCTTGACGGGGTTTTGAAGCTTGCCGCTGCCGAGCACCGGGCCTCCGAGGGTTCCCTCCGGATTGCCGGCAGGCCGGAGGAACACGACGGCGCCCCGCCCATCGACCCGTTCCCCGTCCTCCAAGGCGAAATGGAACGGGTGGCCCCGCTGGCGGACCAGGCGGGGTGCCGGCTGGTGCTCGCGCCCGCACCCCATCCGGCGGCTCTGATAGCGTGCCGGGCGGCCGAGCTGGCACAGATGCTGGACGAACTTCTGGGCAACGCCTTCAAGTATGCGCCCGGGGCCACAGTGACCGCCGCGGTGCGGGTGGAAGGGGACGCGGTGGTGGTGGAAGTGTCCGACGACGGCCCGGGCCTTTCCGCAGCCGAGCGCGCCTCTGCTGCCACCAGGTTTTGGCGGTCGCCACGCCATGCCTCGGTTCCCGGAACCGGGCTGGGCATGACGATTGTGGGTGAGCTTGCGGCAGCCAATGGAGGCCGGCTGGTACTGGCCGACGCCTCCCCGCACGGGTTGTCGGCCCGGGTCGAGTTCCAGGTGTACACGGACCTGGTCCCTCCCCGGATTCCAGGCGGTGGCGACCGTGCCTAGCGTTTCCTCCGCTGCAACGGGCCCCTCCCGCCGGCTCGTGCTGAAGTCGGCCCTCGGCGTCGGACTTGCAGCCTGCCTGCCGCCGGCCCTCAGTGCCTGTACTGCAGGTGACCGGCCGGACCTGCTGACGGTGGCCGGCGGCGAACCGGGCGGCTTCTACCTTGAGTTCTCTACGCTCCTGGCGGCTGCGCTGGAGCGCCACGGGGTGGCACGCCATGCAAACGCCGTGCCCACCGGCGGAAGCCTGGACAATATCGCCGAACTGCAGGCGGGACGCGCCGCCTTTGCCGTGGCCCTGGCGGACGCTGCAGGCCAGGCCGCGGATGCCGACGCAGCCGGGATTGCCGCGATCGGCAAGGTCTACGAAAACTACGTCCACTGCGTGGTGCGCAAGGACAGCGGCATCAGGGACCTCACCGGGCTCGCGGCGCGGCGGGTTGCCGTGGGACAGCCCGGGTCGGGCACATCGCTGACCACTCCGCGGCTCCTCGAGGCGGCCGGCCTGGGCACCTCGGGAGATGCCGCTGCGCCCGCAGCCGGAACCGCCGCCGTCGAAAATCTGGGTTTGAATGACGGCCTTGCCGCCCTCAAGGCGGGAACCGTCGATGCCTTGTTCTGGTCCGGGGGCGTTCCGACGGCGGCCATCGCCGCGGCGCAGCAGCAGGTGGCATTGGGGCTGCTGGACCTGTCAGGGCTGCTGCCGGAACTGCGCCGGCGGTACGGGGGCATGTACGACCGCGTCCTGATCCCGGAAGGAAGCTACCCGGGTATTCCGGCGGTGTGGACGGTGGGAGCTCCCAACCTGCTCCTGTGCCGAAGGGACCTGGACGGTGCCACTGTGGAGCGGACTGTGCAACTGCTGGTGCACAACGCCGGTGAGCTCATACCGCAGTCCAGCCTGGGCGTGCAGTTCCTCAGTGCGGAAAGCCTCATCAATACCGCCGGCGTCCCGCTGCACCCTGCGGCTGCCGACGCCTACCGGGCCCTGCACGGCTGACCACACGCCCGCTCACTTCCTGCACCAAATCACCAAACGCCCGCTCACCTTTGGCGGCTTAAACCCAAGCGCCCGCTCACTTTCCGAAGAAATTGAGCGGGCGTGTATGGAATAACGGCAAGACCTGAGCGGGCGTGTGGGGAAAACCGGCAGTATGTGAGCGGGCGTGGCTTAGCTCCCCGAGTGGGCCTGCAGGAAGCTGTACACCTCGGTCTCGTCCACGCCCGGGAAGGCACCGGGGGGCATGGCGGCCAGCAGGTGCGAGTGCGCCCGCGCCGAGGGCCAGGCGTTCCCGGCCCACTGGTTGGTCAGCTCGGCAGGCGGGCGCTTGCAGCAGGTGGGATCCGGGCAGTTGGAGGTGGCCCGGGCGGTGGTCTCCCGGCCGCGAAACCACTTCACGTGCTGGTAGGGCACCCCAATGCTCAGGGAGAATTCTCCGGCGGCAGAGCGCTCCGTGCGGGCGGTGCACCAGTACGTGCCCGACGGTGTATCCGTGTACTGGCTGTAGGCGCTGAACTTGTCGGGAACGTCGAACACTGCCCTTGACGTCCAGGCCTTGCACGACGGCTGGCCCTCAATGGCGCCGGTGTGGTCCTGGGGGAAGTTCACGCCGTCGTTCTCATACGCCTTGTAGATGATGCCGCTTTGGTGGGTCTTCTGGAAATGCGTGGTGAGCCCCAGGTGCTTGGTGGCCAGGTTGGTGAACCGGTGCGCTGCTGTCTCGTAGGAGACCGCGAACGCGTCGCGGATATCCTCCACCGCGATCTCCTTGGCGGCTTTGGCTTTTTGCAGGAATTCCACCGTGGCTTGCTCGGGCAGGAGCAGGGCGGCGGCAAAGTAATTGGTGGCCACGCGCTGGGCCAGGAAGTCGCCGTAGTTCTTGGGCGTCTCGTGCCCCAGGACATAATGGCCAAGGGCCTGGAGCAGCACCGAGCGGGGGTCGTGGTCCTGCCGCTGGCTTTGCGTCAGGTAAATTTTGCGGTTCTTCAAGTCGGTCACGGAACGGGTGGAGTGCGGCAGATCGCCCACATGGTGCAGGGTGAAACCCAGGTGCGCGGCGATGTCCGCGATAACGTGCTGGCTCAGTGGACCGGTGGTGTAGCCCACCTCCTTGAGGACCTTCTGGGCCTCCGCTTCATATTCGGGAAAATAGTTCCCCCGCTCCCGCATCATGGCCCGCAGTTCGCCGTTGGCCCGCCGGGCTTCCTCGGGGGTGGCCACCTGCTCGTTCATCTTCCGTTCGAGCTCGTGCAGCAGCCCCACCTGGGCTTCCAGCACGTCCACCGGCAGCCGCGAACTGATGCGGATCCTGGGCAGGCCCAAGGACTCGTACAGCGGTCCGCGCTGGTACCGCTCCAGCTCGATTTCAAGGGCGGCGCGGCGGCTGGGCGGCTCGGCCCCCAGCAGTTGGTCGATGCTGACATTGAGCGCCCCCGCGAGGTGCTGGAGCAGGGTCAGCTTGGGCTCACGCTTGCCGTTTTCGATCAGGCTGAGCTGGCTTGGAGCGGTGCCGACGGCGGCGCTCAGGTCATCGAGGGTAAGCCCGGCTTGTTTGCGCAGATGGCGGACACGGCGGCCCAAGGCGATGACGTCCAGTTCCGCCACGGCGGCGGACGGCGGCTGCGAAACGTCCCGGTTCCAGCTTGAAGGTGACATTTTTGAAGAATACGGGAAGAAGTGCATTTCTTTCCATACTTTCTATCTAGAAAGGGGGTTGAAAGTGCTGAAAAGTAGTGGCTACGGAAAGAAACACCGCACCGGATAGGCCGGTGGGAACCTCAACGACGCGGTTCCCACCCACCTCCTCCGGAGCTCAATCAAGGAGATCAACGATGACTGCAGCATTTGAGCCCACCCAGCAGACGCCCGAACAGCAGGCCGCCGCCCTGGAGCTCGAGTGGGCCGCCAACCCCCGCTGGGAAGGTGTGACCCGGGACTACTCAGCTTCCGACGTCGTCCGTCTCCGGGGCCGTGTCTCCGAAGAGCACACCCTGGCCCGCCGCGGATCGGAGAAGCTGTGGAAGCAGCTCACCGAGGAGCACAAGGAAGGCAAGTACACCAACGCCCTGGGTGCCCTCACCGGCAACCAGGCGGTGCAGCAGGTCAAGGCCGGCCTCCGCGCCATCTACCTCTCCGGCTGGCAGGTCGCTGCGGACGCGAATAACTCCGGCCACACCTACCCGGACCAGTCGCTCTACCCCGCCAACTCGGTGCCCACCGTGGTCCGCCGCATCAACAACGCCCTGCTCCGGGCCGACCAGATCGAATTCTCCGAAGGCATCCAGACCGTCGAGGACTGGATGGTCCCCATCGTTGCTGACGCAGAGGCCGGCTTCGGCGGACCCCTCAACGCCTACGAACTGATGAAGTCCATGATCCAGGCCGGCGCTTCGGGTGTTCACTGGGAAGACCAGCTCGCCTCGGAGAAGAAATGCGGCCACCTGGGCGGCAAGGTCCTCATCCCCACCCAGCAGCATGTCCGCACCCTGAACGCCGCCCGCCTGGCCGCCGACGTCGCCGGTACCCCCACCGTCGTCATCGCCCGCACCGACGCCGAGGCAGCAACCCTGATCACCTCGGACGTGGACGAACGGGACCAGGAATTCATCACCGGCGAACGCACCCCCGAGGGCTTCTACAAGGTCCGCAACGGCATCGAACCCTGCATCGCCCGCGCCAAGGCCTACGCCCCCTACTCGGACCTCATCTGGATGGAAACCGGTACCCCGGACCTGGAGCTGGCCCGCAAGTTCGCCGAATCGGTCAAGGCCGAGTTCCCGGACCAGATGCTCTCCTACAACTGCTCGCCGTCGTTCAACTGGCGCAAGCACCTGGACGACGACACCATCGCCAAGTTCCAGCGCGAACTCGGCGCCATGGGCTTCACCTTCCAGTTCATCACCCTGGCCGGCTTCCACGCCCTGAACTACTCGATGTTCGACCTCGCCCACGGTTACGCCCGTGAAGGCATGAGCGCCTACGTCGAGCTCCAGGAAAAGGAATTCGCCTCCGAATCCCGCGGCTACACCGCCACCAAGCACCAGCGCGAAGTCGGCACCGGCTACTTCGACACCATCTCCACGGCGCTCAACCCCAACGCCTCCACCCTCGCACTGGTCGGATCGACCGAAGAGGGCCAGTTCCACTAGTAACTTACGACGGCGGGCTTTGCCTCCGGCCTTCGGACCGGCATCGCTCGGCGGGCTTTGCCTCCGGCCTTCGGACCGGCATCGCTCGGCGTGCTATTCCCCATGGCCGGCTTCTTACCTCGCTGAGCGAGGACGAAGCCGGCCACAGGGCCCCTTTTACGCACGCTGCCGCGACACCGGCTCCTCGGCCTAGTGCCAAGCTCACCTCATGTGCCAAGCGCCGCCGTCGAACTTCCCTTTCGTCTTTAAGGAGACTGAAATGAACAGCTTCACTGACAGTTTTACGATCAATGGCATAACCCTCACCGCGCAGCCCATTTGCCGGCAGGACGAGGTGCTCACGCCGGATGCACTGGCCTTCATTGCAAAGCTGCACCGGGCTACCGCTGAGCGGCGGCAGGAGCTGCTGCAGGCACGGCGGGCACGGCGGGCCGATATTGCTGCCGGCGCGGACCCCCGTTTCCTGCGGGAAACCGAGGAAATCCGGAATGATCCGTCGTGGCGGGTCGCTCCCCCGGCCCCGGGTCTGGAGGATCGCCGTGTGGAGATCACAGGTCCGGTGGACAAGAAAATGACCATCAACGCCCTGAACTCCGGGGCCAAGGTATGGCTGGCGGACATGGAGGACTCCTCCACCCCCACCTGGCGCAACGTCATCAAGGGGCAGCTGAACCTCACCGACGCGCTGGAACGCCGGATCGACTTCACCAGCGAGGAAGGCAAGGAGTACAAGCTGAAGCCGGCCGGTGACCTGCCCACCATTGTGGTCCGCCCCCGCGGCTGGCACCTGCCCGAGAAGCACATGCTCATCGACGGGCAGCCCATCGCCGGCGGCATCGTGGACTTCGGCCTGTTCTTCTTCCACAACGCACGCCGCCTCCTGGCCCAGGGCAAGGGCCCCTACTTCTACCTCCCCAAGATCGAGAACCACCTCGAAGCAAGGCTGTGGAACGACATCTTCGTCCTGGCCCAGGACCTGTTGGGCATACCGCAGGGCACCATCCGCGCCACCGTGCTGATTGAAACCATCACGGCCGCGTTCGAAATGGAGGAGATCCTCTACGAACTGCGGGACCACGCCTCAGGCCTGAACGCCGGCCGCTGGGACTACATCTTCTCCCTGATCAAGAACTTCCGCACCCGAGGACCCCGCTTCGTCCTCCCCGACCGCGGCCAGGTGACCATGACCCAACCCTTCATGCGCGCCTACACCGAACAGCTGGTCCGTGCCTGCCACAAGCGAGGCGCCATGGCCATCGGCGGTATGGCGGCAGCAGTCCCCAACCGCAAGGACCCGGAAGCCAACGCCAACGCGCTGGAGAAGGTCCGCGCCGATAAGACCCGCGAGGCCAACGACGGCTTCGACGGTTCCTGGGTGGCCCACCCCGACCTGGTCCCCGTGTGCCGGGAAGTGTTCGACGGCGTCCTGGGCGCCAAGCCCAACCAGCTGGACCGGCTTCGCGAGGACGTCACCCCCGATGACCGCGCCCTGATCAACGTGGCCGCCACCACCGGCACCATCACCGAACAGGGCATCCGGAACAACATCGAAGTGGGCATCCGCTACATCGAGTCCTGGCTCCGCGGCAACGGCGCCGTTGCCATCCACAACCTCATGGAGGACGCCGCCACCGCGGAGATCTCCCGCTCCCAGCTGTGGCAGTGGATCTACGCCCGGGCCATCACGGACCACGGCGAGATCATCAGCCACGAATGGGTGGAGGAACTCCTGGACGAGGAATTCGCCCGGCTGGAACGCTTCGACGGCGACCGGTTCGAGGACGCCCGCGACATCTTCGAGGAAGTCACGCTCAGCCGTGAGTTCCCGTCCTTCCTGACCCTCCCCGCTTACGCCCGCTACCTCACCGAGGCCCGCGAGAAAGCCACGGTCGAGGAACTGGCGGCCGCCTGACCCATCGGGAACTTCCGTCCGCCGGGCCGGCACGCCCTCCGCAACAGGCCCCCAGAAATCCGGGGCGCCGGCCCGGCGACGGAGCACCATCAAACGCCCGCTCATTTGATGCGGGAAAACCCAAAACGCCCGCTCACTTTCCCAAAGAAAGTGAGCGGGCGTCCCCGTAATTCCTGCATTAGATGAGCGGGCGTTGGGGAATGTCGGGCGGGTAGGGGACGATGGCGCACCGCGCCTTAGCGGCCCTTGGGCACCTTTCGCACGGACAGGGTGGTGCTGGCAAAGAAGGTCACCACGGAGGCCAGGATGACCAGCAGGGCCGGCGTCCAGGACCCGGACGTGTCGTGGACGAAGCCCACCAGCGGAGGGGCAACGGCGGCGAGGCAGTAGCCAAGGCCCTGGACCGTTGCGGACATCCGGCCGGCGGAGGCCTGGTCGCGGGCCAGCTTGATGATGGCGATGAAGATCAGCGTGATGCCGCCGCCCTGGGCGATGCCGCCGGACGTGGACCACAGCCACCACAGCTGCGGCAGGACCAGGAGCCCCACGGGAACGGCAAGCCACAACGTCCCCAACGTGACCGCCACCGCCGTCGTGCTCATGTATTTGGCTGCAAACGGAACGCCGAGTCCGCCCACGATCGCCAGGATCTGGAAGATCGAGGACGCGGCGCCGGCCTCGGTGGTGGACATGGCCAGTTCGTCGTGCAGGTAGCTGGGCAGCCAGGCGGTCACGCCATAGTAGGAGAAGGCCTGGCCGCCGAAGCCCGCAGTCAGTCCGAAGGTGGTCCAGCCGGAACTGCGCGCCGGGGCTTGCGGCCCGTCCCCGTCGTCCCCCTCACCCGATACCAGGAAAGCCGTGCGCGGCCCCACGGCCAGGACCCACACCACAATGGCGGCGACCGCAAGGACGGCGACGGCGGCCAGCGCAAGCCGCCACCCGGTGAACGCGGCCAGCGGCGCCATGGCCACCGAGGTCAGGAATGACCCGATATTCAACGCTGCCGTGTAAATCCCCATGGCGGTCCCCTGCCGGCGCGGCGCGAAATCGCGGCGGATGATCAGGGGCACCGCAATGTTGCCCACCGTGATGGCCACCCCGATGAGCACGGTACCGGCCACCACCAGTACCGGGCCGCCGGCGGAGCGGACCAGCACTCCGGCCAGCACCCCCAGGATGGTCAAGGTGACGGCGAACTCCGCCCCAAACCTCCGCGCCGCCAGGGAGGCCAGCGGAGCAGCGAGCGAGAAGCAGAGCACGGGGATGCTGGTCAGCAAGCCGAGCAGGACCGGCGAGAAGTGCAGTTCCGCCTGCATGAGGTCCACAACGGGCGCGACCGCCACGAAGGGACCCCGAAGGTTCAGGGCCAGCAGGCCGATGCAGGCCAGCAGGATCCAGCTCTTGGGCATGCGGGAAAGGACGCCGGCGCTCACAGGGACAACATCGGGAATGGGCTTGGATTCATCACCCTCATTGCTATCACGCCGCGCGTGCCCCGGGCTCCAGGCGCCCTCCCGGAAAACCCTGCCATACGATGAACGTGACCTTGGACGAATGGACACCGCAAAGGACCACCATGACGCACCGGCTTGCCATCCTTGATGACTACCAGGACGTGGCCCACGGCTTCGCCGACTTCACGGCACTGGAGGCGGCGGGCGTCACCGTCACCTCGTACCGGGAGCCCTTCGCTTCCCGCCACGCCCTGGTCTCGGCGTTGGCGGACACCACCATGGTTATCGCCATGCGGGAGCGGACCGCGTTCCCGCGTGAGGTGTTCGAGGAGCTTCCGGCCCTTCAACTGCTGGTGACCACGGGCATGGCCAACGCCTCCATCGACGTCGCTGCGGCAAGCGAGCACGGGGTCACCGTGTGCGGCACGCCCGGCTCCCCCACCGCCGCCCCGGAGCTGACCTGGGCCCTGCTGCTGGCCCTCGCCCGGCACCTGCCGGCCGAGGAAAACTCGCTGCGCGCCGGTACCTGGCAGTCCACCGTGGGCTTTGAGCTGGCCGGGAAGACCCTTGGCATCGTGGGGCTGGGCAAGATCGGCCGGCGGGTGGCAGCGTACGGCCAGGCTTTCGGGATGGACGTGGTGGCGTGGAGCCGGAACCTGACGGCGGAGTCCGCGGCGGAAGCCGGCGCGCGCCTGGTCTCCAAGGAGGAACTCTTCACTATCGCCGACGTCGCAACCCTCCACCTGCGGCTCTCCCCGCGGTCCGAAAACATCGTGGGCGAGGAGGAACTGCGGCTGCTCGGCCCAGAGGGCATCCTGGTGAACACGGCACGCGGTCCCCTGGTTGACCAGGACGCGCTCCTCAGGGCGCTGACCGAGGGGTGGATCCGCGGCGCCGCCCTGGACGTCTTCGACCAGGAACCGCTGCAGGCCGGGCATCCGCTCCTGGCCGCACCAAACACGGTGCTCTCGCCCCACCTGGGCTACGTCACGCAGGAAAGCTACCGGCAGTTCTACGGCGGAGCCGTCGAGGACATCACCGCCTGGCTGGCCGGCTCGGCCATCCGCACCATCACGGCCTGAGCCGGGAGGAACCGCATGACCCACACCATCCGGACAGCAACAGCGGACGACGCCGGCCCGCTGGCCGCGCTGGCGGCCGTCACCTTCCCGCTGGCGTGCCCGCCGTCGTCGTCACCGTCCGACATTGCCGCGCACCTGGCCAACACGCTCAGCGAAGAACACTTCAGGGGTTACCTCGCGGATCCGGACACCACCATCCTGGTCATCGACGCTGACGGCCGACTCACCGGCTACAGTCTGTTGGTGGACCGGCCCGCCGCGGACCCGGACGTGGCTTCCGCGCTGACGCTGTTGCCGTCAGTGGAAATCAGCAAGTGCTACGTCCACCCGGATTACCACGGGCTGGGCGCTGCCGCTGAGCTCATGCACGCCAGCCTCGAGGCTGCCGCAGCATCCGGCGCCGCCGGAGCCTGGCTGGGCGTCAACAGCCAGAATGCCCGGGCCATCCGCTTCTATGAAAAGTCCGGTTTCCGCAAGGCAGGAACCAAGTCCTTCCGGCTGGGCAGCACTGTGGAACACGACTTCGTGCTGCAACGGCCCCTCCCTTAGGGGCAAAGACCCCCGGCGGGGCCTGGCCAGTGCAGCCGTGCCAGTGCTCCTCCTTAGTTGAGCCTGCGGACACCGGGGCCGGCGGCTGCCTCCTCCAACGGGTAGGCAAGCGGCGGCCGCGGTTCGGCCAGGAGCTTCAGGCCTGGCGGCAGGCCTTCGATGGTGCCGCTGGATCCGGTGGCACTGATGGTCACCCGGCTGGTATCCAGCAGGACATTTTCCGCCCGGAAGGTTCCCACGGATTCCGGCAGGATCGGAGCCAGGTGCACCACCCCGCGGGTGAAGACGGGGTCGAACCGCAACAGAATCCGCGCCAGCTGCACCGGCGCCGCCGCGGCCCAGGCCTGGGGCGAACATGCTGTGGGATACGGAACCGGGCCGGGGTATTCGCCACGGTCAAACCCGCAAAACAGTTCCGGCAGGCGGCCGTCGAAATGCCGGGCGGCATCGAGGATCCCCAAGGCCACCCGTTTGGCCTCGTCCACGAACCCGTACCGCATCAGACCGGTGGCCACCAATGCCGTGTCATGGGGCCACACCGAGCCGTTGTGGTAGCTGACAGGGTTGTAGGCGCCCATGTCCGAAGCCAGTGTTCGGATGCCCCAGCCGGTAAACATCTGCGGCGACATCAGGTTCTCCATGACGGACACGGCTTTGTCTTCGTCCACGACGCCCGTCCAGAGGCAGTGGCCGATGTTGGAGGTCAGCGCATCGACGGGCCGTTTGTCCTTGTCCAGGGCCACCGCGAAGTAGCCCTTGTCCGGCAGCCAGAACCTCTTGTTGAACTCCTCCTTGAAGGCCGCGGCCTTGTCGGACCAATGCTTTTCCAGGTCCGGATCCCCGGTCCAGTGGGCCAGCAGCGACCTGCCCAGGTAGGCCGCATAGACATAGGCCTGGACCTCGCAGAGCGCGATGGGGGCTTCCGCGATGGTCCCGTCCGCGAAATTGATGCCGTCCCAGGAGTCCTTCCAGCCCTGGTTCACCAGGCCATGGTCGTTGGGCCGGAGGTACTCCACGAAGCCGTCGCCGTCGCGGTCGCCGTACTTCTCGATCCATTCCAGGGCCCGGTCCGCGTGCGCCAACAGCGGCCGGATCGCGTCCCGCGAGAGTCCCCACCGGCTCAGCTCGCCCAAAGTGGACACGAAAAGGGGGGTTGCGTCGGCCGTGCCGTAGTACGCCGTACCTCCCAGGGAAAGGCCGGCAGTGACCCCGAGCCTGACCTCGTGCGGGATGCGGCCGGGTTCCTCCTCGGAATCCACATCCACTTTCCTGCCCTGGATCCCGGCCAGCGTTTGGAGCGTGCCCAGGGCGAGGTTGGGGTTGACCATCATGCTCATGTAGGACGTCAGCAGCGAGTCCCGGCCGAACAACGCCATGAACCAGGGCGCCCCGGCCGCCACCGCGGCACGGTTGGGATGGTGCGGGTCGAAGATGCGCAGGGCACCAAGATCGCTCTGGCTCCGGTTGAGCACGTTCTGGAAGCCGGAGTCCTCAATGCTGATCCGCGGAACGCCTTCCTCCCAGTCCAGGTGCCGGCGCACGCCTTCGCGGTGGTGCGGCAGCCGCCCCTCCTTGAAGGGCTCCTCCGGTGGCTCACCGTTGACCAGGGGCACCACAATGACGCTGGTGCTCCACTTGCCGCGGGCAGGAACAGTGACATGGAACCGCAGCCCGTCCGTGCTGACCTCTGCTCCCCGTGCGCCGACGGCGGAGCCTCGTTGCTGGCCATGCCGTGAGGCTTCGATGACGAGCCTGCCGTCCTGGACGGCCCGGGTCGTGTCGTCCAGGCCGCTGGTGCGGCCGCCCTTCACTTCGAAGAGGTCTGCCTGGTCCGCGTCCACGAGCAGCTCGATGTCGCACTCCACGGGTTCGGCGGCATAGTTTTCCAGGGAAATGTCGTCCTGCAGCCCTGGACCGATGTGGCGGACTTGGCGGACCACCAGGGGACTATCGAACCTGCCGCCGGGCCATTTGGCGCGGCCCACGAATGTGGCCTCGAACGGTTGCGGACGCTGGGCAGACAAGGGTTCGCGCAACGAGCCGTTGATGCGGAGCATCCAGCGCGAGATGATGCGCGTGTCCTGGAAGAAGGCGCCGTTGGTGCCGGCGTCAGGGCTGATGTCACCCGTGCCGGAGGAGATGCAAAAGGAAGAACCCTCCAGGACGGTGACGGCCCCGACGTCGGATCCTCCAGCCTCGTTGTCCTCATTCCAAGCGGTCATGGAAGGGCTCCCTTCTCAGGCGGAATGTTGCCGGGGAGCTGAAAGCCAGCCTGCCCCCTTAACGATTCTGGTGCACCGGCGGGGTAACCGGAACCCCTCCCGGCAATCTCCCGGCCAGCAGGTCGTCAAAGAGCCTGAGGTGCTGCGCCACCATCCGTTGGGCACTGAACCGCTCCTCCACTGACGCCCGGCAACGTTCCCTGCTGAGGCCTGGGGCAGCCTCAACGAAACCCGGCAGTTCCTCCAGCTGCCCCAGGAAGCCCGTGCGGCCGTGCTCCACGATCTCGGGGGCCGAGCCGATCCGCGTCCCGATGACGGGAGTCCCGGTGGCCAACGCCTCGATCATCACCAGGCCGAAGGGTTCTGACCACTGGATGGGGTTCAGGAAGGCCGCAGCCTCACCCATCAGGCGGTACTTGGCGGCATCGTCGACTTCCCCCACGAAGTCCTCGTTGGGCCCGAGCATCGGTTCGATGACCTCCCGGAAATAGCGGATCTCGTCCGGTTCCTTCATCTTGACAGCGATCTTCAGGTGCATACCGGCGCGCCGGGCAATCGTGATGGCCTCCAGCAGACCCTTGTCATGGCACGCGCGCCCCACGAAACACAGGTACCCGCCACGTCCGCTGCCAACAGGGACGGCGGAAACGTCCATTCCGTGATGGATCACCTGGGTGACAGGAACTTCCGGAGCATGGGACGCCTGGTCACGGGAGATCGCCACGATGGCCACATTCCGCGCCATGGCCCGGTACAGGTCCTCGGCCTCCTTGTGGAGGGGGCCGTGGATGGTGGTGACCACCGGGACATTGGCGGGACGGCCGGCATAGAGGGGGCCGGCCAACGTATGGTCGTGAATGACGTCCACGTCCTGCAGCCCCTTGTAGGCCCGGATCACGTGGCTGAGTTCGGACATGGTCAAGCCGAGATCGTCCCGGGACGCAGGCCGCATTCCCGGTACCAGCGGAACAGGACAGGCGCTTTCGGTTGGCGCGGCCAGCAGTACCTCGTGGCCGGCGGCCAGAAAGCCCCGCGCCAAGGTATCCACAACCCTTTCGATGCCTCCGTAGGTGACAGGAGGAATGGGAATCCATGGCCCCGCAATAAGTCCAATTCGCATATCTGGCCTCCAAGGAACGAGGCCCGAGCTCCCCAGCCGCCAGGCACATCCCGCCGCGGGACATGCAGGTCCCGTGGTCTTCTAAGTTTGTGGCGTCTGCTTCACCTACTTCAGAACTATTGCCCACCACGGCGCAGCGCACAAGACCCCCTTGTGGGATAACTCATAGCCGCCGGCCGGAATGGCAACCCCTGCCGGCCGGTTATGCAGACCATGAAGATTGAGATCTGGTCCGACGTCGCCTGCCCGTGGTGCTTCATTGGCAAGCGCCGCTTTGAGGCTGCCCTGGCATCCTTCCCGCACCGGGATGCCGTTGAAGTCGTGTGGCGGAGCTACCAGTTGGATCCCGGCCTGCCGGATCACTTCGATGGCACCGAGTTGGAATACCTGAGCAGCCGCAAGGGGATGCCGGCCCAGCAGGTCTCGCAAATGTTCGAGCATGTGGCGCACCAGGCCAGGGACGAGGGCCTGGACTACCGCTTCGACAAGGTGGTGGTGGCCAACAGCTTCACGGCACACCGGCTGATCCACCTCGCTTCCGCCCACGGCAAGCAGGACGCGGCCAAGGAGCGCCTGCTCAGCGACCACTTTGAGCACGGCAAGGACATCGGCAGCCGGGAGTACCTGGCCGGCCTGGGCCGGGAGTTGGGCCTGCCGGACAACGAGGTGGACGAACTGTTCACCACTGACAAGTACTCGGACGCTGTCCGGTCCGATTTCCGGGAAGGCCAGTCCCTGGGCATCAGCGGTGTCCCGTTCTTTGTCATCGACCGCAAGTTCGGGCTGTCCGGCGCCCAGCCCGCGGAGACGTTCACGCGTGCGCTCAACCAGGCGTGGCAGGAAGCCGACCCGTTGGTGCTCGTCAATTCCGCCGAGGCCGGGGCCTGCGGGCCGGACGGCTGCGCAATCTAGCGCCTTTTACTGACACATCGCGGTAAAGTGTCTGCATGCCCAGGATTTCAGCGGCCAGCAACGCCGAACAACGCGCTGACACCCAGCGCCGTATCCTCACAGCCTTCGGCGAGCTCCTCTTCACCCACGGCCTTCCCGGGTTGACCATGACGGACGTGGCCCGGCACGCAGGGGTGGGCCGTACCGCCGTCTACAACTACTACGCGGATATCGAAGAACTGTTGATTTCGTACGCGCTGGAGGAGACGGAGAAGTTCCTCACGGAGCTGCGCGACTCGCTGGGCCGCCTGCAGAACCCGGTGGAACGGCTGGCCCTGTACGTCCGTGCCCAGGTGGTTGACCTCAGCCGCCGCCACCTCCCGCCCGGACCGGCCATGGGGGCGGTGCTGTCGCCGTCGTCCTTTGCAAAACTCTCCGACCATGTCAGCGAGCTCAGCACCCTGCTGCAGGGCATCCTTCGTGATGGCATGGAGCAGGGCTACCTGCCGGTGGCTGACGTGGGGCAGCAGGCCCAGTTGATCCTGGGCACACTGTCCTCCAGTGCCGCCAGGGGCAGTGACGAACCTGCCGAGCTGGAAGCGCGCGTGGCCAGGACTGTGCGGTTCATCCAGTTGGGGGCCGGGGCAAGGTTCGACGACGGCGGGCAGCCCCTGCCCGTGGCCGGCCTCCCGGCGGCAGCCGGCCAAGGCCTGGTCAGCGCGCCGGGACGGCTGCCGGCGTAACGGGAAGCTTGTTGGTGTCCGCCGTGCGGCGGCTTTCCCTGGGGCAGCCCAGTGTGCCGGGGGTCTGGTCCACCAGCTCGGCCGGGACGAGCGCCGCGAAGTCATGGGCCAGGATCACGTCCACGCTGGCGTCGGTCCTGCTGTCCTGGAAGTAGTCGGACCCCGGCACATTGCGCTGCACCGTGAAGGCGGCGGCCTGCCCGGCCGCGCCCGAGACCACCGCTGCAACGCCCCGGTAGCCGGCGTTGACGTTCGACACGTTGCCCACCACGAACTTCCGCGCCAGGAACTCATCCGCCACGGAACGGGCCAGGCCGGCCCGGGTGGTGGAGTTATAGACGTTGAGGTTGATCTTGTCATTGGGCGTGTAGTCGAACACCGCAGCAGGGCACGACGACACAGGCTTCTGGCTCGGCTCGGCCGTCGGCACCTTCAGGCGCCCGTTAATGATGGCCAGGGCAACGATGATGGCGGCGGCGATCATCCCCATTAACAGGACCAGCACCACACCGTGCAGAACGCGGCGGCGGACCCGGGCCGTTTCGTCGGCGTCTTTGGCCGCCTCCATCGCAGCCCGCAACTCGGCGCCGGACACCACACGGTGGCCGTGCAGGACGCTGAGGTCCTTCGGCCCGCGGCTAGCCATCGAGCACCAGGACCCGGGCGTGGATCGCGGTGCGCTGGTGCAGTGCCGTCCGGACCGCACGGTGCAGGCCGTCCTCCAGGTAAAGGGTTCCCTGGTACTGCACCACGTGCGGGAACAAGTCGCCGAAGAAGGTGGAGTCTTCGGCCAGCAGCGCTTCGAGGTCCAGCGTGCGTTTGGTGGTCACCAGTTCGTCCAGCCGGACCGGCCGCGGCGGCAGCGACGCCCACTGTTTCGGGGTGCTGTAACCATGGTCGGGGTAAGGGCGGCCCTCGCCCACAGCTTTGAATATCACCATGCAACAGTAGGCACCGCGTTGCCCCAGCGAAAGTATCCCGGCGGTCCGGCGCCAGGTTGTAGCCAAACAGTGACCATCCGTCACATCGCTCCGTTCCCGGGCAACAGGGCGGTCCCTGCTGACAGAATGGAACCATGACCGCATCCGAGTCCCCTGCCATGTCCGCGCCCGGAACCCGCCTGCCTGCCACGCCCCCGCTGGCGCTGCTGCTGGATGTGGACGGGCCGGTGGCAAGCCCGGTGACGCGCGACGTGAAGCCGGACATCATCCTTGACCTGGTGGCACTCGCAGCGGCCGGAATTCCGGTCGTCTTCAACACTGGCCGCTCGGACGCGTTCATCCGGGAGCAGGTCATGGAACCGATGATCGCCGCCGGGATCCCGGCAGGAACCGTCATCCACGCTGTTTGCGAAAAGGGCGCCGTATGGTTCAGTTACACCTCCACCGGGCCCGGTCCCATCCACGTGGACCGGGAGCTGGCCGTGCCCGCAGGGTACGGCGATGACGTCCGGCGCCTGGTGGCGGAGGATTACGCCGCCCACATGTTCTTTGACGAAACCAAACGGGCCATGGTCTCGGTGGAGCAGCACATCGACGTGCCCAGCGCCGATTACCTGGCCGAGCAGAAACTGTTCGACGCTGACGCCATGGAGCTCATGGGCCGGCACGGCCTGGGCGTCGTGCGGCTGGACCACCATGCGCCCAATTCCGACGACGAAGTGGACTACCGGGTGGATCCCACCATCATCTCCACGGACATCGAGTCCGTGCGGCTGGGCAAGGACCTCGGCGCGAGCCGCGCGGTGGAACTGCTGGCCGCCGAAGGCATCACGCCGCAGGCCTGGCGGACGGTGGGCGATTCCCGGACCGACTATGCGATGGCCGACTGGCTGCACCACAACGACCACCCGGTAAAGCACGTTGACGTCCGGCCCGCGGATGGCGTGCCCAGCAAGCCCTACCCGGTTCTTACGGCAGCGGACCTGGGGCTGGACACCACGGTGATCCACGACGACGCCGGCGGCGCTTTCCTGCGTGCCTGGCGGGAGGCACTGGGCGCCTGAGCCCCTGCCGCGGCGGTCCGAAACCTGCTGTTACTACGGCAGGACTATCATGCAGGTAAGAAAGCTTACTTCGACCACCACGGAGACAACCATTACAGAAGCACCGGTCCAGGACGAGGTCTACTACGGCGGCCAAGCGTCCGTGGAGGAACAATTTCACGCTGAGATTACGTCGGCGGCGGCGGAGCAGCGGCTCAGGCACCGCCCCGACGTCATCCGGCACAAGGGCCGATACGCCCTGATCAACGACACCAGGACCCCTTACCAGGCCATGGTGGAAGACCTGCTGTTCCTGCGCAACGTCCTGGCGAACGCCGGCCTCGCCTACCTCCTGGTCCGCGGCAACAACGACCGGCCCGTGGTGGCGCTGGACTGGAAGAACCGGAAGAAACTCCGCGCGGCCCTGGTGGAGGCGTGCCGGGACGAGCCCTTCTACTCCATGACCGTGGATGCCAAGAAGAAGACCTCCGTCCTGGTGGCCGACGGTGAGCTGTCCTCCAACCGGCAGGCCCGGATCTTCCGCCTGTACCGCCCGCGGGTGGAACCGGTGGGCGGTTTCGAATTCGGCGCGTCCGCCGGCGTCCAGATCGAGCTGTGGTCCTTCGAAGGCGAGGAACTGATCCTCCCCATCGAGAACTCCCTGACCCGCCGGACCATGCTGCGGCAGGACGCTGTCCGCGGCACCGTGGAACGCTACGGCCACACCTGGCCCACCATCGAGAACATGTTTGCCGACCATGCCAGCGACATCAGCTTCGACATCGACCTGGTCTTTTCCTGGGTGGACGGAAGCTCTCCGGAATACATTGCCGCCCGCCGCGCACAGCAGCAGGGCGTGGTCCTTGGCGAGGGCGACGACCATGAGGCCCGGTTCCGGCAGATCAACGAGCTGAAGTACGCACTGCGCTCCGTATACATGTTCGCACCATGGATCCGCCGCATCTTCATCGCCACGGACTCCCCCGCTCCCGCCTGGCTGGCAGAGCACCCGTCCGTCACGATCGTCCGCAGCGAAGAGTTCTTTGCCGATTCCTCCGTGCTGCCCACGCACAATTCCCAGGCAGTCGAATGCCAGCTGCACCACATCGAGGGGTTGTCCGAGCACTTCCTCTACTCCAACGACGACATGTTCTTTGGCCGGCCGGTAGGCCCGGACATGTTCTTCACCCCTGGCGGCATCACCAAGTTCATCGAGGCCGAAACCAGGATCGGCCTGGGCGAGAACGCCGCGGAGCGCAGCGGGTTTGAAAACGCCGCCCGGGTCAACCGCAAGCTCCTCTGGAACCGGTTCGGCCGGATCACCACCCGCCACCTGGAGCACACCGCCGCTCCCCTGCGGCGCAGCCTCGTAGCCCAGATGGAGGAGGAGTTCCCGGAGGAGTTCCGGAAGACGGCGGCCAGCAGGTTCCGCGCGGCCGACAACATCTCCGTCACCAACTCGTTCTACCACTACTACGCCCTGCTGACGGGGCGCGCCGTCACGCAGACAGCAGCGAAGGTGCGCTACGTGGACACCACCATGCGGGCGGGCCTGAACTACCTGCCCAAGCTCCTCGCCAAGCGGAACATGGACTTCTTCTGCCTGAACGACGGCAGTTTCCCCGAAGTCAGTGCCGACGAGCGCGCAGAAGCCGTGACCGACTTCCTGGAAAAGTACTTCCCTATCAAGGCGCCCTGGGAAAAGTAAGTCCAGGCACGAATGCCCGGACTTACCGACTGACTCTCCCAGGAACCCGCCGCTCCTAGTTCCGGCTGCTCACTCCCTGCTTGGTGCTGCGACGCTGCTTGGCGGTTTCCGGGATCCGGACTCCGGCAGCTTCCAGGCGCCGGGCGGTTTCCTCAGGCGAGACGTACTCACCCACAGTGGCCGCATGGCCCATCGGCACCACGGAGTGCACAATCGTGTGCTCGTACACGTGCACCAGGTTGAAGGCCTGGCCGCCGTCCTGCCCGCGGGTGCCTCCCACCGGAACGTTGAGGTCCTGGGTGTAGCAGGAGGCGGAAGCGACCGAGACCGGGACGCCGGCGAAACTGGCCGTGGTGGAGTAATGCAGGTGGCCGGCCAGGATGGTGCGGACGTCAGAGTTACGGACCACCGCTGCCAGCGAGGCTTGGTCACGCAGTTCCACCAGCACCGAAAGATCGAGTACCGAAGGGACCGGCGGGTGGTGGAGCGCCAGTATGGTTCCGTCCGGGGCAGGCGTTTCCAGCTGCCGCGCCAGCCACTCCAGCTGCCCGGCACTCAGCTCGCCGTGGTGGAACCCGGGGACGGTGGTGTCCAGGGTGATGACGCGCAACCCGTTGATGAAATAGCTGTGGTCCACCGGTTCATCGGTGCCGGGCTGGTCCAGCAGGCCCCGGCGGAAGTTTGCGCGGTCGTCATGGTTTCCCATGGCCCAGATCACCTCGGCGCCGAGCTCCTCGCACGCAGGGTCCACGATGGCCCGCAGTTTCACATACGCTTCGGGATCGCCCTTGTCGGCAAGGTCGCCGGTGAAAATCACTGCCTCCGGCCTCGCGCCGGACGCCTTGACTTCCTCGAAGAGCTGGATGAGGCGTGCTTCGCTGTCGACGGTTCCGTAGAGGGGTTCTGGACCTCCCAACAGGTGGGGATCGCTCAAGTGGAGTAGGAAGTGGCGTGGCCGGGGATGCTCGGCCTCGATGTGCTCCATTGCTACCTCTATGGTCGGTGGGAAGCCGTTCTTCCCTTGTACCCTTCAGTAATATTTATCCAATCAGACATTTGGCAAACTTGGGGTGAATCGCCGGAGCTGATGTGGAAAAAATAAAAAGAACTGCGCTTCTGCAGACTTAATTCGGCCGGCCCGGCCTTTCAGCCCAGCGCTTCCTCGATCGCTTCGATGACCTTGGGCGAATCCGGCTCGACGGTGGGACCGAACCTGGCCACGACAGTGCCGTCACGGCCCACCAGGAACTTCTCGAAATTCCACTTCACCACCCCCGGAAGCAGGCCGGTCCGGAACTTGGTGAGCTCGGAATACAGCAGGTGCTGGTTCCTGCCACGGACGTCCGCCTTGGCAGTTAGTGGGAACGTAACCCCGAAGTTGCGCTCGCAGAACTCCGCGATTTCGCTGTCCGTTCCGGGCTCCTGGCCGGCGAACTGGTTGCACGGGACACCCAGGATCTCGAACCCGCGCTCGCGGAACTTTCCGTAGAGGGCCTCCAAGCCGGCGTACTGGGGCGTGAAGCCGCAGTTGGAGGCGACGTTGACCACCAACACGACTATTCCCTTGAATTGGCCGAAACTCGTCCTGGTGCCGTCATTGAGGTGCAGCGGGATCGGGTAGAGGGGTGCCGGGCGCTGTGTCTGCGGAAGGAAGCTCATACGGGGAATTCGTTGCCGTCGGCACGGTGTACGGGTCCGGACCAAAAATTCCTTGGCCTACGACGTCGTCGGGGCGGGTGTGGGCTCGACCGTCGTGGGGGCAGGCGCCGGCTCGAGCGTCGTCGGGGCGGGTGTGGGCTCGACCGTCGTGGGGGCAGGCGCCGGGTCCACCGTCGTCGGGGCAGGCGCCGGGTCCACCGTCGTCGGGGCAGGCGCCGGGTCAACCGTCGTCGGGACAGGCGCCGGGTCTGGATCAGTGGGTGCGGGAGTCGGATCAGTCGGTAACGGCGACGGCGACGGCGACGGATCAGTGGGCGACGTCGTCGGATCAGTCGTCGGAGCGGGCGCCGGAGCTGGATCAGTGGGTGTGGCAGTTGGATCCGTCGGTGACGGCGACGGGGACGCCGTCGGGACGCTGGGTGCAGGGTCGGACGATGGCGACGGCGCACCGGGCGAAGGCGCCGCAGCCGCCGGCGGGGCCGACGTCGTCAACTGCCCGTTGGACGTTGGCAGGACGGTGCCGTATTGCTCCGTGGCAGGCAGCAGCGGCGACGGCACGGGCGATGCTTCCAGGCCGGCGGCCGGGGACGTGCCCCGGTCCACCAGGAGCGGGATGGTCCAGCTGATCCTGCCGTCGGACAACCCCGGGCCGGGACCGTAGGAAACCATGCCGGCCGGAAGCGCTTGGCCCAGGGCGCGGAGCTGGAGGAAGCTCCAGTTCAACGGATTGGTGTAGCGGCCGTTTTGGATGGTCTCGAAGTGCAGGTGGCAGCCCGTGGACCAGCCGGTGGTTCCCACGCGGGCGATGACCTGGCCCACCTGGACCCGGTCTCCGGTATGGACGCCAATCGACTCAAGATGGTTGTACGTGGTGACGAGGCCGTCGCCGTGATCGATCTCCACCCGGTTGCCACCGCCCCAGGGATGCCATCCTGCAGCCCGAACCACCCCGGCGTCGGCCGCATAGACAGGGGTTCCGCAGGCGGCCGCATAGTCCTGGCCAAGGTGGAAGTCCCCCGCCGTCCCACTGAGTGGACTCACCCGGAAACCGAAGGGCGAGCTCGGAACGAGCAACTGGAGCGGTGCCATCAGGAAGCCTTCCGGTGGCCGGCCCACACCTGCCGGTCCGACTGTCAGGCCGGCCGCTGGATCCTGGAAACCGCCGATCGCTGCATGCGGGAAAGCCAGGGTGGCATGGGGATCGGAGGCGATCGCCGGCGGAAGGGACCCGGCACCAACCTGGTCCGAGGCCGGCGTCTCAGGGTTGCCTTGCACCGGCTGGGTGTTGGCAGCCCCGAACACCCCGGCCGACGCCACGGCACCGGGAGTCCCGGTCCGGTCCACCGCGCCGGCCAACCGTACCGGCCCTGCTGAATCGATGGAAAGATTGACGGCATAGACGGAAGCCGCGAGCACACCGGCAGTGGCCAGGGCACGGGCCACGTGGGGGAATGTACGCTGGACCGGCTTGCTGTTACCGGGCACCCAATGCTTGCCCATTGATTCACTCCAGGACGGGGCGTGCCGCACGTTGTCTCGACGGTACGTCCCATGGGACCACAGGTCAGTCCGCCGGGGAACCCTGGAGCAGGACAATGCGGGTTTTTTGTGGGCCTTAGGGGTGGGCGGCGCCTGCACCCTGCTCCGAAGACTGACGCGCTGGCTGAAATGGGCAAGAATGGCTCATGCGCAATGCCCTTCGTACGTGGCGGGATGAAATCAAGAAGACGTTCTCCGGGAACGCCGACGCACCGCCGGAATGGTCCCTGCGGCTCGCGGAGGGCGACGACGCCGGCTACCACTTGCCAGGTTCGGCGGTGTGGGCGGTGCACGGCTCCATGTCACCCATCGTGGGGGGAATCCGGACGCTGCTCATGCAGTCGCTCCATCCCGGGGCCTTGGCAGGCGTACACGAGCACTCCAATTTCCGCGAGGATCCCCTCCGCCGGCTCGCCAATACCATCCGTTGGATTTTCACGGTGACCTACGGTTCTACGGCTGCCTCGGAAGAGGCATCACGGCGCGTCCGCCGCCTCCATGAGCCGGTGCAAGGCAGCTACCAGGACAACGGCGGCGCGGCACGCGCGTACAGCGCCAACGATCCAGGGCTGGCGGCCTGGATCCACATCGCCTTTACGGACGGGTTCCTGGCCGCCCACAAAATCTGGGGCGGCCCCATCCCCGGCGGAGAGGATGCGTATGTCCGAGAGTGGGCCCAGGCCGGCCTGCTCATGGGCGTGGAGGAGCCGCCGGTCAGCGGGGCGCAGATGCGCAGCCAGTTGGACGCCTGGTATGAGCAGGGCGAACTGCGGGCAGACAGCCGGGTAAAGGAAACGGTGGAGTTCATCCGCAACGCTCCCCTCCATCCACTTTTGAGGCCGGGTTACCGCGTCTTGTTCGCCGGTGCCGTCTACAGTTTGGAGCCCCGGTACCGCCGGATGCTGGGCCTGACTGTTCCACGGCTGGGTCCCTTCCCCTTGCCGGTGAGGCTGGCAACGAAGGTGGTGCTCGGCGTCGTCCATCTCGCCCTTGGCGGACTTCGCAGGCGTAAGGGTCCCAGTGAATCAGCTGCGCTGGAGCGGTTGCGGCGCCTGGGCGGACCCGCCGCGGATTTGGCCTGACCTGCTGCCCGCCATCCCATGGGGAATGCCGGGTTGATTAAAAGAAAGAACCCGGTCCTGGCAGCTGCCAGGACCGGGTCCCAACCGGCGGAGAATGGGGGATTTGAACCCCCGAGGGCGTTAACCCAACACGCGTTCCAGGCGTGCGCCATAGGCCGCTAGGCGAATTCTCCAACTGCTTCTGAATCAAAAGCAGGTACCAGATTACCTGAACTTTTCCGCATCGCCCAATTGGCCCGGGAAGGGCTTGTTTTCGAACGTGCCCGGCAGGACCCTCAGGGCCCCGCCAGGCTGCGTCCCCGGCCCGGCAATGGACGCCCCCAACGCGCCCATTCCGTGTTGCCGCACCGTTGAGCTGCCGGGTCCGGTCCGTTCAGCCAGGCCACGCAGCTCACAATCTTGAGATTGCCCCAATCGGTGTATATACAAATGATCGTGGGTGTCCGGGGGATAAGCAATGGAATTCCACGACCTGACCGACGTTTTCCGCTTTGCGCCACCGCTGTCACGGTCGCGGATGGTCGATTCGAGTCGCGCCGTATGTTCAGGTAAAGTGTTTGACGGCCCCTCATGTGGCGTCATCCTGTTGAACTCCCCCAGGACCGGAAGGTAGCAAGGGTAAATGGGCTCTGGCGGGTGCATGGGGGGTCTTTACTATTCCCCCACAGGGCGGCAGGATGTCAGCCCGGATTGGTAGGGTTTTCTCTGTGACAGTAACTACCGCCCTGTACCGCAGATACCGTCCCGACTCGTTCGCTGACGTTATCGGGCAGGAGCATGTCACCGAACCGTTGATGATGGCTTTGCGCAAGAACCGCGTCAACCACGCCTACCTTTTCTCCGGCCCCAGGGGCTGCGGCAAGACCACCTCCGCCCGTATCCTGGCGCGCTGCCTCAACTGTGCCGAGGGCCCCACCGACACCCCGTGCGGAACCTGCCCCAGCTGTGTGGAACTGGCCCGCGGCGGCTCGGGTTCCCTCGACGTCATCGAGATCGATGCCGCGAGCCATGGCGGCGTGGATGACGCCAGGGACCTCCGGGAGCGCGCCACCTATGCCCCGGTTCGGGACCGGTACAAGATCTTCATCATCGACGAAGCCCACATGGTCACCTCCGCCGGGTTCAACGCCCTCCTGAAGATCGTTGAGGAGCCGCCGGAACACATCAAGTTCATCTTCGCCACCACGGAGCCGGACAAGGTCATCGGCACCATCCGCTCCCGGACGCACCACTACCCGTTCCGGCTGGTGCCGCCCGAGCCACTGATGGCGTACCTTGAGCTCCTTTGCCGCCAGGAGAACGTTCCTGTGGCTCCCGGCGTCCTGTCACTGGTCATCCGTGCCGGCGGCGGATCTGTCCGTGACTCCCTGTCCGTCCTTGATCAACTCATGGCAGGGGCCGGACCCAACGGGCTGGACTATGAACTCGCCGTCGCACTGCTCGGCTACACCCACGCTTCACTGCTGGACGACGTCGTGGAGGCCGTAGCCGCCTCTGATGCCGCAACGGTCTTCCGTGCCGTGGACCGCGTCATCCAGACAGGCCATGATCCGCGGCGGTTCGTGGAAGACCTGCTGGAGCGTTTCCGCGACCTCATCATTGTCCAGGCCATGCCGGAAAGCGCCCATGCCATCCTGCGCGGCATGCCGGCGGACCAGATCGCCCGGCTGCAGAACCAGGCGCACAACCTGGGTGCCGCCGAGCTCTCGCGGGCAGCAGATGTCACCAACACGGCCCTGACCGAGATGACGGGAGCCACATCGCCACGGCTGCATCTTGAGCTGCTGTGCGCCCGGATCCTCCTGCCCAGCTCCGAGCAGAACGAACGCGGCATGGCAGCACGGATCGACCGGGTGGAGCGGCGCCTCAATTATGCCGGGAACGACGTCGGTGCTGCCGCCCCGGCCACGCCGGCAGCGGCAACCGCGCCGGCGCCCTCAGTACCGGCGGCCCCAGCACCGGCGGCCCCAGTTCCCGCACCTGTGCCTACAGTCTCCGCACCTGCGCCTTCAGTACCTGCACAGATGCCCGCCGGCGCGGCTTCCGGTCCCGCCTCCTCCAGCCCACGGCCTGCCCGGGAAGCGGTCCCGCCCGTGCCCCGGCCTGGCCGGGACTCGCCGGACCAGTCAACGAGCGCTACGGCGGCAGCACCTGCCGCCCGCCCGCAGGAACCCGAACAGGCCAGCCCAGCGCATGCCGGGCCCGCCGCGCCCGCGGTAGCGGCCCCTTCCGCGGGACAGGCCCCGTCTGCAGGATCGGCCCCGTCTGCAGGACCGGAATCCGGGGACAGCCAGGGCGCCCCGCCCGCTCCGGATTCCCGCAGTGCCCTCACTCCCCCACGGGTAAGCACCAACGATTGGCCTGTGGAGGAACCCGCGCGCGGTAAAGCACCTCAGACGCCCACCGCGGCTGCAGCCTCCCACGCAACGCCAGCAGAAGACCCGGTACGGTCCGCCCCGGCAGCTCCTCCGGCGATGGGTGACGTCGAAGTCCTCCGCAGGGCCTGGCCTGATGTCCTGCAGACCCTGTCGAAGATCAAGCGCAGCACCTGGGCCTTGGTGGAGCCCAACGCCCAGGTCAGTGCCTTTGACGGCAGTATCCTGACCCTCTCCTTCACCACGTCGGGACTCGCCGGGGCCTTCGGCCGGGCGGACCATTCCGACAATCTGCGCCAGGCCATCCACAAGACGGTTGGCATCGATCTGCAGATCAACGCGGTTGCCGGCGGCGCCAGCCAGGCGAGCTCTGAGCCAAACCCAAAAGTGCCGGCCAGCCCGGTGGTTCCGGCCACTTCAGCTGACGTTGCCTGGGGACTTGCTCCCGCTCCCGCCGAATCACCTGCGGGCACGGCAGGCAAGGCTGCCGCCGCCACGGCCGCACCTGCACCGGCTGCACCTGGAGCTGCACCCGCAACGGCACATGCACCTGCATCCGCACCTTCACCTTTGGCGGCACCTGGATCCGCACCTCCCCCGGCCGCACCGGCACCTTCGCCCGCACGCGCCGCAGCCACTCCCGCCGAAGACAACCAGCGCAGGGAGGCCATCCAGCCGGCATCCGAAGGCGACGGAGCCCCGGGCAAGGCGTCCGGCCCCGCAGTCGCGCAGTCCTCCTTCCCCTCCTCGGGCGGGGACTACTCCTACTCGGACGACGATTGGGGCCCGCCCCGGGACGAGGATGCGCCGCCGCTGGACGAGGAACCCCCCATGGACTGGGAACCTTCGGCACGTACCGCCAGCCCCGCCGCACCGCCGGCCACCGCTGCCGGCAAGGGCAGGCCCGCCAGCAGCAACCACTCGGAAGCCGCGCGGAACGAGGGACCCGCCACCGCCCCGGCCAGTGCCACCGGACACGGAGAGACCCCACCTGCCGGCGGCGCGCACGATCCTTGGGCCCGGGCCGTGGAGCAGGCGCCCGGCGTCTGGGTGGTCGGAGATAAGAGCAACGTTGGTGCACCACCCGTCGGTGCTTCCGTGGACGAATCGCCGGCTGTGCCGGCCCCGGCTCCGCGTTACGAGCCGGCCACCGCCCAGGTACCGCCTACCATCCCGGCCTCTGCGACAAGGACACCGGACGAGGCGGACTGGGGTGTGGGAACTGTTAACCACAGCAGCCATGAGGACTCCGCCCGGGTAACGTACCAGCCGGCACCGGCCCAGCCCGCACCGGAACCCGAACTCGCCATGGCATCAGCCGGGCCCGCTACGGCTGCCCCGTCCCGGCCACAGGCTCCCGCGGCCGCACCGTCAGCCGGAAGGCCTGAAACGCGGCAGAGCCTCTACCAACGGCTGTCCAACAGCCCGGAAGCTGAGGCCGGCCGTGCGAAGGCGCCCTCCAGGGCCGTAGCGGCACCAAGCGCGTACGTCCAGGACATCCCGAGCGCCGACGACGAAACCATCGAGGAGTCCGGTGTCTTCGGACGCGCAGCAGTGGAGCGTATTCTGGGCGGAAAGCTGATCGAGGAACGGTCCACGGACGGAAGTCCCATAACGCCCCGGTACTGACCGGCCGCCACAACGAACGGGCGGTCCGCACCTGGTGACAGGGCCGCCATTCACATCGAATTTAAAGAGGGAATTGTGTACGAAGGTGCTGTCCAGGAGCTGATTGACGAGCTCGGACGCCTTCCAGGGGTGGGACCCAAGTCGGCGCAACGGCTGGCGTTCCATATCCTTGAAGCCGATCCCCAGGATATGAAGCGGCTGGTTGAGGCCATCACCACGGTCAAGGAGAGGGTCAAGTTCTGTACGGTCTGCGGCAACGTCACTGAGCAGGAGCTCTGCAATATTTGCCGGGACCCGCGCCGGGATCCCGCCTTGATCTGCGTGGTCGAGGAGTCCAAGGACGTCCTGGCCGTGGAGCGCACCCGGTCCTTCCGCGGCCGGTACCACGTCCTCGGCGGCGCGATTAATCCGATTGCCGGCATCGGACCGGAGCAACTGCGGATCCGGGAACTGCTGACCCGCCTCAATGACGGCGCCATCCAGGAAGTCATCATCGCCACAGACCCGAACCTTGAGGGCGAGGCCACGGCAACCTACCTTGCCCGCATGCTCAAGACAATCGGGATCACCGTCACCCGCCTGGCGTCCGGCCTCCCGGTGGGCGGCGACCTCGAGTACGCGGACGAGGTCACCTTGGGCCGCGCCTTCGAAGGCCGTCGAAACGCCCTGGCCTGAGGCACGCGGGGGCGTCCCGCCGTCGTACTCCACCAAAGGTGGGCCCCCCAGGCCACCGGCACCGGCCATGGCCGGTATGTGGTCATAATTCAACGTCCCTCCGGGCGCGGCGATAAACTGTCGGAGGAAGTCGCGCCGCCAGGCTTCATGGCCTCCAAAACTCCAACTGATCCGATGAAGGTACGCGCATGAGTACGCCCACTACCGAACTGCACAACGCAACCCAGCCGCAGGTGGCGCCCGCCGCCGGCGCGGTGACCAAACAGCTCATCGTGCAGAAATTCGGCGGCTCGTCCGTGGCGGACGCGGAAGGGATCAAACGCGTTGCCAAGCGCGTGGTCGATGCCCAGGAGGCCGGCAACGAGGTGGTGGTGGTCGTCTCGGCGATGGGCGACACGACGGACGAGCTCCTGGACCTGGCCGCGCAGGTGACCGATTCCGCCCCCGCCCGCGAAATGGACATGCTCCTGTCCGCCGGCGAGCGCATCTCCATGGCGCTGCTGGCCATGGCCATCAACAAGCTCGGCGCGTCCGCACAGTCCTTCACCGGATCCCAGGCCGGAATGATCACCGACGGCATCCACGGCAAGGCCCGGATTATCGACGTCGACCCGCACCGTATCCGCACCGCGCTGGACAAGGGCAACATCGCCATTGTTGCGGGCTTCCAGGGCATGAGCCGGGCCACCAACGAAATCACCACTTTGGGCCGTGGCGGCTCGGACACCACGGCTGTGGCGCTTGCGGCGGCGCTCGAAGCGGATGTGTGCGAGATCTACACGGACGTTGACGGCATCTACACCGCCGATCCCCGCGTTGTCCCTTCGGCCCAGAAGATCGACACCATTTCCAGCGAGGAGATGCTGGAACTCGCCGCCTCGGGCGCGAAGATTCTGCACCTGCGCTGTGTGGAATATGCCCGCCGGTTCGGGGTCCCGCTGCACGTGCGTTCCTCATTCAGCCAACATGAAGGCACCTGGGTCATTCCCAGCGCCGACGACAAGATCACCACTCAAGAGGGAGTTGCCTTGGAGCAGCCAATCATCTCCGGCGTTGCGCATGACCGTTCCGAAGCGAAGGTCACCGTGGTCGGCGTCCCCGACATTCCCGGCAAGGCCGCTGCGATCTTCCAGGTCATCGCCGACGCCCACTCGAACATCGACATGATCGTCCAGAACGTCTCCACCCACGGCACGGGCAAGACGGACATCTCCTTCACCCTGCCGATTGTCGAGGGTGCCGATGCCCTGGCCGCCCTTCACGCCGCCCAGGACCAGATCGGGTTCGAGTCCATCGAATACAACGAGCAGATCGGCAAGCTGTCCCTGATCGGCGCCGGCATGCGCTCACACCCCGGCGTCTCGGCCACGTTCTTCAAGGCCTTGTCCGACGCCGGCATCAACATCAACATGATCTCCACTTCTGAAATCCGCATCTCGGTGGTGACCCACGCCGACCTGCTGGATGAGGCCGTCCGCGTGATCCACCAGGCGTTCGGCCTCGACAGCGAAAGCGAAGCGACGGTTTACGGCGGCACCGGCCGCTGAGTGGACAAAGAAAAGCCGGGCTGCCGTTACCTTCGTAACGACAGCCCGGCTTTTTAGTATCAGGTTTCGCGTTCCAGGTCTTCCCGCCGCACAGCGTAGTGGTGGCCTGTTGAATCGGTTTCCACCACGAAATGCGCAAGGTCCTCTTCGGAGGCTTGCTCAAATTCGTCGTGTTTGTGTACCACGGGCGTGTCGGCATCCAGTCGGGTGGCGGGACCGAAGATGAAGCGGAGCCTCTCGGTCAGGCCCATGAAGCCGCTGAGGACATGTGCCACTATTTTCCACCCCCTTCCCCGAAACTCGGGCGAAAGCGCTGTTGCTTCCAACGGGAAGCAGTGCCCTCATTCTAAGCCCGGGGTGGGAAAAAGGCGCCGGCCGCACAGGGTGGAAAGCCTAGCGCAGGGAGCGGTCCTCAGGGTTCCTGGGCACCACATAGGTGCTGCCGTCCGGCCTGGTGATGGTCTCCCACTGCTGTGTTTCGGCTTGGCGCTGGGCCAGCAACCGTCGGTTTTCCTCGGTCATGTCATGCGCCAGCGCGGAGCGGTTGGCCGGGCCGAAAACAGCCCTGAGTTTTCCCGTGGCGCGCATGAAGCGCTGGGAGGCATTGCCCTTGTCCTTGGACCTGTCCCTGCCCATGAAGGCGTTCCTTCCATTAACTGCTGATGTCCAACAAGTGTACACTAATCATTAGTGCACTAACGATGTAAGGATGCCATGACTGCCACACCCGTCGATGCCACCCAGGACGAAGACCTGCTCCTGGAACATCAGCTCTGCTTTGCCCTGACCGTGGCCGCGCGCAGCGTCGTGGGCGCTTACAAGCCGGTACTGGAGAAGCTCAACCTCACGCATCCGCAGTACCTGGTGATGCTCTGCCTCTGGGAGACCAGCCCGCGCACGGTACGGAACATCAGTGAGGCATTGGCCCAGGAGCCGGCCACCATCTCTCCGCTCCTGCGCAGGCTCGAGGCTGCGGGGTTGATCACGCGGGGCCGTGCGGAGGGTAACGAACGTGCACTCGCGGTGGTGCTGACGCCCGAGGGCAGGGCGCTCCGGCAGCAGGCACTGCAGGTCCCGGGAACCATGATGGAGCGGCTGGGCCTCACCCGCGAACAGGTCTCCGAGCTGCACGCCTCCATGATGGGACTGATCGCTGCAACGTCGGAAAACACCCGCTGAACGTCGGCTTCGAGACAGTCCCACCTGCCC
Organism: Pseudarthrobacter sp. YAF2; assembly: GCF_052113345.1. NCBI lineage: Bacteria > Bacillati > Actinomycetota > Actinomycetes > Micrococcales > Micrococcaceae > Pseudarthrobacter > Pseudarthrobacter sp. YAF2. Next base: position 14,593 of record NZ_JBFRDA010000020.1, on the reverse strand, counting down.
GCCGGGGGTTTCCCGAACCACGGGCGACTAGAATTGCCTGACGAAGGGAGGCGGCCTGATGCGTAACTTACGGCTGTTCATAGCGGTCCTGGCCATAAGCGCCGGGCTGCTCTCCGGATGCGGCGGCTCACCCAACAGCGGGCCGTCCACGTCCGGCAGCGCCCCTGCAGCCCCATCCCCCGACACTGAAACCTCGGCTGCCGCCCCAGCTCCCACAACTTCCCGTCCCGGCAACGGGCCGGGGCAGGGAAACGCCGAGCTTGCCATTACCGTGGTGCCGTCCGAGAGCGCACCCGAACTCGACTACACCTTGGTCTGCACCTCCGGGAACCCCGCCGCGGAAAGCAGCCACCCAAATGCGGACGCTGCCTGCGCGGCCCTCAAGGCAAACCCCGCCATCCTGGCTCCGGCCGCACCTGGAAGCGCCCAGCCCTGCACCCAGCAGTATGGTGGCCCGCAAAAAGCGACCGTGACGGGGGTCGTGGATGGAATCGCCGTCGAGTCCTCCTTCGCCCGGACCAACGGATGTGAAATCAGTTCGTGGGACGCTGCCAAGGATGTGCTCGGTGCCGCCGGTGGAGCCTCTTAGCCTGTTGGCGGAGGACAGCGCGCAGGCACGGGAGGAAGCCCACCTGCAGCGCGTCAGCCGCTACGCCGATCCTTACCTTGCCCGCCGGTCGGCTGGGCAGAAGCATCCGGTCGAGGATTTCCTTTTCACCTATTACACCCAGAAGCCGGGCCAGTTGAAGCGCTGGCACCCGGGAGCCGGCACCGTCCTCACCGGCGGGCAGGCAGCCGCGCGGCAAGGGTGGAAGCATTACCGGACGCTCGACGACGGCGAGCTTGCCTCGCTGGGGCTGGCTGCGGGGAGCACGGCAGTCACCTTTGACCGGGCCGCCTTCCTCGCCGACCGCAAGGACGCAATGGCGTTCGCCGAGGTCATCCTTCGCGGCACGGCGGCACGGCCCGCACAGTTCGGCTGCTTCGGCCTGCACGAGTGGGCCATGGTTTACCGGCAGGACAAGTTCGACCTCCGCCACGAATACCTTAAGCTGCGGCTGGGATCAGCGGGTACGGACAAGGTGGTGGAGGACAACAAGATCCGGTGCACCCACTTTGACGCGTTCCGGTTCTACACCCCGGACGCCGTCCCGCTCAACGAGTTTTCACCCAGCCGTGAAACCCAGCGCCATCTGGAGCAGCCGGGATGCCTGCACGCCAACATGGACCTCTACAAATGGGCGTACAAGCTGCTGCCCGCACTTTCGAGCGAACTGGTCATGGACTGTTTCGAGCTCTCCTGGCGCATCCGGGCCATGGACATGCAGGCTTCTCCGTATGACCTCGCCGAGTGGGGCTACCCCGCCATTCCCATCGAAACCCCGCAGGGCAAGGCCTCCTACGTTGAGCACCAGCGCAATTTTGCCGCGGAGGCCACCACGCTGCGGGAGAGGCTTGCCCTGGACCTTGGCGCCCTTGCGGAAGGAGCGCAGAAGTGATCGACCTGGCCATCAGCGTCCGGGAGGATCCGGACGCTCCCGAGTATGTGTTCCGGCTGGTGGCAGAGGACGGAGCTCCGGCGGCCGGGACCACCCTGCCGGAACCGGAGGCCGCCCTGGCTGCCGTGGAGGAATTCGGGGAAGACGTCTTCTTTCCCAAGCCCGGGCCCCCGAAATTGTGCACCCAGCAGTACGGGGGACCACAGGTTGCCGTCGTTTCCGGCACGTTCCATGGACGCGCGGTCCATTCGGTCTTCACCCGGACGGATGGCTGCGAGATCGCCCGGTGGAGGGCCATGGCTCCCCTGCTGGGCGGTAACGCCACCTAGTCTTCAGCGGCCGGGCACAAAAAAGGGTCCCGGACGAACCGTCCGGGACCCTCCCCCCAATACTTAGTTGATGCTCAGGCTGCGGGTAGAGCCTGCGCAAGGCCCATCTGGGGAGCGCCGGCCGGAGCCGGGGCAGAGCCGGAACCCACCTGCACGTTCACCCAGGTCTTGATGCCGTTGCTGCCCAGGCTCAGCCGCGAAAGGTAAGACCCCTCAGCAAGGCCGGTCCAGTTCAGGGTGGCCGAGGTTGCCGTCCCGTTGGGCGCCACGATCGGGTTGGGGTTGACGGTGAGGTTGCCGGCATCGCCCGCAAAGCTCACAGCCTGTACCGAGGCAGTGGCCGGCCCGTTATCCGGGGTGGCGTACAGGTTGGCCACCACGTAGTAGGTGCCGGCCCGCGGCGCTTCCAGGTCCAGGAACTCGCTCGCGGAGGCCGTTGCCACCTGGGTGGCCGTCAAGCCACCCGACCCGTTGGGTGCGTACACCACCATGTCCCAGTCGACGTCGTTCGACTGCGCCTGGATGCCCAGCCGCGCGAAGGTGGAGCCGGCGGGAACCTGCACCTGGACCAAGGCATTGTGGGCGTCGTTCGTGGGTGCGTACTCGCCCGGGGTCTTGGTGATGGCGGTCTGGCTCAGTGGCGCCAGACCCTCCACTCCAACGGCGATGGGGCTGTCCGAGCCGGACACCAGCTCCATGGAGCCGCTGCCCGTGCCGGTGGCCGAGCTGTACGAGAACGACGGAGCGATCTGGGCATCGACCGGGCGGATCGCAATCGGCGATGTTGCGGACCGCGGCCCTTTCCAGGTGAGGCTTCCGGTGCTGAACTGGCCCACAGGTGCGCTGACGTTCCGGATGGTCAGGGTAACGTCACGGGTTTGGCCGGCCTTGGCAAAGTTCAGCGCCTTAGGTTCGACGTTGACGTTGAAGCCCGGCATGTTCACCTCGGGCCGGTACATGCCCGGCACCAGGGCCGTCAGCTTGCGCTTGACCTGGACTTCGCCCACGAGGCTGCCCAGAGCGATGGAGGGAAGGTTGAGGTCCCGGGCAGCAATGGAGCCGGCCCCCGGGGCGCCCGTGTCGACGCCCTGGCCGTTCAGGAAACCAAGCCAGTCCTGGATGCCGGAGTCGTAAACGAGGCCTGGATCGAGGACGCGGGTGGCGTCGATGTGGCCGGCGCCGCCCTGGAACGGATCCGTGTTGGGCGAACCATCCGCATTGACCAGCGGGTATGCGGTGGTCATCATGGCGGACTTCACTGCGGCGGGCGACCACTTCGGCTGCTTGCTGAGCACCAGGGCGCCGAAACCGGCGATGTGCGGCGCGGCCATGGAGGTGCCGGACATGAATCCGAACTGGTCGCCGTGGTTGCCGATCGTAGAGACGCCGGCGAGGACGTTCACGCCCGGGGCCGAGATATCAGGCTTGAGCAGGTCACCGCCCGATGCGAGGGTGGGCCCGCGGGACGAGAAGCCCGCGATCTGGGGCGCTGGAGCCGGGGGAAGTCCGGTCAGGTCGCCCTTGACCAGGCTTACCGTCAGTGCCGGGTTCGCCTGCAGCTTGGACTTCAGTTCCAGGCTCTTGGGGGCGTTGACGTGGACGGTGGGAACAACGTGGTTGTCGGCATCCTCGGAGCTGCTGGTGAGGTTCACCAGAATCATGCCAACGCCGCCCTTGTCCGAGACTTCCTGGCTCTTGGCGGTGCGGTCCACCACTCCACGGTCACAGACCACCACTTTGCCGGCTACCTTGGCGGGGTCCAAGGTTCCGGGTCCGCACAGGTTGGCGTTTGCAGCCCCGGGGGCCGCGGCAGCAGCGGCCACCACGACGGGCTTGTCCGCAACCTCCGATTTCATGATGGACGCCCCGCGGTACAGCGAACCATCGGAAACCTTGACCGTTCCCAACAGGTCGCTCGGGAAGGTGGAGGCCGCCACGGTGGTCAGCCATGGTGAGGCATGGTTCACAGTTGACGCCGTCGGACCGGAGTTGCCTGCAGAGGCCGACACAAAGACGCCGGCGGCGGCGGCGTTCAGGAATGCGAGCGCCACGGGGTCGGTGGTGCTGTCGTTGTTGCCCGAAATTGAGTAGTTCAGGACATCCACGCCGTCCTTGATGGCCGCGTCAACGGCCTCAACCGAAGATGACGAGTAGCAGCCGCCGGTGTCAGGGTTGGTGTCCTCCCAGCAGACCTTGTAGACCGAGACCTTGGCCGCCGGAGCCACGCCCGAGCTCTTTCCGAAGCTGGCGCCGTCGATCACCTGCTCCACGTTGGCGCTGCCGGCTGCCGTTGTTGCCGTGTGGGTGCCGTGGCTGCCCACGTCCACCGGGGAAATCTGCTCCTCGGGAGCACGGTTGCCGGGAGTCACATACTGGAGGAAGGAGTCGGCGAAATAGCGGGCGCCGATGACCTTGGAGTTGCAGAGCGAGCCGTCAAAGGCAGCCCCGGTTCCCTGGCCCTTTTGGCATTCGCCCTCAAAGGTGGTGCCGTCCGCCTTGAGCATGGCAATCTTGCCGTCGCCGGTGCGGTAGGGGACGCCCACCTGCGGGGCACCATGCAGCGGCTGCACCGGATCGCCCTGGAGGAAGGGATTGTCCGGTGCGTAGCCGGAGTCAATGACGCCCACCACGACGCCCTTGCCGGCGTTGGCTTCACCCCCGAACTGCTTGGCCCAGGTCCCGTCCGGACCAGTGAGCTTGAGGAAGTCGGTGGTGGTGTAGTCGGGCTTGTTCTCAACGTCGGGCGCCACCACAAGCACGCGCTTGTCCTTGGACAATTCCGTCGCCTGGTGAGCGGTCAGCTCCGCAGTGAACCCGTTGAGGGCGGCGGTGTACTGCTTGGCCGGGGATACCCCCTGGGCGGCCGCAACGTCACGCTGCTGCTGGCGCAAGTGCGCGTCGTAGGCCTTGTAGTTTGGGCTGCCGGCATCGAGCTTCCGGCCTTGCTGCGGCTTGGTGGCGCCAAGCCCGGCGGCTCCCCCTTCGTAGGCTGCGGCAGCCGGGCCGGCCAGAACCACGATGTACCGGCCGTCCTTGAACTGGCTGGCTTTCGCGTTGGCGGCGGCCTTCTCCGGGCTTTGGCCCACCGGGGCTGCCGTGGCCGGCCCAACTGCCAGCGAACTTATAAGAAGGGGCAACCCGACGGCCAGGGCGGCCGCTTTCCGAAGTCCCCCGGCCCGCAAGGGGCTCTTTCCAGTTGATTTCACGCGCAACCCTTTCACGATGTACCGCCCAGCCTTGGTGGGCGCCCCAAACGACTGGAACTGCAGAGTTAATTACAGATCTTGTAATTTGCTGAGACCAGACTGTTCACAGAGTACAGACTGAGAGCGAGATATGACATAGAGCACATTCGGGAAATTTTCGCTTGTCATATGCGCGGCCGCCGGAGCATCCGAACACACAAAAAGGGCGCCTCGAAGGACGCCCCGGCGTTACTGGGGAAGGATGCGGGCAGCTAGTGGCGGGGGGTCCGCACCACGTCGCTGATCCACTGCCGGGTTTTTTCGTCCAGTGGGCCGGCCACCCGCGTCTCGCGGGCCAAACGGTCTGCCTTCACCTTCTGCAGCACCATCCTGCCCAAGCCGGCAAACACGGCCGCGGCAACCATCGGCAAGAGCACGGACCTTGAATTTTGCGCCATCAACCAATCCTAGTGAACGCCCTCCGGCAACTCCAGAAGCACACCCGCCTGGCCCCTGTCCTGAACTTGCCGGAACGGGTTCTGCTCCATGAATCTGCCGAATGCGGAGGGACGAGCCCGGGCCGGTAGAATGATAGGGCAAGCTCGCGGAGCGCCCGACCTCATGGTGAACCAACGCAGGTGACCAACTGTCTCCCACATCCCGGTACGGCGTGAGACGGCACCACTCCGCGGCGCCCTTACCCAAGCTCACGCACAGGAGTTGCCGGATGCCCCGGATCGTTGTTGACGTCATGCCCAAGCCCGAGATTCTGGACCCGCAGGGGAAGGCGATTGTTGGCGCTCTCCCCCGGCTGGGCTTCACCAGCTTCAGCTCTGTCCGCCAGGGCAAGCGTTTCGAACTGACGGTCGACGGCGAGGTGACGGAGGAAATCCTGGCACAGGCCCGCGACGCCGCCGAAACCCTCCTGTCCAACCCGGTCATCGAGGACGTCGTCAATGTCGAGGTTGTCGAGGCCTGAGATGACTGAACTTCCCCTGATCGGCGAGGCCGTCGCCGTTGCGGCGGAGCCGCGCCTGGCAGGCGCCCGGATCGGCGTCGTCACCTTCCCCGGCACCCTGGATGACCGCGACGCTGCCCGCGCCGTGCGCCTGGCCGGCGCCACCGCCGTCGAACTCTGGCATGGCGACACGGAGCTCGGCGACGTGGACGCCGTGGTTATCCCCGGTGGTTTCTCCTACGGCGACTACCTCCGTGCCGGCGCCATTGCCCGCTTTGCGCCGCTGATGTCCAAAATCATCGACGCCGCCAACAGTGACGCCAAGCTGCCCGTCCTGGGCATCTGCAATGGTTTCCAGATCCTCACCGAATCGCACCTGCTGCCCGGGTCGATGATCAAGAACGATCACCTGAAGTTCCTCTGCCGCGACCAGGTGCTGCGTGTTGAGAACGCCAACACCGCGTGGACGCTGGACTACCAGGCGGGCCAGGAGATCACCATTCCGCTGAAGAACCAGGATGGCCAGTACATCGCGGACGAAAAGACCCTGGACGCCCTTGAGGCCGAGGGTCGCGTGGTGTTCCGTTATGTCGGCTTCAACCCGAACGGCTCCCGCCGCGACATCGCCGGCATCTCCAACGCAGCAGGCAACGTGGTGGGCCTCATGCCCCACCCCGAGCACGCCGTAGAGCCGGGCTTCGGCCCCGAATCGCTCGATGGCATCGGCGGTTCCGACACCGACGGACTGGGTTTCTTCACCTCCGTACTGAACAAGATTGTGGGAGGCGACAAGTGACCACCGAAACCACCAAGAAGTTCAACATCGATACCGTCGAGAACGCAGCCAAGACTCCGGACACCGAGCTGCCCTGGGCCGAATTGGGCCTGAAGCGGAACGAGTTCGACGAGATCGTCAAGGTCCTGGGCCGCCGCCCCACCGGTGCCGAGCTGGCCATGTACTCCGTCATGTGGAGCGAACACTGCTCCTACAAGTCCTCCAAGAACCACCTGCGCCAGTTCGGCCAGAAGGTCACCGAGGAAATGAAGAAGGACATGCTGGTGGGCATCGGCGAAAACGCCGGCGTGACCAACCTCGGGGACGGCTGGGCCGTGACCTTCAAGATCGAATCGCACAACTCGCCGTCGTTCGTTGAGCCCTACCAGGGCGCCGCGACCGGCATCGGCGGCATTGTCCGCGACATCATCTCCATGGGTGCCCGCCCCGTTGCCGTGATGGATCCGCTGCGGTTCGGCGCCATCGACCACCCGGACACCGCCCGCGTCATGCACGGTGCAGTGGCCGGCATCGGCGGCTACGGCAACTCCCTGGGCCTGCCGAACATCGGCGGCGAGATGGTGTTCGACTCCGTCTACCAGGGCAACCCGCTGGTAAACGCCCTGGCAGTGGGCGTCATGCGCCACGAGGACATCCGCCTGGCCAACGCCTCCGGCAAGGGCAACAAGGTGGTCCTGTTCGGTGCGCGCACCGGCGGTGACGGCATCGGCGGCGCGTCTGTGCTGGCTTCCGAGTCCTTCGACGACACCAAGCCCTCCAAGCGCCCCGCCGTGCAGGTGGGCGACCCCTTCGCGGAGAAGGTGCTGATCGAGTGCTGCCTGGAGCTCTTCAAGGGCTCCCTGGTGGAAGGCATCCAGGACCTTGGCGCCGCTGGTATTTCCTGTGCCACGTCGGAGCTGGCCTCCAACGGCGACGGCGGCATGCAGGTTGAGCTGACCTCGGTCCTGCTGCGCGACCCCACGCTGACCCCGGGCGAGATCCTGATGTCCGAGTCCCAGGAACGCATGATGGCCGTGGTCACGCCGGAGAACGTGAAAGCGTTCGAGGCCGTGATGGACAAGTGGGCTGTTGAATACTCCTGGCTGGGCGAGGTGACCGACACCGGCCGCCTCATCATCACCTGGGAAGGCGACGTGATTGTCGACGTCGATCCCCGCACCGTGGCCCACGACGGCCCGGTCTACGACCGCCCGTTCGCCCGTCCCGAGTGGCAGGACGCCGTCCAGGCCGACACCTTCACCGGCTCGGTGCAGGACGCCGGCCGCCCGGCCGCCCCCGCTGAACTGGCCAAGGCCGTCACCGAACTCGTGGCATCACCGAACATGTGCTCCAAGTCCTGGATCACCAACCAGTACGACCGCTACGTCGGCGGCAACACCTCCATGGCGTTCCCCGACGACGCCGGCGTGGTGCGCGTGGACGAGGAATCAGGCCTGGGCGTAGCCCTGGCCACCGACGCCAACGGCCGCTACACCTACCTCGATCCGTACCACGGCGCGCAGCTGGCACTGGCAGAGGCCTACCGCAACGTGGCCACCGCCGGCGCCATCCCCATGGCCGTCAGCGACTGCCTGAACTTCGGCTCCCCCGAGGACCCGGACGTCATGTGGCAGCTCGCCGAAGCCATCCGCGGCCTGTCCGACGCCTGCATGGTGCTGGGCATCCCGGTCACCGGCGGCAACGTGTCGCTGTACAACCAGACGGGCACCACGCCCATCCACCCCTCCCCCGTGGTGGCGGTCCTGGGAAAGCTCGACGACGTCGCACGCCGCACGCCGTCGGGCTGGCGTGAGGACGGCCAGGCCATCTACCTGCTGGGCACCACGGGTGCCGAGCTGGACGGTTCCGAGTGGGCGAACATGCGCGGCCACCTGGGCGGCCAGCCGCCGAAGGTGGACCTTGAGGCCGAACGCGCACTGGGCGAGATCCTGATCAACGCATCCCGCGATGGCATGATCGACTCCGCGCACGACCTCTCCGAAGGCGGCCTTGCAGCTGCGCTGGTGGAGTCCTCGCTGCGCTACGGCGTGGGTGCCCGGATCGCACTGCAGGACGTCATGGACCGGGACGGCGTGGATCTGTTCACGGCGCTCTTCTCCGAATCGCAGGGCCGTGCCGTCGTGGGCGTCCCCCGCTCCGAGGAAGTCCGGTTCACGGACATGTGCACCGCCCGCGGCTTCGCCCACACCCGCATCGGCGTGGTGGACGCGGCCAGCGGCAAGCTCGAGATCAACGGCGTGGAGGGCCTGTCCCTGGACGCCCTCCGCGAAGCCCACGAGGGGACGCTGCCGAAGTACTTCGGCTGACCCTCCCTACCGCCACCCTCGCCTCGCAAGCTCGGCCAGGGAACCCTGGCGGCGTGGGCCCTCCCATCGATTGCTCCGCAGTTGTCGTTTTGAGTCCTCAGAACGACAACTGCGGAGCAATCGTTTTTAATCACCTCCGCGCCAACCGGCCTGGACCAGCGCAACCTGGACCTTGGCCGCAGCGGGCTTGGCGTCATTGACCATGTGTCGCTTGGAAATCCTGACCTCCGTCCACCCCAGTGCGGCGTAGCGTTCCGACCGCGCAATGTCCCGGGCGATTTGGCTGTCGTCGCCGTGGTGTTCGCCCTCATACTCGATGCCGATTCTGTATTTTCGGTAGGACAGGTCCGGCTCGTGGTGCCTGGTGCCGTCATCAGTGATGATCGGGACGTTCAGCTCGGGTTCGGGCAGCCCACTACGGATGATCGCGAGCCGCAGGAGGGACTCCTGCGGCGAATCGGAGCCCACCCGCACCAGCTTGATGGCTTCCTTGGCCTTGCGCAGGCCGCGCTTCCCCTTGTGCCGGTCGATCATTCTTTGAAGGTCAGCGATGGTGCACAGCGGCATGTCCCGGCCCTCAAGTTCGGGCCGAGGCACCCGGACACAGCTGTCGCCAGCCACCACAAGCGCGTCCAGGCTCAGGACTTCAGCGAGATCCAGCCAGGTCCGTTCCGGTGTCGTGACAGGTATGCCCTGATGCACCGTGACTTCATCATCGTAGAGCTTCATCCTGTGCACGATGACGTGCGGCCGGTCCAGATACGCTTCGCCTTCGGGACGGATGATGTGGTGCATGTCTGGATTCTCCTTTCGCAGCCGAAGAGGCAGCGAAAGCAGCTCTGCGGCAGTGAGGTGGGATGCTGCGCATCTCTTATTGGCCTCTATGAATGGCCGCACCCGCGTGCTCAACGGGAGTTCCGCCGTCGCACGTTCCATCCGTATGCCCCGGCCAAAGCGCTCCATGGAACTGTGCCGCCAGCGGCGCGGTGATACCCCGGCGATCGAGGCGTCGACGAGGGTGAATGGACGGCCGCGGAGCACCTCCGGCAGGGGGCGTGGGGTCTTCATCGGTCCATAAGACCAGAATCGGGCAAAGGCCGCAGAAGTTATCCACACCCCTCATCGACTGCTGTGTAGATGCCGTTTTGGGGCCTGAAAACGACAAGTGCTAAGCAATCGATGGGGGCCCACGCCACCAGGGTTTCCCTGGCCGGGCTTGAGAGGCGAAGGGTGAAGGCGGTGACTAGTCTTCGCTGTGGAGCTCCCGCTGGCGGACGCTGAGCAGTTCGATCTCGGGGAGGCCGGCCACGAAGCGTTCGACGGCGGTGAGCACCTCGATGAGGTGCGGCCGGTCTGCTGCCACCAGGCCAGCACCAAGCTGCGTGCGCCGATACTGGCTGTGGTCACCCACTTCGGCGACCGAGACCTCGAAGCGGCGCTTGAGTTCAGCGAGGAGGGGCCGGACCACGGAGCGTTTCTCCTTGAGGCTGTGCACGTCGCCCAGGAGGATATCGAACTCGATCCAGCCGATCCACATGAGTTCATGCTATCGACTGCTGCGTACCTGTCGTTTTAGCGGCTCGAAACGACAGGTACGGAGCAATCGACGAGGATTAGACGGTGAGTTCGCCCATCAGGTCCCAGCCTTCGCCATCGAGCTGGCGGCTGATGATTTTCGGTGTTTCCACAAGGGCCTGCGGCATGTCCGCCATGGCCTTCTTGAAGTGGCCGCTGTTGACGTGGTCGCCGGCGGCGTCGTCCTTGAAGGCTTCCACCAGGACGTACTCGTTGGGGTCCTCCAGGCTGCGGGACCAGTCGAACCACAGGTTGCCCGGTTCCTGCCGGGTGGCCTGGGTGAAGTCCGCAACGAGGTCCGGCCAGCGTTCCGACCATTCGGGCTTGACCTTGAACTTGACGACGATAAAGATCACTGGGATGTTCCTTCCGCGGCGAGAGAGCGTGCGCCTTCAATGTACCGGGAAGTAACGTGCCGCTGCGCCGCGCGGGTGACCAGTCCGCCGGCGGCGTAGAACCAGTTGGCGGGCTTGCTGAAAGCACGGATTCGAAGCCATACCTCCCCCTGGCCGTTGATCTCCACTTCGAAGGACTCCTCGCCACGGGCGGGGTGGCCGGGCAGCGTGCCGTAACCAAAGCCTGCCGATTGCGGCCCATCCAGGTCCGCGGGCTCGTGGACCCACACCACCTGGCAGGGCGCATCCAGGCGGAAGGGCCCTGCACCGAATCCGCTCACCACCAGCGCGCCAGGCACCGCCCTCGGCGACCCGGCACGGACCCGCAGCCCCGCCCGTCGCTGCAGTTCCCAGCCCAGGATGCCGTCCGCGACGCGCCGGTAGACCTCAAGCCCGGAGCCAAGGAGCGCCTCCTCCAGGACACGGTCATACCCCGCCGGCGCCGCGCCGGTTTCAGTGCTTCCAATGCCGGGGTAATTAAGGCCGCCTGCCCCGTGTGCGTTGTCAGTCATCACTGCCGGCCCTTTCAAGGCGTGCCCACCCCAGTTGCTCCTGCTGCTTCCGGCTCAGGCCGGCCACCACCAGGTCATACGAGTCCTCCACCATGTCCCGGATCATCCCCGCGGGCAAGTTGCCGTCCAGGCGTACACCGTTCCAGTGGGTCTTGTTCATATGCCATGCGCCGGTGATCTCCGGGTGCACGGCGCGCAGCTGCACCGCCAGGGACGGTTCACACTTCAGGCTCACCGAAAAGTCGCGCTCATCCATGGTGGACACGGCAAACAACTTGGCCTCGTGCCGGGTGCCCCCGGCAATGTGAGCACGGACCTTGAAGACTGAGGTTTCGGGTCCGAAAGGAAAATCCTCGTACGCTCCCGGAAACGAAAGGCAGATGTTCCTCAGCTCAGTTGGGTCCATGAAGGAAGCCTATAAAGCCGGCCTGCGCGGTGCTAGTCTGCGAGCATGTCACACGACCAGGGCGCCATACCTGTTCTGGACCTGCGTTCCGCACGGCGGGCGGACGGCTCTTTCAGCCCGGAGTTCATCGAACAGCTGCGGCACGCCACCCACACTGTCGGGTTCTTCCAAATCACGGGGTACGGGGGCCGGCCCGGGCAGGCCGAACAGCTCCTGGAAACCATCCGGCGCTTGTTCAGCCTGCCCCTGGACGAACGGATGAAGCTGGACAACCGTTTGTCACCGCACTTCCGCGGCTACACCCGGATGGGCACGGAAGTCACGCAGGGGCGTGCGGACGCCCGGGAGCAGATCGACTATTCGCCGGACCGCGAGCCGGTCTCGGAGTTTCCGGCAGACCAGCCGTACTGGCTCTTACAGGGCCCCAACCTCTGGCCCGACGAGACGTTCCCCGAACTCCGGCGGACCGCCATGGAGTGGGCCGAACTGATGTCCGGAGTGGGCATGGAACTGCTGCGGGCCATTGCGGTCTCGCTGCAGCTGCCGGAAGACTACTTCGACGAACCTTTCCGGGATGCCCCCGCGTGGATGGGCAAGCTGGTGCACTATGTGGGCGGCGTGGTGGAGGCCGCGGGTGACCAGGGCGTGGGCTCGCACGCGGACTACGGCTTCGTAACCCTGTTGCTGCAGGACAATGTGGGCGGACTTGAAGTGCTGCCGCCGGGTACCAGCCGTTGGCTGCCGGTGGAACCGCTGCCGGGCGCGCTGGTGGTGAACCTGGGTGAGATGCTGGAAGTAGCCACCGAGGGGTACCTGGCCGCCACCATCCACCGCGTCCAGGCGCCGCCACCGGGCGTTGACCGCTACTCGGTACCGTTCTTCTGGTCGCCCCGGCTGGACGCGGTGATCCAGCCGGTCCCCCTGGCCCCGGAACTGAAGGCCGCGGCACGAGGCATCACTGATGATCCGTCCAATCCCCTGTTGGCGTCCTTCGGCCTGAACATGCTCAAAGGACGCGGGGGGTAGCTGGTCGTTTTTCGGCTGGCAGTGTCAGGCTGATATTCGCGGGTTGGTTACCGCATGACGATTTGTTCGGCTGGAGCGTATCGGTGTCTAGAATCGAGCGTCAACGGGTTTGGGGCCTGTCTGCTCATAGCGCTGTCTCGAGTTAGCTCCCGCTTGCTGCCATCTGCCCCTGCCGTTCACTTTCGGCCGGCGCGCTCTGGTCAGGCCGCGCTCATAGCTCTTCCTTTCTGGAGCGGGGCGGCCAGTGACCAGCACCAACCGGCGAGTTCGCGGGCGATCGCGGTGTTGGCTTTCACCGACATTTTGTGGCGTTCATCGAAGTGTTCCCATTTGCGGTGTAGCCGATGGTTTCCTTCCAAAGCGCGGATGCGGGTGGCCGGGGCGACCTGGTCAAGTTGGCGCAGCAGCCGTTCGCCGGGGCGGGTATAGGGGCGCCGGTGCTGCCAGGCCGCTTCGATGAGGAGTTTGCGGGCGTAAGTATTCCCGGCTTTGGTGATCGGGCCTTGGTGCCGCGACTGGCCGGAGGACTCCTCGCTGGGGACCAGGCCGAGGTAGGAACCAATGGACGAGCCGGTGAAGCGGGTCCAGTCCCCGATCTCCACCGCCAGCCCGAACGCGGTTGTGAGCTGGATGCCGCGCAGACACATCAACGCATTAATCACCGCCGTGTAAGGGCACGCCGCGGCCGTGGCAGCGACCTGCTGATCGATTCGTTTCAGATGTGCGGCGAGTAGTTCGGCCTGCTCGACATCGGCTTCATAAGTGAACTGCAGAGCAGGTTCGTCAAAGCGTTGGCGGTGCAACCATAGGCGGTGTTCCTGCGTCCATCTGGTGTCCTTGGGATAGCGGAGGCCGTGCCGGAGGAGGATGGCATTCACGTGCTGGCGGGCATGCGCAAGATCCTTCGCTGCACCGGAGCGCAACCGGGACAGATCCCGCAGGGCTTCCTCGTCAGGGTCCGGGATCCGCACCTCGGTGACCGAACCTACCGCGAGCATTTCGGCCAACACCCGGGCGTCCCGCCGATCAGTTTTCACCCGGTCACCGGGCGCACGCAGCAGCTTCGATGACGCCGCCACCACGCAGTTGACGCCCGCGGCCCGCAAATACCTGGCCAGGACAAACCCTGTCGGACCCGACTCATAAACGACCTTGACGGGCGGCTCAAACCGCCGGACCCACTCCAGGACCAGGGCCGGGTCAGCAGCCATCGTATGGTGGCTGATTTCACCGGTGCCCGGGTTCAGCGCATGGCCGACCACAYTAACCGCGTGAACATCCAGACCAATGAAAGTATGCTCAAACATAGCCGGGACCTCCCAAACCTCACATGTGGCACTACCATTGCACCCCGGATGGGCCTCSCAGGCACGGGAGCCGTTAATGGCAACCCACGGACCCCTGTGAAACAGAAGGCCCCGGCCCCCATACTCCTGGCCAGACCCTACCCGTCCGGGATAAGGGACATCAGCGCCGGGAACAGGGCATGCAGCGCCAGTTCCCGCCTAGGGCCAGCAGCATCACATCCAGCCGGCGCTGCAGGACCGCCCGGCGATAATGGGCCGGACCCGGACAGGAGTAACCGTTTCACTTCATATCGTCTAGA
>NZ_JBFRDA010000019.1:0-139211 GCF_052113345.1 Pseudarthrobacter sp. YAF2 | reverse complement strand
TTCACGTAGTTGATCTGCGAGCCGGGGACCTTCATGGCGTCATCGAACTGGGCCACGATCAGGTCCGCGAAGAACCGGAAGTTCTCTGCCGCGCGCAGGGCCTGGCCCTTGGCCTGGGTGATGGGCAGGCCGGTATCGAAGGTTTCCAGCTCGGCGAGCCGTGCTTCCTGGGCCTCGACGGCGTCGGCGATCTTGTTCAGGATCCGGGCGCGTTCGCGGGGCCTCATCTTCGGCCACGGGCCGTTGGTGAAGGCTTCGCGGGCGGCGGCGACGGCGAGGTCGATGTCCTCTTTCTGCCCGGCGGCCGCGGTGGCGTAGTTCCGGTTGGACACCGGGTCCAAGACGTCGAAGGTCTTGCCGCCCACGGAGTCAACGAACTCGCCGTTGATGAAGTGCTGGATGTGGGTGGGCAGGTCCTGCGGCACGTAATGCTGTTTGGTCTGTTCGGCAGTGAACGTCATTGTGTTTCCTTTTCTGCTTGGTGCGGCTACTTGGGTGAGATGCTCCGTGCGGTGAGCATCAGGTCATACAGTTTTGGCTTGGCTCAGGTAGGCGTCCAGGGTGGCGGAGCGGTGCCGTCGGGCGGATTTCTCGATCTCGTCGGCGTCAGCGCCGGATTCGATGAGCTGCAGAAGTGCCTCGTGTTCTTCGACCGACGCGCGGGCGCGGCCGGGGACGAAGCGGAAAGTAGAGGACCGTAAGGACGCGAGCCGGTTCCAGCCGCGGTGGACCAGGTCCAGGATGTGCGGGTTGGGGCAGTGCTCGAACAGGACGCTGTGGAAGTCCTGGTTGAGCCGGGTGAAGCGGACAGGGTCAAAGTGATCCAGGCATTCGCGCATTTCCTCGTTCACCGCCCGGGCCCGGGCAACGTCAGCTTCACCGATCAGGGGAGCTGACAACGCGGTGGCGGCACCTTCTACGATGCTCAGGGTCTGCATGGTATAGAGATATTCGGTCGGATCAATCCCGGAAACCGTAGCTCCCACGTTGCGTTCGAACTTCACCAGGCCTTCGGCCTCGAGCCGACGGATCGCTTCCCGGACCGGCACCACACTGAAACCTAAATCCTTGGCAATCGAAGCCAGAACCAGCCGGTAGCCGGGAGTGTAAGCGCCTTCGACGATCCGGGCCTTGACTGCCTGGTACGCCTGCTCCGACTTGCTGCCGGTAATGGTTGAACCTGGCAGATCGGCAACGGCCGTTTCAGTCATCTGCGTTGCCTGCTTTCCATTCCTCGTACCGGGTCTGCCATTCCTTGTTCATGGGGTAGAGGCCGTCCACGCTGTTGCCCTGCTTGACCATTTCGAAGATGAACGTTTCTTCCTGCTCCTGGGTGATGCAGTCGTCCACCAGTTCTTCGGCGATGGCCGGCGGGATCACCAGGATGCCGTCGGAATCGGCCACGATGATGTCGCCGGGCTGGACGGTGGCGCCGCCGCAGGCGATGGTGATGTCCGTGTCCCACGGGATGTGGCGGCGGCCCAGCACGGCGGGGTGCGTGTTGGCAAACCAAGTGGGCATGTCCAGTCCGGCCACGGCAGTGTAGTCGCGGACGCCGCCGTCGGTGATGATGGCCGCGGCACCACGGACCTGGGCGCGCAGGGCCAGGATGTCACCCACGGTCCCGGTGCCCTTTTCACAGCGGGCCTCCATGACCAGGATCTCGCCCTCGTTCACGGAATCGATGGCCTTCTTTTGGGCGTTGAACCCGCCGCCATGGGTCTTAAACAGGTCCTCACGGTTGGGCACATAGCGCAGGGTCCGGGCCAGTCCCACCACCCGGCGGTCCGGCCGGGTGCCCTGCAGCCCGTCGATGCTCACGTTGTTAAGGCCGCGCTTGCGCATCTGGGACGACAGGGTGGCCGTGGCCACGGACTCCAGCTTGGCCTTCAGCTCCGGGGTAAGCGTGCTGGCAGGGGCAGGAAGGCCAGCAGCCTCGCGTGAACCCCACGCCTCCTCCCGCTGCAGGTCATCAACCTTGGGTCCGGCACCAAAGTCCGCGAACGGCGTCGTGCCTTCCTCCACCCGGGTGATCAGCCGGCCCGTGGTGAGGCTACCTGCGGAGACCTCCACTTCCAGGACGTCACCCGGCCGGGCAACGGAGGCCCCGGCGGGGGTGCCGGTGAGGATGATGTCGCCCTCTTCGAGCGTCAGGAGCTGGGAAAGATCGGCGACCAGGCGGGCGAACGGGAAGAGCAGGTCCTCCGTGGTGTCGTCCTGGACCAGCTGCCCGTTGTGCCAGGTGCGGATCCGCAGGCCGGCGGGGTCGACGGCGTCTGCCGGGATCAGTGCCGGGCCCACCGGAGTGAACCCGTCACCACCCTTGGACCGGAGGTTGGAGCCCTTGTCCGCGTAGCGCAGGTCGTACACGCCCAGGTCATTGCTGGCGGTGACGGCGGCAACATGGCTCCAGGCGTCGTCGATGCCTACCCGGCGCGCGGCCTTCCCGATGACCAGGGCGATCTCGCCCTCGTAGCCCAGCAGTTCACAGCCTGCGGGACGTTCAATAACGCTGCCACTGGGGGCCAAAGAGCTTGAGGGCTTCAGAAAGTAGGACGGCTGGGCAGGGGTGCGCCCCCGTTGTGCAGCCCGGCTTGGGTAGTTGATGTGCACGGCGATGACCTTCCGTGCCGCTGCAAGGGTGTCCCCGTTGACCTGCTCCAAAGCTGTCTCCTCATCAAGTACGAAATCGTATACGAACAAGTTTGATGTGCCTCACGGAATTCGTCAAGCGCAGAATTTGGCCACTTTTGGTGCCCTTGTCGCGCCCGTCACATGTGCCGTACACTGTTTGCCTAGCCCTCGCGTTTCGAATATAGAATCGCAAATTCGCATATAGAACACCATGCGGTGAATCGAAGCCCACAGTGAAGTGAGGAAAGCCCGTGCAGTTCCACCACTACGGTTATGTATCCGGTGACCCGCGGGTCCAGCCAGCCGCCGGGGTCGGTATTGACCGGCCCGCAGAGCTCCCCGAAGAAGTAGACGTACTTATCGTCGGCACCGGCCCGGCCGGCATGCTTGCAGCAGCACAACTTTCGCAGTTCCCGAACGTCATCACCCGCATCATTGAGCGGCGCCCCGGACGGCTCGCCATTGGCCAGGCCGACGGCATCCAGGCCCGTAGCGTGGAAACCTTCCAGGCCTTCGGTTTCGCCGAGCGGATCATCGCCGAGGCCTACGCGATCACTGAGATGGCGTTCTGGAAGCCGGACGTCACCGACCCCTCTCGCATTGTCCGCACCGCCCGGACCCCGGATGACCCCGCAGGCATCAGCGAGTTCCCGCATCTGATCGTCAATCAGGCCCGGGTGTTGGACTACTTCGCCGAGTACATGGCCAACTCTCCCACCCGTATGACGCCCGACTATGGTTACGAGTTCCAGGGCCTTGAGGTTGCGGACGAAGGCGAGTACCCGGTCACTGTCACGCTCCTTAGCACTGCCGGCCCGAATGAGGGCCAGGAACGTGTTGTCCGCGCAAAGTACGTGGTGGGAGCCGACGGCGCCAGGAGCAAGGTGCGCCAGGCTATCGGCTGCACCCTTGCCGGCGACCAGGCGAACCACGCCTGGGGTGTTATGGACGCACTCGCCGTGACTGATTTCCCCGACATCCGCACCAAATGCGCCATCCAGTCCGGCTCGGGCGGCAGCATCCTCCTCATTCCACGTGAAGGCGGCCACCTCTTCCGCATGTACGTGGACCTCGGCGAAGTGGACCCCAACGACAAGGGCGCAGTCCGCAACACCACCATCGAGGAAATCATCGAAAAGGCCAACGAGATCCTCCACCCTTACACCCTGGATGTCCGCAACATCGCCTGGCACAGCGTCTACGAGGTGGGGCACCGGCTCACGGACAGGTTCGACGACGTCCTGCCGGAGGACCGTGGCACCCGCACGCCTCGCGTGTTTATCACCGGTGACGCTTGCCACACGCACAGCGCCAAGGCAGGCCAGGGCATGAATGTGTCCATGCAGGACGGCTTCAATATCGCCTGGAAACTGGGCCATGTCCTCGAGGGACGCAGCCCGGAGAGCCTGCTGTCCACATACTCCGCTGAGCGGCAAGTGGTGGCGAAGAACCTCATCGACTTCGATAAAGAGTGGTCAACGCTCATGGCGAAGAAGCCCGAGGAGTTCGAAGACCCAGCAGAGCTGGAGAACTTTTACGTCAGCACGGCGGAGTTCCCGGCCGGTTTCATGACCCAGTACGCGCCATCCATGCTGGTGGGCAGCACTGACCACCAGGACCTTGCTGCGGGTTTCCCCGTGGGCAAGCGCTTCAAATCCGCCCCCGTGGTCCGCGTCGCCGACACCAACCCCATCCACCTCGGCCACCACGCGACCGCCGACGGCCGCTGGCGTATCTACATTTTCGCTGATTCCGCGCTTCCCCAGGAGGGCCGGGCGGCGACCGGGAACGGCGTCCCGTCGGCCACGGAACTCTTCGCTGAATGGATGTCGAACTCTCCCGAATCGCCCTTGGCGGCGACACCAGCGGACGCCGATCCCGATGCCTGGTTCGACGTGAAGGTGATCTACCAGCAGGATCACCACAGCATCGACATCGGCGCCGTCCCGGGCATCTTCAAGCCGCAGGTTGGCCCGTTCAAACTCACTGACTACGAGAAGGTCTATGCCGCGGACCCCGCCTCGGACATCTTCGAACTCCGTGGCCTGGACCGCGGCGGCGTCGTAGTGGTGGTGCGTCCGGACCAGTACGTCGCAAACGTTCTGCCGCTGACGGCAACGGCCGAGCTGGGGGCCTTCTTTGCCGGCATGCTGCCTGACCACAGGCCGGCAGCGGTTCCCTCCGCGCCGTTGCACGGCGCCCCTGCCGCCCACTCTGCCCTCATCAGCAACAGGGTGTGAGGCCCTTGTCGAGAGCAGATACAGCGGGAACTGCCCCGGCCGCCAGCGCATAGGCCAGGGGGACCGACGGGTAGTTGCGGGAACCATGGTCGGTACCACCATCGAGTGGTACGACTTCTTCATCTTCGCCCTACCTGCACCGGACTTGGACACCAAAGCCGCCAAGGCCACCCACTCTCGCAACTGGGTGGCCTTGGCCACGCCAGGCGAGCACGGCATTCCGCCAAGTGTTAAAAAGCGAACCTAACGCGCGCCATGCTTTCTATCCCAGGTCGCACTTCAACGCTTGGGACGCTGCTTGCGCGTCAGGGTTGCTCAGCGTCAGTTTGATGCCCTCTCTTTGTCCGCCATCTCCTGCGCATACCCGGTCAGCCGCCCGTAAATGGGAAGCATAGTTAACGGGTAGTCGAACCCGATCTCCGTCAATTCCTTAGAAGAAGCGCCTGCATTGCTGGGCGCGGCCTAAGAAATGGTGGAGCAGCCCACAACGCCGGCCAACAAAGCCGACGTGGTGAGGACCGCTGCGGCCTTGCCCAAATGCTTGGTGATCTTTCGGCGGGTAGTGGATGAAAAGTCACGCACGTGTAGTCTCCTCGTCGAGAACGCTGCTGTTATTAGTCTTTTTTGGTCTAGGGACAAGTCGTCCCAGGGCTTCCTGGACCGGAACGTTCCGGTACGTCTGAATGAAATTTCCGCTGGAGATTGCTTCCCGGCGGGCGGCCAGGATCTCTTGGCGGACGCTGAGGGGAACTTCGCCCTCACGGCTCTTGAACGACTTGAGCCAGCCATGGAAATCGGGGGGAGTGCTGGGACCCAACTCAAGGTCCAGCAAATCCTGATCGGTTGATTGTTCGAATCGATCGATCAACGCCTCAATTTCCAGAACGTCCGTCACCATGTCGTCAACGTGGACATCCTTGGCGCTCAACTGCACGTCGTGTTCGCTGACTTTTCCCGAGGGGGAGTAGACAAAGGCTGATGCCGTTTGTTCCTGCGCAGAATGGATATCGGTCCACCCGCTAGGTGCCTCGTAGGCGTAGCTGAGGCCGATATTCGGGCCTTCCGGCACGAAAAGCCGCGTGATTGCGCGGTCTCGGATCGCGCCGAGGACTTCGTAGGGGTCAGCCGGCAGGAAAACTTCCCGCCGGCCTGGCCAGAAGTCCATGGAGCTGTGGTCTCCGTACCGGCCTCCCACATGGAACATGAATATGGGCGGGTACTGGGCCGTATTGTGCCGACGGTCAGGGTCGTAATCATAAAAACGCGAGATACCCGCCTGGATCAGCATGCTGGCGCCCAGTCCACCGAAAGGCTCATGGATAACGACCCCGATGCGGTCCACTCCAGTCCAGTCAGGCAGAACTTCCCTTACAGCTGCCTCTCTGCCATTAACGAGCACACCGAAGTGGTTGTCGCGCAACTGTTGGGATGCGTGCATGGGTGTTCCTTCCGAGTTCTGTGTGCAAGGACACTCCTTGCTGCCTTTGAGCGACACTGCTCAGCTGTGACGGTCATCACCCGACAATTCTGCAATTGCAGAAATTCACTGTCAATAGCCTACTTGAACGGGAAGCTGTAATGTGTAGCGACAAGGCGGTGGGCTGGCGGTAAGGGGCGAACGTTTGAAGTACGGAGACGGACGTGAGGCCTTAGTTGCTGCCGTTGTGCAGGTAGTCGGCCGGGACGGCCTTGCCGGCCTCACCAACCGGAAGGTAGGCAAGGAAGCCGGGGTCGACAACAGCCTGATCACCTACTACTTCGGCTCCAGGGAAGGGCTCCTCGCGGCCGCAACGGAATGGGCAACCGGCCGCTCCCTGGAACTGGCTAACGCCGCCTCTACTGCGCGGCTGGATGCAACTTTCGCGGAAGCGGTAGTGAACCTCGTGCTCACAGAACCAGAGCTGCAGCTGTTCCAGTTCGAAATGATCCTTGCTTCCCGGCGCCAAGCCGAACTGCGTCCCACGGTTGCGCGGCTCTATGACAGCTACATCGAATCTTTCCAAAAAATGCTCGTTCTCTACGGCTACCCCGGTAATCGCCCGCTTGCCAGGGCCGTATTTTCCTCAGTGGAAAGTTTGATCTTGCAGCAACTGACGGTTGCAGACCCTGCCGACGTCAAAGACGCGATTGCTGACCTCGATGGCCTGTTGCATCGGGGGGTGCGATACAGCGACGCATTGGAATCGCAGCCAGCAACCGGACTGGCTCCATAGTCTTTCAACGAGAAGCAAGACCCCCTCTTAGACATAGCTGGGAACGAGGCTGACTGGGAAAATAAGCGTTCTCTTAGTGCGTAGACGTTAGTTGATTCCTAGGGCGTTATTGGTCTTCGGTGACAGCCCAGGACGGCGGGAAGCTCTCCTGATGCTCGGGCACGTGGTTATCTGCGACTCCACCCGTCCATACTCACGGCAGATCACCACAGCGTTGTCTCGTGTCGGTACTTGCCCACGCCCTTGACTTAGCACCGGTGACGGTCATTCCCCTCGAAACAGAGAATCGCGTTCCTGTGGCTGCACTGGGTCCACTATCGGGTACGCCGCTGGGCATCCGTGACCAAGCACGCTGCCCTAAGTAACGACTTTAAATCCCACCGACGCATGGTAAGAACACCAGTCCCCACGCGAACCGGTCCGCCGCACTGATAATGGCCTCGGCCACGTTCGAGAGCAGGGTCGCTTCCGTTGGGCCGTATTCCCGGTCGCTGCTCAGGCCACTGCACGCCGGAGAATGACAGCGATAAGAACAGAAGGGGATGGCGCCATTGTGGCGCCATCCCCTTCTGGTCTATCTGCCGATGTTTCAGGCTGTTTCGCGGACTCTTTGGTCGCGTGATTGGTGGGCTTCCAGTGCGACGCCAAGGCCGAAGCAAATGGGTACGGCCGCGAGAATAATACCTGCGGTGGTGGCATCCCCTCCGACGAGGTGGTTGAAGTTCACAACGACGAGGGCGAGTAATCCCGTCAACAGGATGAATGATGCGCCGGGGGCCAGGAATGTCTGCCACACCGCCCCGTTCTCCGGGTTTTTGCGGAAGTAGACGACGACAGCGACCGATGTCAGGACATAGAGGACCAGCAGTGAGGCTACAGACAGGCCAGAGAACCAGGAGAACAGAGTGAGGACGGGATCCAGACCCAGGATTGCGAAGGGTGCGATGAGCAGCACGGTCAGGCTTGTTTGAGCCCGGGCTGCCACAGAAGGGGCGAGATGACGGTTCGTGCGGGCCAACGCGTGGGGCAGGGTTCCATGCAAGGCGAGGGAGTGGAAGTAGCGGTTGACGCTGTTATGCAGAGCCATGACCCCCGCCAACAGCGAGGTCAGCAGGAGGATAGGTCCCACGGTTCCGGCCCACGGGCCGAGCGTCTCCACGAGGGCGCCAAAAACAAAGGAAGTTGAATCCCCGGATTCAAGTGCGGCGACAGCTGCGTCGGCCACCTTGCTGGGGCCGTAGAAACTCGCGATCATCCAGGAGATGAAAGCGAAGAACACGGCAATAGCGCACACGGAAGCGTACGTCGCTCGGGCTACTGTCCGCCGGGGGTCTTTGGCTTCTCCTGAGTAGATGGCGGTGGATTCGAAGCCGTACATAGAGGCCACGGCAAAAACGATGGCGACACCCGGGGCTCCGGCGGCCACGGCGGACGGAGCGAAACTTGCCGCCAGGTCAAGGCCTTCCGGGCCACCGCCGGTGAAGAGTGTTTTCAATCCGAAGGCAATGAGGATGGACATCTCAAGGCCGACCAAAACTGCGAGGACGCGGGCCCCGAGTTCGATGTTTCGGGTGCCCATGAAGTGAACCAGGGCCAGTGTTGCCAGAACGAGGAGCCACCAGGGGACCTCCAGTCCGAGTCCTGAAAGGACTGCGGAAAAGGTTACCCCGTAGAGCCCGTACATGCCGGCCTGGACCGAAACATAGGTAAGAACGGCAAGCCAGGCGGCGCCGCCGCCGATTTTCCGCCCGAGCGCGGCAGACACGTAGGCGTAGAACCCTCCGTGGGTGATCACCTTTCGGCTCATGGCGACGAATCCTACGGCGAAGAGCATGATGACAAGGCCGACGATGAGGTACGCTCCCGGCGCTCCGGCACCGTTACCGAGTCCTACTGCCAGTGCTGTGGCTCCTGCGACTCCGGTGAGGGGAGCTTGTGCTGAAAATACGAAGAACATGATGCCGAAAACGCCGATGGTCCCTGCCCGCAGAGCCGTGGATTGTCCCGCAGGCGTCCTACTCTGGTCCTGGCGGGCTGTGTCTGTTTCGCTCATTGTCATCCTTGTCGTTGGAGCTGTTCCGGCATCATTGCCGGTTCTGGTGGAGTTGGTAGATACCGGCCCGTACACCGGACAAGCCACATTCGATTGCGCCGTCGATGAGGCGCCCCAGCCGTTGGCGTTGTCCGAGCCAGCCAGATGGAGACGGCCTTGGGCCGCTTCAGTTCTGCCAGGTGTTAGGAAAGGTAACCGGTGTGGTGCATGGCCATGCGGCCTAAATCACTTGGTTAAGACTCTGCACTCGCTTAGCTCTGGAGTCAATACTCTGCAACTGCTTATTTTTGTTTTCCTACAAGGTTACGATCCTTGTATGGGCATCAATGGGCAGATGAAGTACGGCGCGGGGCGCGAAGCGCTGCTGAAGGCAGTTGTCGACGTGGTGGCAGAAGAAGGTCTCGATGGCCTGAGCTACAGGAAGGTCGCCGAGCGGGCCGGGGTTAACAACACCCTGATCTCCCACCACTTCGGATCCAAGGGAGCTCTTCTGGAGGCGGCCACTCAATGGGCTGTTGGCAGGTCTCAGGAAATCACCGACCTGACCCTGGCCTCGGCATTGGATGCTGATTTCGCCAGTACCCTCACCAGGCTCGTTACGGAAGAACCAAACCTCCAACTGTTTCAGTACTACATGATCCTGGCCTCACGACGGAGTCTGGAACTACAGCGGATCGCCGAACGCCTGTATGACAGTTACATCTCTGTGCTGGAGCGCGTGCTGAACCGGTACGGATGGGCCAACGACCGCGATGCCGCGCGGGTCGTCTTCTCAGCGCTGGACGGACTGGTCCTCCAACAGTTGACCGTTTGCAGCAGGGCCGAGACTGAAGCAGCGATTATCCGGCTTGGGCAACTTCTAGCGGCGGCGGCCCTCTCAGATGAGCGTTCCGCCAGCAAGGTCTAGGCGCGCCAAGGTTTGACGAGTCGAGGCAGGCATTCTGCCCGCTGGCGCCCGGGTCTACGTGGAGGGCATCCAGGACCCCGCAGGCCTCACGACGACTCCCGATGTCGGGGACGCCGAGGCGATCCTCGTTCGCCTCGAAGCACCCTTCGAAGTCGGCCGCGGATCCGTTGTCGCCGAGTACTTCCACGGCGGCACGCTCGCCTTCCCTCAAAGCACGCTCGACAGGCTGCGCGATTATGCGGCTCAAGCCCCTCTCTACGTGTCCGTGTTTCTTGAGCGGCCAGCAGTCCGCGGCCCTCTCCTCGATCTCGGCGCCACCCTACTCGGCGAATTCGGAGCGAGCGACCAAGGTCATAATCAACGCGTTCACAGGGCGCACGTCACTCACCGGAACCCTGCCCTTCGACATCCCCTCATCCATGGAGGCAGTGGAGAACTCCCGCGAAGACGTCCCGTTCGACACCAAGGACCCCCTCTTCCACGCGGGCTTCGGAATTACTCAAGAGGCCGGCGCACCCCACGTTGCAGCACATATCGCACCCATCACCTTACTGATTGACCGACCACCGGGAGCCGCGAAGAGCATGCCGGGCCAAAAGTCCTAAGCACAAGCCCTATGCGTAGGCACAGCCCACCATGCACCCTTGTCGCCCCTCGCTACGATGGACACTTGAGGAGAGCGACGCCAAGTCTGTCCTGTCCAAGGGCCCTCAAATCCGGACACGCAGTAACTCAGTAGGCCTGGAATTCTGCCCTAGCCAGGCTTGAAGGGTTTGCCTGGCGTGTACCGTCCCCCTTTTACATTCACTGAGGGTTCCTGCAGGCAGATGCGTGAAGATTCCCCGCACTGAGTCGCGACTGGCCGCGCAGCATATTGCAACACTTACTAACGTGGGTGCGATCTTCCGCTCCGCCGCCGCCCTGGACATCGACGCCGTGCTCGTCTCGCCGCGGTGCGGCGACCCGCTCTACCGCCGAAGCGTCCGGGTCAGCATGGGCACCGTCTTCCGGGTGCCCTGGGCACGCCTGCAGGACTGGCCCGGGGATCTGCAGGTGCTCAAGGACCACGGATTCACCGTTGCGGCACTGGAGCTGACGCCGGACGCGGAGGATGTTGACGCCGTGGCTGCCCGCAATCCGGACAAGCCCGCCCTGGTGCTCGGCACAGAAGGCGCCGGCATGAGCGCCGGCACCCTGGCCGCCGTCGACCTCGCCGTCAAAATACCGATGCGCAATGGCGTGGATTCCCTCAACGTGGCCGCGGCGTCGGCCGTGGCATTCTGGGAGTTGCGCGCCCGCGGGTGACCTGCGTCTTCGCGGGGGCACGGTTCGTCAGGCCCTTCCCCTTGGGCTATGATTGATAGCTGGTTGTCCTGCTTTTTCAGCTTCGGCTGATCCGACAGATCCCAGCCATCCCATTCATACCTGGCAACTGGCAAAATCCAGTTGCGCGA
The DNA here is from genome assembly GCF_052113345.1 of Pseudarthrobacter sp. YAF2. NCBI lineage: Bacteria > Bacillati > Actinomycetota > Actinomycetes > Micrococcales > Micrococcaceae > Pseudarthrobacter > Pseudarthrobacter sp. YAF2. The sequence continues at coordinate 127,710 of NZ_JBFRDA010000019.1, read as the reverse complement.
ACAAAGGTCCAATTATGAAGTCTGATACCCACCCGAAGTACGAAGCTGTTGTCTTCAACGACCTGGCCTCCGGCACCAAGTTCCTGACCCGCTCCACCGTGTCTTCCTCGAAGACCATCGAGTGGGAAGACGGCAACACCTACCCGGTCATCGACGTCGAAATCTCTTCCGAGTCCCACCCGTTCTACACGGGCAAGCAGCGCATCATGGACTCTGCAGGCCGCGTCGAGCGCTTCAACGCTCGCTTCAAGGGCTTCGGCGGCAAGAAGTAATTCCTTCGCCCAAGCTTTTCCCACGACGCCCGCACCGGAAACGGTGCGGGCGTCCTGCGTTAACCGCGCACCCGGTTTCTGGGGCAGGATGGGAAGCATGAGCCAGCCCTTTCCAGCCACTGATCCTGACGGCGCCCGGCGACTGCACGGTGAATACAAGGTCCCCGGCGGCAAGCTCGTTGTGGTTGACCTGAAGGTCGAGGACGGCGCCCTGGCGGACGTCTCCGTCAGCGGCGATTTCTTCCTGGAACCCGACGAGGCCCTGGAGGACATCAACCGGGCACTGACCGGACTGCCTGAGACGACGACGGCGGCAGACCTCGCTGCGGCCGTCACCGCTGCGCTTCCAGCCGGGGCCGTCCTGTTCGGCTTTTCCGCGGACGCCGTGGCCGTAACCGTCCGCCGCGCACTTGCCAAGGCAACCTCCTGGACGGACCACCAATGGAACGTCATTGCGCCCACAGTGCTCCCGACGGAAATCAACGTTGCGCTGGACGAGGTGCTCACCGAGGCTGTCGGCGCCGGGGAGCGGACTCCCACCCTGCGGTTCTGGGACTGGCAGGAGCCCTCCGTGGTGATCGGCAGTTTCCAGTCCGTCCAGAACGAGGTGGATCCGGACGGCGTGGCCAAGCACGGCATCAACGTGGTCCGGCGGATCAGCGGCGGCGGGGCCATGTTCATGGAGGCCGGCAACTGCATCACCTACTCGCTCTACCTGCCCCAGACCCTGGTGGACGGGCTGAGCTTCGCCGATTCCTACCCCTTCCTGGACGCCTGGGTCATGGCGGCGCTGGAGAAGCTCGGCATCAACGCCTTCTACGTCCCGCTCAATGACATCGCCACGGACCAGGGGAAGATCGGTGGCGCCGCGCAGAAGCGCCTGGCCAACGGCGGCATGCTGCACCACGTGACCATGAGCTACGACATCGACGCCGACAAAATGGTTGAGGTCCTCCGGATCGGCAAGGAGAAGCTCTCGGACAAGGGCACCCGCAGCGCCAAGAAGCGCGTTGACCCGCTGCGCCGGCAGACCGGCCTTGCCCGGATGGCGATTATCGAGGCAATGATCGAGGTGTTCAGTGAGCGCTACGGCGCCGCCCCGTCACAGCTTGCCGGACACGAGCTCGCCGCAGCCGAGGACCGGGTGGCAGCGAAGTTCGGCACCGAGGAATGGCTCTACCGGGTCCCGTAACCCGAGCCTTACCAGGTTCACCAGACCCGTCCATTGCTCCGTACGTGTCGTTTTGGGCGGGGAAAACGACAGTTACGTGGGCCCACGCCCTTAGGGTTCCCTGGCCGAGCTTGCGAGGCGAGGGCGGGGGCGGGGAGCAATCGATGATGGTACGCCCACAGCCTGCGCCGTGAGCGCCCGCAGCAGGTGGCTTCGCTGTTCGATGATGATCCGGCGCAGGGCGCGCGGTGCATCCGGGTTGGCCGCCAGCCAGTCATCGGTCCGCCGGAGAACTGCATGCTCTTCCGGGGCCGCGCCCTCCGCCAGGTCCTGGGATGACGGGTAGAGGCCCCGTACGATCCGGCTGGCGATTTCGATGCTCCGCTCATCCCAGACGGTCCGCAGGCAATCAAAGTACGGGCCAATGAACGGCTCCAACAGCGTGGCCGGTGCCGTGGTGAAACCGTTGATGGTGGCTGTCAGCAGCTGGTTGGAAAGCTCGTTTCCGTGCACGGCGGCGTCCCATGCCGCGGACTTCACGGCACGGTCCGGCCGGGATGCCATGGCCGTGGCGTGCCCGGCCCGTCCGGAGGCTGTGGTGTCGCGGGCAAGTTCGGCATCGAGCTCGGCAGCGGTGGCCTGTCCGTTGGCGGCCAGCGCATGCCACAGCTGCCACCGCAGCTCAGCGTCCACCGCCAGGCCCGCCACGGGAGCCGAGCCGTCCAGCAGGCCGCGGAGGCGGGGGAGCATGGCGGGATCGTTCCTGCTGAGGCCCGCCAGGGTCCGGGCCCACGCCAACTGTTGGTCCGAGCCCGGCGTGGCCCGGTCCAGTTCGGCTGCCGCAGTGGCCAGGAAGGACGTGCGTACCGAGTCCCGGCCGTCCGCCGGGGTGTAGTGCTCGACGGCGGTGGCCACGTTGTCGAGGATGTTCAGCAGGACGCCGATGCCGGTCTCGGCGGGCGCGAAGGCGGCCACTGCGTCAACGTAGAGGGTGGCGGGGCTTTGGGCGTCGCGGGCTGAGTTCCACAGTGCCGTCCAGCACAGTGCGCGGGCCATGGGATCGGCGATCCGGTCCAGGGATGCGCGTACCGTCGCCAGGGAAGCCGGGTCAAGCCGTATCTTGGCGTATGCCAGATCGTCATCGTTGACCAGCAGGAGGGCCGGCCGCGGCTGCCCGGCCAGCCGGGGGAGTTCCGTCCTGGCGCCGGCCGCGTCGGTTTCGATGCTGCCGGTGCGGACCAGGGCGCCGTCGTCGTCGAAATCGTAGGAACCGATGCGAAGGCGGTGCGGCCGCAGCTCCTCGCGTCCGGTGACCGGGTCTACCGCTTCCTGGACGATGGCGACGCCGGCCAGGCGGCCGTCGTCGGAACCCCCGGCAGCCAGCTGCAGGGAGAGTGTGGAGATCCCGGACGTCTGCAGCCACTGTTGGGCCCAGCCGGACAGATCACGGCCGGAGGCGGACCGCAGGGCCTCAAGAAGATCCGCCAGCGTGGTATTTCCGTATGCGTGGTTGCGGAAGTACTCCCGCGATCCGGCGATGAAGGCGTCAAAGCCCACGTAGGCCACCAGCTGCTTCAGGACCGAGGCACCCTTGGCGTAGGTGATGCCGTCGAAGTTCTGCTTGGCTGCCTCAAGGTCGGGAATGTCCGCCACGATCGGGTGGGTGGTGGGGAGCTGGTCCTGGACATAAGCCCATGCCTTGCGCTTGTTGGCGAAGTTGACCCAGGCTGTGTCCCAGTCCGTGGCCCGGTCAACGGCAAGCGTTCCCATGTAGTCGGCGAATGATTCCTTCAGCCACAGGTCATCCCACCACTGCATGGTCACTAGGTCGCCGAACCACATGTGCGCCATCTCGTGCATCAGGGTGTTGGCCCTGCCCTGGTACTGCGCATCGGTGGCGCGCGACGTGAAAACGTAGCTTTCCGTAAATGTGACCAGTCCGGGATTTTCCATGGCGCCAAGGTTGTACTCGGGCACGAATGCCTGGTCGTACTTGCCCCACGGGTACGGGAAGTCGAAGAGTAGGTTGAAGAAGTCCAGGCCTGCCTTGGTGAGCCCGAAGAGCGCCTCCGGGTCGAAGGACTCCGCCATGGATGCCCGGCAATAGAGGGCGAGCGGGACGTCCAGCTGGGTTCCGTCGTCGAGCGTTGCCTCCCAGCGGTCCTCTGCCTTGAAGTAGGGACCGGCCAGGACCGCCGTGATGTACGTGGACATGGGCAGCGTGGTGGCAAAGTCCCACCTGGCGGTGGCCGGATCGCTGGTCAGCAGGGTGCGGTTTACCTCGGCGCCGTTGGACGCCACCTGCCAGTGGGCAGGCGCCATCACGTGGAACGTGTACATGGCTTTGAGGTCGGGCTGTTCGAAGTTGGCGAAGACCCTGCGTGCGTCGGCCGGCTCGTACTGGGTGTACAGGTAGCACTGGCCGTCGGCCGGGTCCACGAACCGGTGCATGCCTTCGCCCGAGCGGCTGTACAACGCCGTGCCGGTAACGGTCACCTGGTTCTCGGCCTGCAGGTTGTCCAGCCGGATCCGGGCGCCATCCACCACGTCCGCCACCGGCAGGCCCTTGCCGTTGAGGAACACGCTGTGCACGTCGCTGCCAATGAAATCCAGGAACGTGCCGGCGCCCGGTTCGGAGGCCGTGAAGTTGATGACGCTGCGGCTCGTGTACCCGGCGACAGCCGGATCCGCCGCTTGCCGCACGTCCAGCGAGATGTCGTAGCTGGTGGTGCTGATCAGGACTGAACGTTCAGCGGCTTCGCGGCGCTGCAGATTCTCATGTGACACCCGGCTATCTAATCACGGTGCCGTTTGATTGGCTCAGCCCGCGATCGCGAAGGCGGCAGCGAGGCCCAGCACCGCAATAAGGAGCCAGGAGGCGAGGGCCGCCAGGAGCGCCTGCCCACCTGTGTGCAGCAGGGTGCGGATCCGCACTGCCGAGCCCAGCCCGAACAAAGCCGCGCCCAGGAGAATGTCCTGCACGGTGGCTCCGGCCTCGAGCCAGCCGGGGGCCAGCCAGCCCGTGGAACGCAGCGCCACCATGGCAACGAACCCCAAAACAAACAACGGCACCAGCGGCGGCCTTTTCGACGTCGAACCGTCCGCGGCCGCCTGGGTCCGGGTGCCGCGGCGGTGGTGCGCGCCCGCCAGCGCGGCAACGGGGGCCAGCAGCAGGACCCGGGTGAGCTTGACGACGACGGCGATCGCCAGTGCCGCGCTTCCGGCGGTTTGCGCCGTGGCCACCACCTGGCCGACATCGTGCACCGAGGCACCCGTCCAGGCGCCGAAGACCGCCGCCGAAAGCCCCAGCGGATGGGAAAGCAGGGGGAGGACCCCGATGGCCAGGGTTCCGCAGAGTGTCACCAGGGCAACCGGCAGGACGGTGTCAGCGTGCCGGATGCGGCGGACGGCGGCCATGGCGCCGATCGCCGAGGCGCCGCAGATGGAGAACCCGGTGGCCACCAGGAGTGATGTCACCGGCGGCAACCGGAAGAGTCGAGAGATGGCGTAGGTCCCGCCGAAACCGGCGGCCACGACGGCCACGATCAGGACCAGTGCCGCCCACCCCAGGTGAAGGACGTCCATGATGCTGACCTTCAGGCCCAGGACCACGATCCCGGCACGCATCAAATGCTTGCCGGCGAAGTCCAGCCCCGGCCGGGCGCGGCCGGCAGTCCAGGCACCCGTTCCGGGCAGGTTGGCGGCGAGGACGCCCAGGACCACAGCCATGGTCATGGCAGGCAGCGCGGGTACCAGTCCGTGCACAAGGAACGCGGCAGCAACGGCGGCGGCCGCGGTCAGGAAGCCTGCGATGAATCGCACCAGCGGGTGCCGGGAACCGCCGTGGCCGGGCGCTGGGAGGCTTCTGCTGTCTGGCACTCACCTACTGTGCCCGAAGAGGCCCGTAAAGTACGAACCGGGCCATCGGTGCCAACACGCCAGAATGGATGGCAGTAATGAATTCGAAACAAAAAGATGGTTGGCTATTGGACATGTCAGACCTATTCCAGGATTACTCCGAGGCCGCGGGCCGCACCGGAGCCTACGACGAGATGTTCGCCCCCGGCCAGCAGGCCAGGGACTCGTACGGGCAGGTCGCGGACGCCCTCCGGAAGCTCTCGCTGGCGGACGTGAGTGCGCGCGCGGACTCGATGGCCCGCACCTTCCTGGACCGCGGCGTCACGTTCGACTACGCCGGCGAGGAACGGCCGTTCCCGCTGGACATCGTGCCGCGCGTCATCCCGGCCGCGGAGTGGAACGTCCTGGAACGGGGCGTCGCCCAGCGCGTGCGCGCCCTTGAGGCATTCCTGAACGACGTTTACGACAAAATGACCGTCGTGTCCGACGGCGTCATCCCGCGCCAACTGGTGACCACCAGTGCGCACTTCCACCGCCAGGTCCACGGCTTTGAACCGGCCGGCGGGGTCCGGGTCCACATTTCCGGCATCGACGTCGTCCGTGACGCCGCCGGGACCTTCCGCGTCCTGGAAGACAACGTCCGTGTCCCTTCCGGCGTGAGCTATGTGCTGGAGAACCGACGCGCGATGGCCAAGGGCCTGCCCGAAGCCTTCGGCCAGCAGCTCATCAGGCCCGTCGAGGAGTATCCCCGCCGCTTGCTGTCTGCACTGCGCAAAACCGCACCGGCCGGCGTCGACGATCCCACCGTCGTCGTCCTCACCCCCGGCGTATTCAACAGCGCCTACTTCGAACACACGCTCCTGGCCGGGCTCATGGGTGTGGAACTGGTGGAGGGCCGCGACCTCATCTGCCGCGGCAACCGCGTCTACATGCGCACCACCGCGGGTGAACAGCGCGTGGATGTCATCTACAAGCGGATCGATGACGACTTCCTGGACCCGCTGCAGTTCCGCTCCGATTCCATGCTCGGCTGCCCGGGCCTGGTCAATGCCGCCCGTGCCGGCGGCGTCACCATCGCCAACGCCGTGGGCAATGGCGTGGCTGACGACAAACTGGTTTACAGTTACGTCCCTGACCTGATCCGCTACTACCTCAGCGAGGAACCCATCATCGCGAACGTGGACACCTTCCGCCTCGAGGAGAAGGAGGCCAGGGAGTACACCTTGGACAACCTTGCCGATCTGGTGGTCAAACCGGTGGACGGGTCCGGCGGCAAGGGCTTGGTCATCGGCCCCGACGCCTCCAAGGATGAACTGGACGCCCTCCGCCAGCGGGTCATCGCAGACCCCCGCGGCTGGATCGCCCAGCCGGTGCTGCAGCTTTCCACCGTTCCCACCCTCGGCGGGGACAAGTTTGGTCCGCGGCACGTGGACCTGAGGCCCTTTGCCGTGAACGACGGCGAAAATGTCTGGGTGCTTCCCGGCGGCCTCACCCGCGTGGCGCTGAAGGAAGGTTCCCTGATCGTCAATTCAAGCCAGGGCGGCGGGTCAAAGGACACCTGGGTCCTGGCAGACTCACCCCAGATGCCGGTGGAAACTGTTCCCCGCCAGTCGGTCACCGTCCGTGAACGGGTCTCCGTGTGGCCGGTGGAAAGCAACTGGCGGGACCGCCAGTCGGAGCAGCAGCAGTGAGCCGCGCCACCGTCGGGCATTTTTCTTTCAACGTTCCGGACGCGCAGGAGGTAGCCGCGAATGCTTAGCCGTATTGCCGAGTCCTTGTTTTGGATTGGCCGCTATGTGGAGCGGGCCGACGGTACCGCCCGCATCCTTGACGTGCACCTGGAGCGCCTGAACCACCTCCCCATGGAGGAACGCCGGAGCGTAGCCCAGGAACTCCTGGCAGTCATGGGCGCCAGGCCGCAGAGTGAAGACTTTGGACTGCCCGAGCTGCTGCACGCCCTCGCCTATGACAAGACGAGTGCCACGTCCATCGCCGGGTCCCTCGGTGCCGCCCGGGAGAATGCCCGCCGCGCGCGGGAAACTGTCTCGTCCGGTTTGTGGGAGAGCCTGAACACCACCTACTACGGGCTGAGCCAGCACCGCAAGGACGTGGTGGGCACCTACCGCTTCTGCAACTGGACCCTGGAACGCACGGCCATGGTCAGCGGCCTGGCCGACACCACGGTCAGCCACGACGAAAGCTGGCTCTTCCTGGTCCTGGGCCGGTCCCTGGAACGCGCAGACATGACGGCCCGGATGCTGTCCACCCGCGACGTGCTCTCTGCGGGCATGTCCTGGGTCAACATGCTCCGCTGCGCGGGAGCCTACGAATCCTTCCTGCGTACCCGGCGCGCGGCGTTCGGTGACCAGCACGCGGCCGAATTCCTCCTTCTGGACCGGCTGTTCCCGCGATCCATCGTCTACGCGTTGCGCGATGCCGACGAGTGCCTGGCCAAGCTTGATCCGTCAGCGCAGCGCGTGGGCTTCATCAATGACGCCCGCCGCATCGTCGGCCAGGCCCGGACCTTCCTTGAGTTCCACCGGACCGATGACCTCATGTCCGAGCTGCCCGAGCATATGGAGCGGGTGCAGAAGGCCGTGTCGCAGGCCTCGGACGCCATTTCCCGTAAGTACTTCAATCAGGCGGACGAACTTGCCTGGGTGGGAGAAGTGTCATGACACGGTTGAGCATCGTCCACAGGACGGCCTACAAGTACAACAAGCGGGTGACGCTGTCCTACAACGAGGCCCGGATGACGCCGCTGACTGACTCCCAGCAGGTAGTGCTGGAATCCGTGGTCAAGGTGTCCCCGTCGCAAGCAGCCGTCAGCACCTACCGTGACTACTGGGGGACCCGGGTCACGGCCTTTGACATGCAGATGCCGCACGAGCACCTTGAGGTGGTTTCCAATATCACTGTCGAAGTGCACCGGGCGGAAAAGATCCCCACCGAGGCGGACATCGTGGGGTGGGACGTTCTGGCGTCGCCGGACACCCTGAACACCTTCAGCGACTGGCTGCCGCAGTCCCGGCTGAGCGGCCCCGGGGAGGAAGTGCTGGGCATTGTTCCCGACGTCGTGGCCGGCAAGAACCCGCACGAGGCCGCCATGGCGGTCTTTGCCTGGATGCGCGGCGAGATGACGTACATGTCCGGCTCCACCGCCGTCACCACGAACGCGGAAGAGGCTTGGGGCCAACGCCAGGGTGTCTGCCAGGACCTGGCCCACCTTGCCATCGGTGCACTGCGGAGCTGCGGGATTCCTGCCCGTTACGTCTCCGGATACCTGCACCCGCGGTCCAGTGCCGGGATCGGCGAGACTGTCGCCGGGCAGTCGCACGCCTGGCTGGAATGGTGGGACGGGGACTGGCGCAGCTGGGACCCCACCAACCACAAGCCTGCCGGGGACTTCCACGTCACGGTGGCGCGGGGCCGGGACTACCGCGACGTGCCTCCGCTGAAGGGAATCCTGTCCGGCGGTGGCGGGTCCGCCCTCAACGTAAGCGTCGAGATCACCCAGCTCGCCTGACCACGGCGCCCCCGGCCATCACGGCCGGGGGTGCGCCGCCGTCGTCCTATTCCGGTGCCGTCCTAGCGGAACTGCTGATCTGTGTCCACCAGGTCATCGGATCGGTGACCTTGAAACGACGGCCGGTCATGGAGTCCGGAGTGATGCGCACGAAGGCATCCTTGCGTCCCGCCTGCCAGGGGAACAGGTAAAGGCGGGAGGTGTCGAGTAGTTCTTCGGTGCTCTTGACCAGTGCGGCGGTCCCCTTGATCACGACGCTCCACGCCAGGCCCGTGTCCTGGTCCACGCCGTCCGCCTCCACGGCCACTGCTGCGTCCTCACCGGTTGCTGCGGAGAGTTTGGTGCCCTGGCCCGTGCGGAACACCAGCGTGCCGCCGTCCACTGTGTAGTTGACCGGAAAAATGTCCGGCCGCCCGTCCGCAAGCACGGCGAGCCTGCCCACGGAGACTGTCCGCAGCAAGGCCCAGCAATCGTGGTGTTCCAGGTTCTCCACCTGGCTGGATGACTCGTTGCTCATGCCGTGAGCATACGCCCATCACCAGGGGCTGGGCTTGTAATCCTTGAGGAAGACACCGTACTGGTCCTCACCGTTTTCGCCCATGACGATGGGATCGTAGACGCGCGCGGCGCCGTCCACCAGATCCAGGGGAGCGTGGAAGCCTTCCTCCATGAGGCGGACCTTGGTGAAGTGGGGACGTTCGTCGGTAATCCAGCCGGTGTCCACGGCGGTCATCAGGATGCCGTCGGTGTCCAGCATTTCCTGTGCGCTGGTGCGGGTCATCATGTTCAGCGCGGCCTTGGCCATGTTGGTGTGGGGGTGGCCGGGGCCCTTGTAGGCGCGGGAGAACTGCCCCTCCATGGCGCTGACGTTCACGATGTACTTCCGCCGTGCGGTGGAGCGCTTCATCGCCCCCCGCAGGCGGCTGACCAGCAGGAACGGGGCCGTCACGTTGCAGAGCTGGACTTCGAGCATCTCCAGCGGATCCACCTCGTCCACCACTTGGGTCCAGCTGTTGATGGTGGCCAGGTCCGGGACCAGGCCGCCGGCGTCGATGGCCGTTCCGGACGCAATCCGTTCCAACGACGCCGAACCCGTGGACAGGGCAAGCGACGTGATGGCATCGCCGGCCAGGACCGGGTGTTCGGTGACGCTGCCGGCCAGGGCCAGCGGGTGCTTGTCGTGGGCGTGGCCGAAGGTCAGCAGTTCCGGCCCGCCGTTGGCGTATTCCAGTGCCAGGGGCAGCGGCTCATCTTCGGCATCCACCAGCGGCTTGTAGGCATTCCCGGAACGCCGGACCGTTTGCGCCGCGTTGTTGATGATGATGTCCAGCGGACCGGCCTCGTCAAGCGAGTCGGTCAGCGCCATCACCTGGGCCGGATCACGGAGGTCGATGCCCACGATCCGCAGCCGGTGCAGCCAGTCGGCGCTGTCTTCCATGGCGGCGAAGCGGCGCGCGGCGTCCTTGGGGAACCGGGTGGTGATGGTGGTGTGGGCACCGTCGCGGAGCAGCCGGAGGGCGATGTACATCCCGATCTTGGCGCGGCCGCCGGTGAGCAGTGCGCGCCGTCCGGTGAGGTCGGTGCGTGCGTCGCGCTTGCTGTGGCTGAAGGCCGCGCATTCGGGGCAGAGCTGGTGGTAGAAGGCGTCCACCTGGGTGTAGTGCTGCTTGCAGATATAGCACGGGCGTGAGCGGATGAGGTGGCCCGCGATGTTTCCGGTAGCGGATGGAGCCAGTTTGTTGCCACGGGTTTCGTCGTCGATCCGGTCCGGGGCAGCGGTAGCGGTCTGGGCGATGACTGCCCTGTCAGCTTCGGCAATGGAGTCGCGCTTGGTGACCCGGCGGTGGCGCTTGACGGCTTTGAACATCTTCCCGGTGGCGCGGCGCACCGAAACATAGTCGGGGTGCTCCTCGTCGTACGCGTGTATCGTATTCAGGACCTTGAGGCAGGCCTGGATTTCCTCAGGGGTCAGATCGGGGGAGCTCATTAGCCAAATTTTACAGCGTACGACGCGGGCCGGAGCACCGTCCTGGTGCTCCGGCCCGCGGAATACGTTCTTGCCTTCAGGTTCCGGTCAGGAAACCCGGGCGTCGTCCGGTGCCGCCTTCGCGACAGCAGCCGCGTGCGTCTCCGCCACCCTGCCTACGGTCTCGCGAACCTCGGGGTACTGGTCCGCTGCAGCTTTGACGGCGTTCGGCAGGAGCCCCAGGTGTTGGGCGGCCAGCTGCCTTTCGGCCTCGCCCGGTTCCGGCACTTCCTGGCCTTTGGCCAACACGGTGATGCCGGATTCGGTGACCTTGAATCCGCGCGCCCGGTCCAGGTCCGGGTCCAGGCCGATCGCTGACCCCGCCGGTACCTTGACGTTCTTGTCGAGAATGGCGCGGTTGATCACAGCACCCGCCCCAACCTGCACCTTGTCCATCAGGACCGAGTCCGTGACCCTGGCGCTGGTGGCTACATAGACGTCGTTGGACAGGACCGAGCCTTCCACAATGCCACCGGAGATGACCACGCCGCTGGCCACGATGGAGTCAAGGGCCGTTCCGACGGTGTTGTTGTCGCCCCGGACGAACTTTGCGGGCGGCGAGATGCTCTGGCGCGTGTAGATGGGCCACTCGGAGTTGTAGAGGTTGAACACCGGCATCGGGGAGATGAGGTCCATGTGGGCGTCATAGAACGAGTCGATGGTGCCCACGTCTCGCCAGTAGGTGCGGTCGCGTTCGGTGGAGCCGGGAATATCGTTGAGCGTGAAGTCGTAGACCCCGGCTTCGCCCTGGTTGACGAAGTAGGGGATGATGTCGCCGCCCATGTCGTGCTTGGTGTCCAGCCGCTCGGCGTCCACATGCAGGGCTGCCACCAGGGCGTCGGCGTCGAACACGTAGTTGCCCATGGAGGCGAGGAACTGGGAGGGGTCCGCGGCAAGCCCCGGAGTGCTGGCCGGCTTCTCGACGAACGCGGCGATCTTCTGGGAGTCGTTCTGGTCCACTTCGATGACGCCGAACTGATCCGCCATGTGCAGCGGCTGCCGGACTGCCGCGACCGTGGCCTTGGCACCGCTGTGCACGTGCTGGGCGACCATTTGGGCGAAGTCCATGCGGTATACGTGGTCCGCGCCGACCACGACGACGATGTCGGGGTTGGCGTCCTGGATGAGGTTCAGGGACTGGTAGATGGCGTTGGCGCTGCCAAGGAACCAGCTTTTGCCCACGCGCTGCTGGGCAGGCACGGAAGCGATGTAGTTGCCCAACTGGGTGGACATGCGCCACGTCTCGGAGATGTGGCGGTCAAGGCTGTGGGACTTGTACTGGGTCAGGACGACGATCTGCAGGTAGCGGGAATTCACAAGGTTGGATAACGCAAAATCGATGAGGCGGTAGCTGCCGGCAAAAGGCACGGCGGGTTTGGCCCGGTCTGCCGTCAGTGGCATCAGCCTGTTTCCCTCGCCGCCTGCGAGGACAATGGCCAGGACTTTCTTATTCAACGGCATGGTGGTCGCTCCTGTACGCCTTCGTAACTCCCAAGACAGTCCGGTCCACCCGGACTCCTTCACACTAGAACAGTTATGCGTGAAGGACTACCTTGGGTCTTGTGCGTATAGACATTGTGACTAAAGAGTTTCCGCCGGAGATCTACGGTGGCGCCGGGGTGCACGTCGCCGAATTGAGCAGGGTGCTTAGTAAGCACGTTGACCTGCAGGTTCGTGCTTTCGGGGCGCCACGCGACGCTGACTACCACGGGGCGGCGGTGACGTCCTACCAGGTGCCGGAGGACCTCGGCGGGGCCAACGCTGCCGTGCAGACCCTGGGCGTCGACCTCCGCATTGTGCCGGATGTCCAGGGCGCCGACGTGGTCCATTCGCACACCTGGTACGCCAACATGGCGGGGCATCTGGCGTCCCTGCTCCACGGAATTCCGCACGTTCTCAGTGCCCACAGCCTTGAACCGCTGCGACCCTGGAAAGCCGAACAGCTCGGCGGCGGCTACGCCCTCTCATCATGGGTGGAGAAGACGGCGTACGAGGCTGCGGCTGCAATCATCGCCGTTTCGGAGGGCATGCGGCAGGACATCCTGCGCAGCTACCCCAACGTGGACCCGGAGAAGGTCCGGGTGGTCCACAACGGCATTGACGTCGAGCTGTGGCAGCGTGACGAAAACGACGACGCTGTCCGCGCCTTGGGCATCGATCCCGCCAAGCCGAGCGTTGTCTTTGTGGGAAGAAACACGCGGCAAAAGGGCGTCCCCTACCTCCTGCGGGCAGCCGCGAAGCTTCCCGCCGACGTTCAGCTGGTCCTGTGCCTGGGTGCGGCGGACACTCCGGAGCTCGCAGCGGAAACCGCCGCCCTGATCGAAGACCTGCAAAAGCAGCGCACTGGCGTGGTCCTCATCGAGCGGATGCTGCCGCGGCACGAGCTCATCCAGGTGCTCAGCCACGCCACCGCATTCGCGTGCCCCTCCATCTACGAACCCCTCGGGATCGTGAACCTCGAGGCGATGGCCTGCGGAGCAGCGGTGGTGGCCAGCGCCACCGGCGGTATTCCGGAGGTGGTGGAGCACGGCAGGACCGGGCTGCTGGTGGACCTGGAACAGGTCACGGACGGGACCGGAACACCCCTGGATCCGGAGAAGTTCGTCAAGGAGTTCGCGGCAGCCCTCACTGAGGTGGTGTCCGATCCCGAGCGTGCCCGTGTAATGGGGCAGGCCGGCCGGGAACGTGCCGAGAAGCACTTCTCCTGGGAATCCATCACCGAGACCACCCTTGAGGTGTACCGCTCCGTGCTGCCCGCTTCCAGCTGAGTGCCCCACAGCAGAAACAACGACGGCGCCGCTCCCCTTCCACGGGGAGCGGCGCCGTCGTTGTTTCTCCGCAGAGAGGCGCGGTCCGCGGGTCAGCCCTTTCGGCCGGCCGCGGTCTTCGCGATAAGGACCTTCTCGTCCACGGGAGCCTGCCCGCTGGCGCGCTGGTTCCGGAAGTGCGCCCTGGCCTCGTCCTGCCGCACTTTTTCGGCGCCCGTGGCGATGGCTGCGCGGACGTGGTCCTCGCCATAGCCGAAAGCGTCCACCAGGTCCACGGCATGCGGGCGGATCTTTTCCAGGAGCCGGTTGATGTATCCGCCCACGGTCCGCGCCCGCTGCATGGAAAGGCGCCCGTTCATGAGGTACCAGGACAGGTTCTTCTCAATCAGTGACAGGCCGAAGAGGTCGCGCAACCAGGTCAGGACAGTCCGGGTCCCCGGATCCGCCACTTGCTGTAGCGCCTCGGTGAAAGCCTCCCACTGCAGCAACTCGGCGTGTGCCTGGGCGGCGTCGATGAGTTCGTTCTGGTGCCTGTTGAACAGGGCGGCACCCTTGTCCTGCGGGAGCCGCTTGCTGCCCTTGAGCGCGGCGCCGGCCTCCGCCACCATGGTCTGCACCCTGTCGGTGAGGAGCGCGCGCTGGCTTTCCTCGTCGCGGAGGGCGATCGCGGCCTTCTGGACTGACCCGGTGTCCACGACGAACTGCGCTACTTGGCGCAGGCCGGTGCGGTGGACCGCGGCGCCTGCCGCCTGGTTCACCACGTAGCGGGCCAGTACGCCGAAGTCCACGTTCCGGAATTCTTTCGCGTAGTCAGCGAGCAGGCGCTTGGCCACGAGTTGCAGCAGCACGGTGTTGTCGCCCTCGAACGTTGCATAGACGTCAAGGTCGGCCCGGAGCGAGGCGAACCGGTTCTCGATCAGGAACCCGGCACCGCCGCATGCCTCGCGGCATTCCTGCAGGGTGTCCAGGGCGTGCCAGGTGCTCAGCGGCTTCAGCGCCGCCGCCAGGGTTTCGAGGTCCTGGCGGTCCGCGTCTGTATCGTGCGCGCCGGAGAAGACGTCGTCGAACTTCTGCAGCAGCTGCTCGTGGGCAAAGCCGGCAGCATATGTGGTGGCCAGCCGGGTGAACAGCCGCCGCTGGTGCCGCTGGTAGTCGAGCAGGACTTCTTCGTCCGTGTGGGAGGACGCGTTGAACTGGCGGCGTTCGGTGGCGTACTGGATGGCCGCTTTCAAAGCCAGCTTGGAGGCGGCAACGGCGGCGCCGTCCAAGGACACGCGGCCCTGGACCAGCGTTCCCAACATGGTGAAAAAGCGGCGGCCGGGGCTTGCAATTGGGGACGTATAGGTTCCGTCGGAGTCGACGTTGCCGTACCGGTTCAGTAGGTTGGTGCGCGGGACGCGGACGTTGGTGAAGTGCAGGCGGCCGTTGTCGATCCCGTTAAGGCCGCCCTTGATGCCATCATCCTCGCCGCCGATGCCGGGCAGGAACTCCTTGGTGTCCGGGTCCCGCAGGTCGACGTAGAGTGCGTGGACGCCGTGGTTGACCCCGCGGGTCACCAACTGGGCAAACACCACTGCGCCCAGTCCGTCCGTGGCGGCGTTGCCGATGTAGTCCTTCCACGCCGCGCGGAACGGGGTATGGATGACGAATTCCTCGGTATCGGGATCGTAGGTGGCCGTGGTGGCGATGCTGGCCACATCCGAGCCGTGGCCTGTCTCCGTCATGGCGAAGCAGCCGGGGATGTCCAGGTTCATGATGCCCGGCAGCCATTTGGCGTGGTGTTCGCCCGTTCCCAGGTGCATCACGGCGGATCCAAAGAGACCCCACTGGACCCCCGCCTTGATCTGCAGCGACGGGTCTGCCACGACCAGCTCCTCGAACCCGGCGATGTTTCCGCCGTGGTCGTCAGAGCCGCCCAGTTCCGCCGGGAATGCCCGGTGGACGGCTTCGTTGTCCACCAGGTAGTTGAGCTGGCCGAATACCCGCTCGCGGTGGTCCGTGTGTGTCAGGCCTTCGATCTTGTGCAGTTCCGGGCGTGCAGCCAGGTCCCTTGCCTGGAGCCGCACGTCGGCCCACTTTCCCAGGAGTTGCCGGCCCAGGGCCGCGACGTCGATGGCGGGTGCGGGGGCGTAGGCCATGGGTTTGGCTGCCGGGGTTGCCGGGGAGCGGAGCCCTTTGCGGGCGGTGCGGTCCACTACGTCAGTCATGTCACAGTCCTTCTTTGGCGGATAACTTGGTGGTCGGTGGGGCAGACGTGAGTTCCGGGGCTATGCCAACACACAGCCATGCCGTGATGTGGCGGGCCATGGTTTCCTGGCTTGGCTTGGTGGGGGAGTCCGGTGTGCTGAGCCACTGCTCGCCGGCGTTCCGCACCAGGCCGATTGCCGCCCGGGGCCAGAAGTCGATGATGGCTTCCCCGACATCACCCAGGTGGGAGCGCATCGGCGTGGCGATCATGTCCGCAATGGCATCGAAGAAGTGGCCCAGGGCGCCGGCCCCTGTCGCCGCAGGCGCAGGGACTGCGGCCTCGCCGGGGGAGTAGCTGGTGACGAACGCATAAACGCTGGGGCTGGTGTCTGCCATCTGCAGGTAGGCCGAGACCATCGCCAGCAACCCTTCCCGCGGAGTAACGGCACTCTGCGCTGCTTCCTTGATGCGGTTCTGCATTTGGCTCAGGACCACTTCTCCCACCGCCTGCTGCAGGCCGGCTTTGTCCCCGAAATAGCGGTAGAACACGGATTTCGAGGTTCCGGCCGCCGTGGCGATTTCTTCCATGGACGCGTCGCTGCCCAGCGCATGGACTGCCCTGCGGGCCTGCTTGATCAGCTCCCGGCGCCGCTCCTCGCGGTGGCTCTGCCAGCGTGCGGAACGGCCGTCTGGACTGGCGGCAGACGGCAGTCCAACGGTGAGCGGCAGGCGGGCATTACGGAAATTCACGATACCCAGCGTATCAGGTACGCTGGGTATCGGTAACCGCATGTGAGCAGAGGAGCCACCCATGTCCATAGACGGACAGTCCACGCCAGCACCTGATGAATCAGTTCGAGCAGCAGTTTCCGCACCCCGCAGGGCGGTGATAGTCGGCGGCAACAGGATTCCCTTTGCGCGGTCCGGCGGCGCCTACGCGAAGTCTTCCAACCAGGACATGCTGACCGCGGCCCTCGACGGCCTGATCGCACGCTTCGGCCTCCAGGACGAACGCATCGGACAGGTTGCCGCAGGCGCCGTCCTCAAGCACTCCAGGGATTTCAACCTCACCCGGGAAGCCGTCCTTGGATCTGCCCTGTCCGCCGAAACGCCGGTGTACGACCTCCAGCAGGCCTGCGCCACCGGCTTGGAGACAGTGGTGGGCCTGGCCAACAAGATCAAGCTGGGACAGATCGATTCCGCCATAGCCGGCGGCGTGGATTCAGCATCCGATGCTCCCGTGGTGGTCAGCGAGGGGCTCCGCGACATCATCCTTGACCTTAACCGCGCCAAAACGCTTCCCCAGCGCCTCCAGATCCTGAGCCGCCTCCGGCCAAAGGACCTGGCCCCGCTGGCGCCCGGCACGGCGGAACCGCGCACAGGCCTGTCCATGGGAGAGCACCAGGCCCTGACCACTGCGCAGTGGAAGATTTCCCGCGAAGCGCAGGACGAACTGGCGCTGAACAGTCACCGGAACCTCGCGGCCGCCTACGAGTCAGGTTTCTTCGATGACCTGCTGACGCCCTACCGTGGACTGACGCGGGACGGCAACCTGCGCGCTGACACCTCATTGGAAAAACTGGCGTCGTTGAAGCCTGTGTTCGGCAGGAACCTCGGCGCCGGCGCCACCATGACGGCGGGCAACTCCACGCCGTTGACCGATGGCGCCTCCACCGTCCTCCTCGCCTCCGATGACTGGGCCGATGCCCGCGACCTGCCCAAACTGGCGGCCGTGGTGGACGCCGAGGCGGCAGCCGTGGATTTTGTGCACGGCAAGGACGGCCTGCTGATGGCCCCCGCATTCGCAGTGCCCAGGCTCCTGGCCCGGCAGAACCTGACTTTGGCGGACTTCGACTTCTTCGAAATCCATGAAGCCTTCGCGGCCACGGTCCTCAGCACGCTTGCGGCGTGGGAGGACGAGGAATTCTGCCGGACCCGGCTCGGACTGGACGGCGCTTTCGGCAGCATCGACCGTTCACGCCTCAACGTCAACGGATCATCGCTGGCAGCGGGTCACCCCTTCGCCGCCACCGGCGGACGGATCGTGGGTACGCTGGCCAAGATGCTCCACGCGAAGGCAGCCGTGGAGGGGCGGCCCGCCCGGGGCCTGGTGTCTGTGTGTGCGGCCGGCGGCCAGGGCGTCGTCGCGGTTCTGGAATCTGTGTAGGGGGCAGTCATGACGGATACTTACACCCAGCTGGTTAACAGCGGCGTGGGCCGCAAGGTGGCCAGGAAGCTCGGGCTGCCGCAGCCCGCAGTGCTCCGCCGCTACCAGCCCGGACAACCTTTGGTCGTTGGCCCTGTCGTCGTCGTGGGAAACACTCCAGGGGCTGACAGCCTCGCCAACGAATTGTTGTCCTGGGACCTTGACGTCCGGAGGCACGCCGTTCCGGCCGAAAAGCTGGGCGCCATCATCCTGGTCCTCGACGAGCTGGAGCATCCGACGGACCTGGAGCAGCCGGTATTGTCCGCCGCAGGCTCACTGCGGGACCTGCGCGCCGGCGGCCGGATCATTACGGTGTCCCGGCCTGCAGCCGACGCACCTTCCCCTGCGGCCGCGGCTGCCCGCCAAGGCGTCGACGGTTTTCTGCGGTCCCTGGCCAAAGAGCTGCGGGCGGGTGCCACAGCAAACGGTGTCCTCCTCTCGGAGGGCACCACCTCCACGAGCCCCAGCGCACTGGGCGCCATCAGGTTCTTCCTTTCCGGCCGATCGGCGTTCGTTGACGGGCAGTTCCTGAAAGTCTCCTCGCAAGACGGTGAGCTTCCCGTGAACCCCGATAAGCCGCTGTCGGGCAAAATCGCCGTGGTGACCGGCGCCGCCAGGGGAATCGGCGCCGAAATTGCACGGACACTGCACCGCGACGGAGCCACACTGCTCCTTGTCGACATTCCGACGGCGGGGGACCAGCTGGCGGCCGTGGCCAACGAGGTGCGGGCCACGGCCCTGCAGCTGGATATCAGCGGCGCGGACGCTGGCGGGCGGATCCTCGAGCATGCAGCGCAGCGGCATGGCCGCCTGGATATTGTGGTGCACAATGCCGGGATCACCCGGGACAAACTGCTGGCCAACATGGACAAGGCGCGGTGGAACTCGGTCATCAACATCAACATCGCGGCCCAGCTCCGGATCAACGAAGCCCTGCTGGCTTCGGACCACTTCCGCTCATCACCGCGGATCGTGTCCGTTGCCTCCACCAGCGGCATCGCCGGCAACAGGGGACAAACGAACTACGCCGCCTCCAAAGGCGGCGTCATGGGCATGGTACGGGCCACCGCTCCGCTGCTCGCCGCCAACGGCGGCACCATCAACGCCGTCGCGCCCGGGTTCATTGAAACCGAGATGACCGCGCGGATTCCTTTTGCCGTCCGTGAAGTGGCGCGCAGGCTCAACTCACTGCAGCAGGGTGGCCTCCCCACGGACGTGGCGGAAACCATCGCATTCCTGGCCAGCGACGCCGCGGGCGGAATCAACGGAGAGGTGCTGCGGGTGTGCGGGCAAAACCTGGTGGGGGCATGACACTCCAGCAACCAGTGATCCTCGGTGAGATGCCGTCGCTGTCCAAGCTGTACGTCAACGCCGCCGCCCAGGCAGCACGTCAAAGGCTTCTTGGAACGCATGACTCGGCCGATCTTCCTGCCGAGAGCCACGAAGTCAGGGGCGTCACGGTGGACGTTGGAAACCTCACGGCGTACCAGCACCTGATCGGCGAGACCGCCAGCGACGTACTGCCTGCCGGCTTCATCCATGCCTTGGCTTTTCCACTGGCCATGAGCGTCATGAACCGGGACGACTTCCCGCTGCCCCTGTTGGGGATGATCCACCTGCGCAACAGTGTTGAGCAGAGAACGCCGCTGGTTTTCACGGACGTCCTTGACGTAACCGCCAGGGTGGAGGACCTTCGGGGCCACCGGGCGGGGACGCAGGTGGATGTGGTGGCAGAGGTGCGTCGCGCGGGCTCGGCGGACATTTGCTGGCGGGGGGTCTCCACCTACCTTGCCAAGGGGGTGTTCCTTCCCGGCATCGACAAACCCTCCGCCGCCGCGCAGAAACCGGATTTCACGGCTCCCGCCCCAACGGCTCTGTGGCACCTGGGGGTGGACACGGGCCGTGCTTACGCTGCCGTGTCCGGTGACTTCAACCCGATACACCTGAGCGTGTTGTCGGCCAAGGCGCTCGGGATGAGGCGGTCGATAGCCCACGGGATGTACCTCGCCTCGCGTGCCCTCGCGGACGTCGGGCCGTCCCGCGGTGACTCCTTCAGCTGGGACGTGGATTTTGAAGCGCCGGTCTTCCTGCCGTGCAGGGTGGCATTGGAGATCAGTACGGACCAGGCCGCAACGGGGGCGTGGAAGCATTCACGCTTCGTCGCGTGGAATCCACGTTCAGGGCGGCGCCACTTCGGTGGCACAGTTTCAGCGCTGTAGGCGTTGGGGAGCCAGCCGGATCAGTCCTTTGGCCTGACGGCGCGCAGGATGCGGTGCAGGCTCAGGAGGACCGATTCGGAGGCGGGGACGGTCCCCTTCTCCGCCTGCCTGGCGGTGGTGGCGGCCATGCAGGCTTCCACTGCCACCTTGGCGGCGTCGTACCTGCCCTGACGCCCGTTGTCTTCACCCTCTTCGTTGGTGGACAGCATCTCTCCGGTCGCCGTAATGGCTTCGGCCAGCGGTTTGGTGTCCTCCAGGGGGATGTCATACGGCAGGTCGCTGTTCCAAATCACGTCGGAAAGCACATCGGTCATGTCCTGGATATGGAAAGTGACCTGCTCCAGATTCTGCAGGTCGCGGTAGTCCTTGTCGATGTCCCTCGGGTGCAGCTTTCGCCGCGGGTTGGCGCGCCGGCTGGCGTCAGCTTCTTTGACCAGGTGCCGCACCGATCTCGCCGCGTCGGAAAGCTCCTCTGACCTGCGCGACCATTCTTCATGCTCCGGCGGCCACTTCTCCGTGAGGGCTGCTCCCATATCGGTCAGCTGCCTGCCAAGGGCGCGCCTGAGCTCTGCCAGGCTGGTGGCGGCCGCATTCAGGTGCAGTGGTGGAAAGATCAGGAAGTTTACGGCGATGCCCACCGCCACGCCGGCGGCCATTTGCAGGAGGTACCCGTAGGAGAAGTCCTCGGCATTCCTGCCGCCGACCAGCAAAACCAGGAGCGCCGCCGTCGGGATCCAGTCACTGCCGGAACCGATGCCGGGCAGGCCGCCCAAGAGCACCCCGACGCCCATGAAGAGAGCCACCGTCAGGGGGGAGGGATCGGAAATGCTGACCAGGATGAAGGCCAGGCCTATCCCTACCGCCAAACCTGCGATGGCCTGAAGACCGTTCCGCACCGAACCGGCGACGTTGTGGTACATGGCCACAAGGGCGCCCAGTGGCGCATAGTACGTGTAGTGGGACGCCGCGCCCGGCATGAGTGGAGCGATCGTGAAGGCTACACCCGCGGCGAGCGCGGCTTTGGCCGCCAGCTGCAGCCGTTGTGCTGCGAAGGCGGCAGAGATTCCCTCCACCGAGCGTTTGAGAAGTTGGGTCCCCCGAGCCCACCGTGCGTCCGGTCGTGCTTGAGTATTGCCCATCCGGACCACAGTAGGGCCGGTACCCCGTCAGGACAAGCCGGCCGCTGAACGCCGCACCTCAGTGGCCAGCCGGTGGGCCCGCCCCGGTGTCCGCCCCTCCTCTTGGCGCCGGGGGATGTAGCCGAAGCCAAGGCCGTAGGAGGGGTCGGCAAAGCCGAGCGCGGCGTTGGCTCCCTCATGGCCAAAGGCGCGGTGGCTGCCGAAGTTCCGTGACGGGTGCGGTTTCATGAAGACGACGGCGAACGCGTTGTCGAGTCCCGAAGAACGGTCCAGGCCCCACACCTGCTCCCGGGACATTGCCTCGATGGTTGGGACCGAGAGGAAGGGCCGGCCGCCGTCGACGCCGGTTGTTGCCGCCGCATACAGGCGGGCCAACCCGTCAGCGGACCCGACCCCACCGGCGGCCGACATGCCTGCTGCGCGGACGGCGCGGATGTTCGGCAGCTCCATGATGGTGCTGACGGGTGCGTTGCCGTTAATGCCTTCCAGGCTGAGCGGGTCCACCCAGTCCTGGTCCGGGGCGTCCTGGTAGAGGACGTCCCGGTAGCGCGGTTCCAGTTCTTCGGGCAGGCCGAGGAAGAAGTCCACGCCGTGGGGCGTCCGGATCCTGCGGTCATAGATAGCCTGCAATGGCTCGCCCGCCGTGCGGCGGCACAGCTCCTCCATCAGGATACCGATGGTGAGGGCGTGGTATCCGAACTGCCGCCCGGGCTGCCACAGGGGAGGGGCAGCAGCGAGCCGCGCCGCAGCTTCGGACGTGGTGAACTCGGCAAGGCCAAAGCCGCCGTCGATTCCCGTCAGCCCGGCCTGATGGGACAGTGCTTCCCTGACGAGCAGCCGGTCTTTGCCATGGACGGCGAATTCCGGCCAGTAATGGGCCACCGTCCTGTCCAGATCGAGGAGGCCGTCCTGGACCAGCAGTGCGATGACCATTGCGCCGACCCCTTTGGAGCAGGAGTAGGCTCCCGTCACGGTGTCAGGCGCCATGTCCGGGCCTCCAGTCAGCCGGACCACCTGGCGGGAGCCTTGATACGCGGCAAGCTGGGCACTGTAGTGGGGGTCCTCAGCGAGCAGCGACTCGAACAACGCCAGCACGTTCCCGTATCCGGGTGCAACGAAGCCTAGGGAAGTTTGCATGCCTCCCAGCATAAGGGAAAGCGATTTCCTGTGGGCGCTTTCCGCCTAGCCCTCTGCCCCGTGTCCGGGCGCCACTTCCTCGCCCGGCCGCACCGGTGCCGGCGGAGTACCGTCTCCGAAGGGCCGTCCGCCCAGGGACTCGCGGCCGTGGTCTTCCAACCATCCGCGGAGGTCCGGCCCCGAGGGGACAATGCCGGTGGGGTTGATGTCCTCGTGCACGATGTAGTAGTGCCGCTTGATCTGGACAAAGTCGATGGTGTCGCCGAATCCGGGAGTCTGGAACAGGTCCCGCGCGTAACCCCACAAGTGCGGCATCTCGCTCAGCTTCTGGCGGTTGCATTTGAAGTGGCCGTGGTAGACGGGATCGAACCTGGCCAATGTGGTGAACAGGCGTACGTCCGCTTCGGTGATGGTGTCGCCCACGAGGTACCGCTGGTGTGAGAGCCGCTCTTCCAGCCAGTCCAGCGCGGTCCACAGGCGGTCGTAGGCTGAATCGTAGGCCTCCTGTGAGCCGGCGAAGC
Source organism: Pseudarthrobacter sp. YAF2 (assembly GCF_052113345.1). Classification (NCBI taxonomy): domain Bacteria; kingdom Bacillati; phylum Actinomycetota; class Actinomycetes; order Micrococcales; family Micrococcaceae; genus Pseudarthrobacter; species Pseudarthrobacter sp. YAF2. Next base: position 104,680 of record NZ_JBFRDA010000019.1, on the reverse strand, counting down.
CGCAGCGGTACACGCCGTTGTTGACTTCGGTGAACACACGCTTGTTGACCTGGTCGATCTCCTCGCGGAGGTGCCCGGGATAGAGCTTCGGTGCGCCCGGCCGGTGGAACTCCACCCATTCGGTCGAAAAGTCGAGGGTAATCTGCGGAAAGTTGTTGGTCACAACTTCTCCGGTTGCAATGTCCACGATGGCGGGGACGGTGATGCCCCGCGGATAGCCGGGGAAGCGTTTGAAGTAGGCCTCCTGGATGCGTTCGATGCCCAGGACGGGGTCCACGCCGCCCGGGTCGAGGTCGAAGGTCCAGGACCGGGCATCGTGGGTGGGTCCGGGCTGGCCCAGGGAGATGGCGTCTTCGAGGCCAAGCAGCCTGCGGACTATGACGGTCCGGTTTGCCCACGGGCAAGCCCTGGCGGCAATGAGCCGGTACCGTCCTGCTTCCACGGGCCAGCCGTGCTCTCCGTTGCTGCCGGGCGCGGCGTCCTTGGTAATGCGGTCCTCGATGTAGTTGGTATCACGGGTAAACCCGGCGCCGCCGGTCACATAGGCGCCTCGGGTGCTGTGCACGGTGGCGTCTTCCGCCGCTGTGGGAGTGCTGTCCGTTTCATCGCTCATCCTCTTAGCGTATGCGCCACCGGACACCCTAGGTCCCGCCAAGAAGGATCTGCGAGACCGGAAACCAGGCCGCAAGCCATGATCCGGCGACGAGGAAACTGAAGATTGTTATCCAGACGGCGGACGGTACGGAGGTGGCGCGGTACAGCAGGTAGGCGTCGGAAGTCGCCAGGCGGTCGCGACGCCGGAGGTGGACGTGGGTGAGTTTGGCCAGGTCCCGGACCGCGGCCACGAGCAGGGCAAGGCCGAGGATGACGGCGGCGTGTCCGGCGACGGCGGCCGGTGCGAGGAACGTGAGCGCTGCAGCGCCGGCTATCGCGGTGATCGTAATGAGGAAAGCCGCAAGGTTGCGAAGGAAAAGCAGGGACCCGGCCAGCACCACCATGCTCACCGCCATGGCTGCGGCACCCCACCCGGTGACCCCGCTCCACACGAAAGCCGCACCAACAACGGCCGGGACCGGATAGCCCCAGAAACACGACCATGCAGCAGCCAGACGGCTTCGGCTGTAGGTGGTGGTTGTTCCGGAGTGGTCCAGGCGGAGCCGGATCCCGGACAGCCGTTGCCCCGAGGTGACGGCGGCAAACGCGTGGCCCAGTTCGTGGGTGGCGGTGGCGAGAAGCCCGAAGTAGCGCCAGGATCGGCGCGGGATGGACAGCGCCGTTGCTGCTGCCAGGGACAACAGCATCTCTACCCAGGTGATATTGGGCACGGGGGCCTGGGTGAAGGCCGCTGCGAAGGTGTTCCACAAGCTCGCTGCGCTGTCCAACGCTGCCTCCTGGCTGCCGGGTCGTCGTCGTAAGTGCTTGACCGCACGTTACGCACCTTGTCTGGGCGAATGCTTTAAAACCGAGAGGCACGCCCTGTGCGGCGTGCCTCTCGGTTGTTGTTCAGGAGATTCCCGGCGCTTCCGCCGAAACTTGCCGGCCTCCTAGCCTTCGCACTCGGTGCAGTAGCTGTGGCCGTCTTTCTGGCGGGCAATCTGGGACCGGTGCCGGACCAGGAAGCAGGAGTAGCAGGTGAATTCGTCCTCTGCCTGCGGAATGACCTGGACTACGAGCTCCTCAGCGACGAATTCGCCGCCAGGGACGCCGGCGCCGTCCAGCCCGTCAGCCTCGTCCAACTCCTGCACCACACTGCGGGCGTCGGGAGCATTTGCTGACTGGAGCTGCTCAAGTGAGTTGTCCTGCGATTCCTTGACGTCGGAACGCAGTTCATCGTAATCGGTTGCCACTTTAGGTGCTTCTCTTTTCTTTGATTGGCTGTCGGGTATGAAACGTACAGCATCAGGCCCGTATTCCCCAACAGGGAGCGTATAGGCGCCGGTGATTGGGTACATGTTCAAGGAGCAGCCGCCGGCCACCGGCCGGAGTCGGGTTGCGCAGGAAGAGGACGGCGGGGGCCTCCTCTGGACAATGGAAGGGGCTGTCGTGGAAGGACCCACCGCACGGTTCGGAGGTTCGGAACAGGTCGGTGCAGGCGTTGGCCCGATACTGGAGAAGTTTGATGCCGTATCCCATATTGCCGTGCTGCGGGGAGGCGGGCTCGGTGACCTCCTGTTCGCCGTTCCCGCCTTGGCTGCCCTGAAGGCGGCCTACCCGGCTGCGACGATAACGCTACTGGGCACGCCGATCCACCGTGCACTGCTCGAGGCGGTGGAAAGCCCTGTGGATGAAGTGCAGATCCTGCCCTTTGCCGAGGGAGTGCGGCCCGGGGACGAAGATCACGACGAGCTTGCGGCGTTCTTCGCGGACATGCGGAGCCGCAACTTTGACCTTGCCGTCCAGCTCCATGGTGGCGGACGATACTCAAACCCCTTCCTGTTACGGCTCGGAGCCCGCCACACCGTAGGGACCCGCACGCCGGATGCGGCACACCTGGAGCGGACCGTCCCCTACCTCTACTATCAACACGAACCCCTCCGCGCCCTGGAGGTGGCAGGATTCGCCGGCGCCTTTCCCGTTGACCTTGAAGCACGGCTGGTTCCCGCCGTGGGCGGAGCTGTCCCAGAAGCAGCCGGCCGCGATAGGGGCCCCCTCGTAGTGATCCACCCGGGCGCAACCGACCCCCGCCGTCGCTGGCCCACGCAAAAATTTGCGCAGCTGGCAGCTGCCTGCGCGGCCGACGGCTCACGGGTTCTCCTCATCGGGGACAGCAGCGAGCGGGAACTGGCTGACCGGATAGCCCGCTTGGCTGCAGCGCCCGCAGTCCACTCAATCGCCGGGGAACTCAATATGGCGGGACTGGTGGCCGTCCTCGCGGACGCTGACGTCGTGGTGGCAAATGACAGCGGACCGCGGCATCTGGCCCAGGCGCTCGGCGTGCCCACTGTCGGAATTTATTGGGTGGGAAACGTGATCAATGCAGGCGCCCTGGGCCGAAGCCTTCACCGGGTCCACGCCTCGTGGACCACGGCATGCCCCACGTGCGGCATCGACATCACGCAGGTCGGCTGGACCGCACCGCGCTGCGCCCACGACGACTCACTGGTTGCGGATATAGAGGTGGGTGACGTCTACGAGGATGTCCGCAGCCTCAACGCCCAGAAGTCCGCGACGCAGGCCGCATGAACGGCGCGGAAATGGTCCCGGAATCCAGCGCGAAGACCCCCACCGGTCAGCGGCCGGAGCTATTGGTGCTGCGGGCCCTCAAGCTGGGAGACCTGCTGGTCGCGGTACCCGCTCTTAAAGCCCTCCGGAGGGCATATCCGGGGCACCGGCTCCGGTACGCGGCGCAGGGGTGGCTCGTCGAAGCCCTGGAGCTGGTGGGCGGCTATGAGCTGTTGCCCACGCACGGCCTGGACGAGCCACTGGCGGTGGAGCCTGGCCTGGTGGACGTCGCTGTCAACTTGCACGGCAGCGGCCCGGAAAGCCAAGGCCGGGTCGAGGCCTTGAAGGCGCGGTATACCGTTGCCCACCGGAGCGTCCACCGGGATGGTCCGCCATGGAGGCCGGAACTTCACGAGCGCGAACGCTGGGTCCGGCTCCTGGAATGGCATGGGATAACAGCTGATCCACTCGACGTGCAGCTCGAGCGGCCTCGGATTCCGAGCCCCGTACCCGGTGCCTCCGTCCTGCATGTGGGTGCCGCCTACGGCAGCAGGCTGTGGCCTGCGGAGCGCTTCGCAGCGGTGGCGGCGGCGCTCGCAGCGGCGGGACACCGGGTGGTATTCACCGGTGGCACCTCCGAGCGGGGCCGGGCCGGGGAAGTCTGCCGCCTCGCTGGACTCCCGGGCTCCTCAGTGCTGGCAGGTGGGCTCGGACTGGGGGAGTTTGCGGCCACCATCGCTGCTGCGCGGCTGGTGGTCTCGGCAGACACGGGAGCTGCGCATCTCGCATCTGCGTACGGCACCCCCTCCGTGGTCCTGTTCGGGCCCGCGCCGCCGGAAATCTGGGGTCCGCCACCGGGGCCACATACTGTTCTGACACGCGCTGAACTGAGGCGCGGCGATACGTTCGCGGATCAGCCTGATCCGGCGTTGCTGGCCGTCCAGGTGCCGGATGTCATAGCAGCAATCAGGGGTCTGGGAGTGTTTTAGGTGTTGTGGATTTAGGCGGCTTTGATGTGGATCTGCGGGGGTAAGCCACGGCCGCCGAGACCTAAAATTGTGACTATGAGCACTGAGCTGGAGATCGCCTTGGTGTTGGGGACCGCCCTCCTGTGGATGGCGGTTACGCTGACCATCCTGTCCGCTATCGACCGTCCGGAACGGAAAGCCCGGCGGCAGGAACGCCGTGACATTCGGACGGAAAAACGCCGGATCGAGTACCGTCCGGCCGTGGCGGGTTCGCGCGTGCACCGCCATCCCCGGCCCCGGAGGTTGCATCTGCACTGACGACGACGGGACGCCGGCGGGTGCCCCGGCGACCGCGCAATGGCGAGGCATGTCGACCTAACGCGGCGCTCGCCGTCGTGCGCCCTTCCTTGGCCCCTGGCACCGGATCCTTGGCGCCGTCCCACCGGAATCTTCTCCACGGCTGCCTGGATCGTCAAGTCTTGACGAGGTTCGCCGGACCGCTGACACTTTCCGGATGGGAGTAAGCGAAGAGTTGCGGGCCCTCGGCGAAGTGGTGGACCGGCTGGCGGCCAGGTTTCCCGCGCTGTCCCGGGAGCAGATCGAAGAAGTGGTGCAGCAAGAGCACAGCATGCTTGACACCGGAAGGGTGCGCGCGTTCATACCGGTGCTCGTTGAACATGCGGCCAGGGACCGGCTTTCGCAATAGTCCCGGAGCGGCACCGCCGCCGCCGGTCCCCGCAGGTTAAGACGCGACGTCGATAAGCACTTTTCCGATGGTGCCCTGTTCAACAGCGTCATGGGCAGCTGCGGTTTCCTCCAGGCGGAAGCGTGACAGCGGCAGCCCATGTTCTTCGCCGACGCGAAGCGCGCCGGCTTCGAGGGCTTCGGAGACAGCAGCCACGGCCTGCTGCTTCTGCTCATTGGTAACCGTGTAGGTGAGGATGAATTGCAGCCGGACATTCTTGGTCATGCTTTCGCGGACGGGCACTGTGAGTGAGTCTCCGGGGTTGGCGGCGTAGACGGAGATCGTTCCGCCCGGCTTGAGCACTTCAAGGTCCGCCTCTATGTTCGCCGGAGCGTTGACGTCCACGATGACGTCCACGCCGTCCGGGCACGCCTCACGGACAGCACGAACGACGTCCTCCGTCCGGTAGTTGATGATCGTGCCGGCGCCCGCCCGCCGTGCCAGTTCCGCCTTGTGGTCGCCGCTGACGGTGGTGATCACTGTTGCCCCGGCCCATCGTGCCAACTGGATGGCTGCGTGTCCCACGGCTCCCGCGCCTCCAGTGACCAGCACGGTCCGCCCGGCCAGGACGCCGGGGGAGAGCCGGGACGGTCCGCCTTCTGTCGAGGTGAGGGCGCGGTGGGCGGTCAGTGCGGGAATGCCGAGCGAGGCGCCGGCGTCGAAGGACTCTCCGGCCGGAAGGGCCACGGCCTTCCCGGCCGGCACGGTGACGTACTCCTGCGCAGTGCCTTCGTTGCTGTCCCACGCCACGTCCCAGAGCCAGACACGGTCCCCGACGCCGAACCCGGCCACCCCGGAACCTGCCGCATCGATCACCCCGGCCCCGTCCTGGTTCGGAACCTTGGGCGCGTCGAGCTTCATGCTCCCGCCACCGGAGCGGGACTTCCAGTCAGTAGGGTTCACCCCGGACACGAGCAACCGGACCCGGACCTCGCCCTGACCGGGGTCCAGCAGCGGCTTGTCGCGGAGCTTCAGGACCGATGATGGGCCTGTCTCCTCGTACACGATGGCTTTCATGTCTACTCCAAATCCGCACTCGGCTGCAGTTACCGCTCCAACTTACCGCGGCCGCAACGTGCCCCGTGCAGGTGGTTTGTTCGGCCCCGGTCGCCGGTTTTGGGGGGGCGGCACCTGTCCGGCGCCTAGAACCTGTCTGTGCCGCGGAGGGAGCGTGGCCGGCCGTCCGGGTCCACTACAAGGCGGTACAGTGGATCGGCCCAAAGCCCGTGGAGCGGTGGCAGGGGCTCTATGGTGTGGCGGCGCACCTGTCCGGAAGGTCGAGGCGTGCGGCGCCCGTCCCGGTGCCATTGATCAAGGGCATCAGCGGTGCTGTTCCACAGGTCCAGCCCGGCCGCCCGCGCATGGAGCCGCGGGTCTTCGGAGTCCAGCCCCAGATGCTCGGCCCAGAGCTGGATTCGAAGTTCCCTGGCCAACGGCCCGGGTGCGGCAGGTTCGTTGGCTTCGGCCGGGCTGCCGCTTCCGGGGCCGGAGGTATCGACGACGGCGCACGTGAGCTCGCTGTCAGTGGCCCAGGACCGGCGGTTGAAGTTGTCCGATCCGCAGGTGAACCAGGTGTCGTCGATGATGCAGATCTTGGCATGGACATAAATGGGGGTGCCCTCGCTGTTCTCCAGGTCGAACACCCCGACCCGGTCAGGCGCGGCCCGCCGGAGCATGGCGATGGCCCGGAGTTGGCCCAGCCGCCTGGGCGGGCCGCCCAACCGGCCATCCGAGTCCGGATATCGGGGTACGACGATGATCACCTGCAGCTCAGGATTGCGCTCCAACGCCGCTGCGATTCCGGCCGCGACCTCGGTTGACCACAAGTACTGGTCCTCGATGTAGATGAGTGAACGGGCTTGGGAGAAGGCTTTCGCGTAGGCGCGGGCTATGCTTCGCTCGCCGCCGGGAGCGAACGGGAAAGGTGGGTGCTTCCGGCCGTACGTACGCAGCAGCTGCACCGCGTGCGGGCCCGCCGGAGGTGGGGGAGGGGCAGCGGCCGGAAGCGGTTTGGGGTGACGGGGCATCCGGGCCAGGCGCTGCAGCAACATGCGGTAGGGCGTGTGTCGGTCCAGCGGGTGCGGATCGTTCCACCGTTCAGCGAAGACCGCCAGGACATCGGCCACCGCGGGACCACGCAGCTCCAGTGCCGCATCGTGCCAAGGGGGCCGCTGACCGTATTTGGGATCCATTTTTACCGCTTGCGGGTCACCGCCATGGCGGGCGTCGTCCCGGCGGCTGTGTGAGAGGTCCAGCCCGCCGACGAAGGCGACGTCCTTCGAAGGGTCGTCGCGACGCCGGATGACCACCAGTTTCTGATGGTGGGAACCAAAAAGACGCACACGCTGGTCCAACAGCGCTTCGCCGCCGGCATCGTTGATTTGCCGGCTGAGGAGTTCGTTGGAGCGCCCGCTGATGGGGGCCGATACCCGTTCGCCGTGGGACCGCCAAACGAGTCCACGGACTTCCACCCCGGCACGGGCCAGCCCGGCCAGCACCTCGCCAATCGTGGGGCCGCCAGCCGATATCTGCTCATCGGCATCCCCGCGCCAGTCCGTGAACCACACCCGGTCACCGGCCTGGAGCGCCGACAATTCCTCGTGCAACCGCGAAAAATAGGACGCCCCATGGATCAAGGGCCGCACCAGGTTTCCCTCTGACCACGATGGCGATCCATTGTTCCCCGCCTGCACAGCGCTGGCAGGATTTCCCCGCTCGGATCTGCTCAGGAACCACTTGCCGGCGATGTTGTCCACTCGGCGCTCCTTGTCCGGGCCCGGGGGAAGGCCTCTTCGTTTCCAACGTAGCCTACGGACGCGGGCCGCCGCAGTATCTCCGGGCGTTGCCGGTTTCCCTCGGGGTTTAGGGAAATTTGGGACAATTGTTACCCCTGTGCAGGTTGTTTTGTGCTACATCGACAGTACGATGGGCACGTTCCAGTCACTTCTGACACCTGGGGGAAAACCTTGAGCTATCCGCAATACCCGTCGCAGCAGCCTTATCCGCCGCAGCAGTACCCGTCCCAGCAGTCTTGGCCAGGCGGGGAACCTCCGCTCTGGGCCCCTTACTACGGTGCGCCGTTCCCGGCGGCAGTCAAACGCTTCTTCAAGAAGTATGCGGCTTTCTCCGGCAGGGCCAGCCGGAGCGAATACTGGTGGTGGACGCTCGTATCCGTGATCGTCAGCATCATTTTGAACATCATCGTCAACACAGGCATGGTCGCGTCCACGTCGTCCTACAGCAGCACCCCGCAGTTGGGCCCTGGTTCAGTGTTCGGCCTGATTCTGCTCATTATCTGGGGTCTGGCCACCATCGTTCCGTCGCTGGCACTGACGGTGCGCCGCCTGCACGACAGCAATAAGAGTGGCTGGCTGATCCTGCTGGGACTGATCCCGTTCGCCGGAGCAATCATCCTCCTGGTCTTCACCCTTTTGGGTCCGGACCCGGCCGGGCAGCGGTTCGACCAGCCCACGCAGTAACAATTACGCAGCCCGTCCCGACAGGGGACAGGACGAAGGAAGAGGGGAAGACCACCGCGGTCTTCCCCTCTTTCATGTCTTGCAGTGCAGCCGTTTCCTGCCCCGGCGCTGGATAGTTGGCGACGCGTGGTGAATTAAGTGGCTGGTGCTGTGGCTTTCTTTTCAAGTGACTGCGCCATTTTCTGGAGTTTGGCACCGTAGCCGCCGTTTAGGGCAGTGTCCTTGATCTTGCCGGCCTGGCCATCCACTTCTACCGCGGAGGCGTTCTTGAGTGCCGTCAGGTCAGCCTGCAGGTTCGTTGGGAGCTTGGCGAACAGCTTGGGATGGCTGATCAGTTGGTCGGCGATTTTCTGGAGTCCGGCACCGGGCGTCGCCGAGGTAAACGCTGTCCGCAGCTCCTGGCGGAGGCCTGCCATCGCCGTCGCTGTCTTTTCGAATGCCTGGGCGCGCTGTTGAATTTCGGTACCGTACCCCCCGGAGAGGGCGGTGGTTTTGATCTTGTAAGCGTCCTTCACCCGGTCGGCGGCGGGTGCGTCCTTGAGCGTCGTTACATCTGCCTGCAGGGATGCCGGGAGTTTCGCGAACAGCTTGGGGTGCGCCATGAGGGTGGCGGCAGCTTTCGCTGCCCGGTCACCGGCGGACTGGGGACTGTCCGCCTGCAGATTCAGAAAAGTTTTGAGGCCACCGGTTCCCTGGCCTGCCTTGGCTGCGACATTAGCACCGGTGGACGGGGCCGCCGTCGAGATCGGCGACGGCGTGGGGGCGGCCGATGCGGTCGCGATGCCTGCCGCGGCCATGGCACCGGCGGCGAGAACGGCCGCCGCTCCAACGCCAACGCGTGTCTTCAATGATGGGATAGATGGCTTTGCCACGCTGTGTCCTTCCAATTGCCCTGCATCCCCCGTGGGGCCGCCCCTGGCCCATGACATTCCAACTCTACGAGTGAAGTCTTGAAACAGGCTGAATGCCTGACCTGGGGCCGCATCAGTTCAGGGAAGCACGCCACGCCGGCGGCCGAAGGGGCGCCGGCGCACAGAAAAGACGCGCCCCGTTCGCTGAGCGCGCCCTTCCTAAAAGAAACTGTTAGTGCTTGAAGGCGTCCTTGACCTTTTCTCCGGCCTGCTTCAAATCACCCTTGGCCTGGTCTGCCTGGCCTTCGGTCCGCAGGCTCTCATCGCCTGTGGCCGTGCCCGCGGCTTCCTTGGCCTTGCCGCCTGCCTTCTCGGCAGCGTTATCAATCTTGTCGCCCAGTCCCATGGTGTTTCCTCCTCTGGTTGGTAGCCGTTAGCATTCGGCCACCTACATCATAAGCATGCTTAGGATACCGTTCGCAAGCTCCGGCTGAGGTTTGGAGGCTACACCCCTGCCGGGAAAGTGAACGTGGCAGGGAGCGTGGCAGGGGCCGCGCCGTGGAACAGGACGATCTCGTCGTGGGCTTTCAAAACCACATCGGCGATTTTCCCGTCGTGCCGGGCACCGTTGACGGCCGCACTCCAGCCGTCCTGGGCCGAATGCGCCGCGCCGGGTGTCGGGTCGGTTCCGTCCAGGACGCCCCATTCGGTGAGGAACTGCCCAAGGGTGTAGGTGGCGCCGGCGGTGGGTGCTTCAATGTGAATGATCCCGGATTCGTCATGGCTGTGCAGTGCCGAGATGCCGTTAGGCCGGCCGGAATCGTCAAAGCTGAAGCCGATGTCTGCCGGCACGCTAACCGGCTTACCGTCCACGAAAACATCCAGGTGGGCGTGGAAGTGTTCGGCGGCGCCTTCGGCGTTGAGAACCTGCAGCCCGGCGGCTTTGATCCGGTCCCCACCGCTCCTTGGCTTCAGTTCCCAGCCGGTGGACGCTGCGGAGGAAGACACAGGGGCGGTCGATGCAGGTGAGGCTGTTGTGCCGGCCGTGGGCACCGCGGTGCCAGGGCCGGGGGTGACGGACGCCGAGCATCCAGCGACTGCCAGGGTGATGCCGGCAATGACAGCGCCGAAGGTGAGCTGTTTTTTCAACGGAGACTACTTTCGATCAGGAACGGATACCCGCCATGTGTGCGGAACCCGGCGTTCCAGGCTTCATTCCGGTTACAGGCCGGGCACGGCAGCATTGCTGGCCGACGCCCCGCCAATCCAGGACCTGGGCGGACGAACAACCGCGGGGGCGGGACAGGGGCTCTCTTGGGCGGCGAAAGAAAAAAACCCCTGAAATCCTTGGATTTCAGGGGTTTTCCCTTGTGCGCGGAGGGGGACTTGAACCCCCACCCCCTTTCGAGGACTAGCACCTCAAGCTAGCGCGTCTGCCATTCCGCCACCCGCGCAGGTGGTATTTCGGGAAGCCGTCCCGCCTTTCAGCGTTTCGCGCCTCTCCGAAGCAGCGAGAAAAACTCTAACATGACTTTTCGGGAACAACGAATCGGGCCGAATGGGTAGGCTGAGGACAGCGATTCAGCTCGTGCCACCCAGTCATTCCCTACCAAGGAGATACAAATGCCTGACGTCCTGCCCGAGGATGAAGTTGTCCGGATCTGCCAGGAACTCATTCGGATCGACACGTCCAACTACGGCGACGGGTCCGGGCCGGGCGAACGGGCGGCCGCTGAATATACGGCAGGTCTGATCGAGGAAGTGGGACTGGACGCGGAGATTTTCGAATCGGCCCCCGGCCGCGCCAGTGTGGTGACCCGGATGGCGGGGGAGGACCCTTCCGCCAGCGCCCTGGTGTTGCACGGCCACTTGGACGTCGTCCCTGCCCTGCGTGACCAATGGTCCGTGGACCCGTTTGGTGCGGAACTGAAGGACGGCCTGATCTGGGGACGCGGCGCCGTCGACATGAAAGACATGGATGCCATGATCCTCTCCGTCATGCGCAGCTTCGCCAGGGACGGCAGGAAACCCAAGCGGGACATCATCTTCGCGTTCTTCGCGGATGAGGAAGCCGGCGGCGTCTATGGCGCCCGCTACGCGGTGGACAACCGTCCCGAACTGTTCGAGGGCGCAACGGAGGCGATCTCCGAGGTGGGCGGCTTCTCCGCCACCATCGGCGGCCAGCGCACCTACCTGCTGCAGACCGCCGAGAAAGGCATCTCCTGGCTTCGGCTGGTGGCTCATGGCAGGGCCGGCCACGGTTCGCAGATCAACTCGGACAACGCGATCACCCGCCTGGCCGCCGCGGTCACGCGCATCGGTGAATACAAGTGGCCCATCGAACTCACCCCCACCACCCGCCAGTTCCTTGACGGCGTGACCGAACTCACCGGAGTGGAGTTCGACGCCGACAATCCGGACATCCTGCTGGACCAGCTTGGCACCGTGGCCCGCTTCGTCGGCGCCACCCTGCAGAACACCACCAACCCCACCCTCTTGAAGGGCGGTTACAAGCACAACGTGATTCCCGAGTCGGCCGAAGCCCTGGTTGACTGCCGCACGCTGCCCGGACAGGAGCAGCAGGTCCTGGAAATTGTCCGCGAACTCGCTGGCACCGGCGTCGATGTCAGCTATGTCCACAATGACGTCTCGCTGGAGGTCCCGTTTGCCGGCAACCTGGTGGATTCCATGATCGATGCCCTCCACAAGGAAGATCCGGGCGCCAAGGTACTGCCGTACACGCTGTCCGGCGGCACAGACAATAAGTCGCTCAGCCGGCTGGGCATCACCGGCTACGGTTTTGCCCCGCTGATGCTTCCGGACGAACTCGACTTCACCGGCATGTTCCACGGGGTGGACGAGCGGGTCCCGGCCGACTCGCTCAAGTTCGGCGCGCGGGTGCTGAACACCCTGCTGACCAACTACTAGGGGTGGCTGTGACTCCGGAACAGCTCCTGCCGGACGCGCTCCTGGAGCGCATCCGTGGCCGGGCCGCCGGCTATGACCGGGACAATGCCTTCTTCCACGAGGACTTGCAGGAGTTGGCGGCTGCGGGGTACCTGAAGCTTTTCGTGCCGGCGTCCGACGGCGGCGCGGGCCTCGGGCTCCAAGCGGCGGCGCAGTGCCAGCGCAGGCTGGCAACAGCTGCGCCGGCCACTGCCCTTGCGGTCAACATGCACCTGGTCTGGACCGGCGTCGCGCACGTCCTGGCAGCCCGGGACGACGACTCGCTGGCGTTCGTCCTCAAGGAAGCCGCACAGGGAGAGATCTTCGCCTTTGGCAACTCCGAGGCAGGCAACGACTCCGTCCTCTTCGACTCACGGACCATGGCGACGCCGGGGCCCGACGGCGGATACACGTTCACCGGCACCAAAATCTTCACCAGCCTGTCGCCGGCCTGGACCCGGCTTGGAATCTTCGGCAAAGACCCCATGGCCAGGGACGGCGCGGGGGAGCTTGTCCACGGCTTCATCAGCCGCGAATCCCCGGGCTACCGGATCCTGGACGATTGGGACACGCTGGGCATGCGGGCCAGCCAGTCCAACACCACCGTCCTGGAGGGTGCGGCCGTCCCCGCCGGGAGGATCTTCCGCAAGCTGCCCGTGGGACCCAACGCTGACCCCCTTATCTTCGCGATCTTCGCCTGCTTCGAAGCGCTCCTCGCCGCCGTCTACACGGGACTGGGCGAGCGTGCCCTGGCCGTGGGGGTGGAGACGGCCAAGCGGCGCACGTCGTTCAAGAACGGCGGCCGCAGCTACGCCCAGGACCCGGACATCCGGTGGAAGGTTGCGGAGGCCGCCATGGCCATGGACAACCTGTACCCCCAGCTGGACGCCGTGGCCGCGGACGTCGACGCCGTGGCCGATCACGGGGCCCAATGGTTCCCCAAGCTGGTGGGGCTGAAGGTGAATGCGACAGAAACCGCCCGTCGGGTAGTGGACCTGGCCATCCGGGTCAGCGGCGGATCCAGCTACTTCAGGGGCTCCGAACTCGAGCGGCTGTACCGGGACGTACTCGCCGGAATGTTCCACCCCTCCGATGACGAGTCAGCCCACAACACGGTGGCCAACGCCTGGCTCGGACCCCTGGAAGACTAGGCGGGCCGCCGGGCGCCCGCCCTGCGCGGTGCGCGCTATACGGTGCGCTGGACCTGCATCACCCGGCGGCGCAGCCAAAAACGCCTGCCGCCGCCCACGTAGAGCTTGCTGCGTTCCAATTCCCACTTGCCGTATTCGGAGTGCTCCACCAGACGGCGCCGTGCCTCCGGCAGGGAATCCTCAGGGCTGAGCGTCAGTACGAGGTACTCGTACTGACGCAAATAATCCCGCTCCCGCTGGACCGAGCTGGTGAGAAATTGTTCCTTCATTTGCTCTCCATTTTCGTCCTTTTCCGGCTAACGTGAAGTCATGAGCATCGATCCGCGTGTCGCGCTTTCGTCCCTGACCACCGCTTTGGAAGAACACCTTATAGCAGCATCGAACCGGCGCGGGGACGGTGACCCCTCCGTGGAGGCAGCCTTTTTTGCAGTTGCAGATGCCTTCGAGGTTTATGAGGACGCACTCTATGAGGCCTACAACGAAGTAACCCCGTTGCAGGTATTCGACGATGAGGACGATGAAGAGGAAGCCGACGTGGACGACGACGAAGACCTGGAGATCGTCGACGAATAGCGCAGGGTCCAAGTCTTTCGAGACCGCTGCAGACCCCGTCAAGGCCTAAGCGGAAACGTCCTCCAGGGCCCGTGCGATCTGGGGCGGCAGGGGTGAGAGCTGCGCGTCGAGGATTTCCTTCAGCTGGACGTTGGTGCGGGCCCCGACAACAACCGTAGCTACGCCGTGCTGTGAGAGCAGCCAAGACAACGCGACATCCTGCGGCGTACGTCCCAAGCCATTGGCTGCCATGCATACCGCGTCCACCACCCGGGACGGCTTCTCCTCCAGGTAAGGCTCCACATAATCAGCTTCGCCGGCCGAGGCGCCGCGCGAACCGGCGGGAATGCTGCCCCGGTACTTACCTGTAAGCACCCCCCTGCCCAACGGACCCCAAGCCATCAGGCCCAGCCCTGCGTCTTCAAGGGCGGGCATCAATTCGGCTTCCGCCGACCGGTTAAGGAACGAGTATTCCGCCTGGGCGGCCACAAGCGGCATGGGACTGATCGCGGCAGCTTTGGCCGCCTGCCAGCCCGTGAAATTTGAGATTCCGGCGTACCGGGCGCGCCCGGACCGGACGGCGAACTCCAGCGCGGCCAGCGTCTCCTCGAGGGGAACGTTTCCGTCCCAAGCTTCAGCAAACCAAAGGTCCACGTAATCCGTGCCCAACCTGGCCAGGCTTGCGTCCAGTCCGGTGAGCATCGCATTGCGCGAAGTGTCCACCGCGCGGCGGCCATCCGGCGTCGTCATTCCCGCTTTGGTGGAAATGGAAATCTCCGTGCGGGACACTACGTCGCCCAGGAGCGAGCCGAGGACCGCTTCGGAACCCCCGCCAGCGTATGACGCCGAGGTGTCCACATGCCGGCCGCCCGCATTAAGGAAGGTACGCAGCAACTCCGAGGCGTCCTGCTCGTCAGTTTCCCCACCCCAGGACCGGGCACCCAGGGAAAGGGCTGAAACTCGCAATCCACTGTTGCCGACGTAACGCTGCTGCATAGCAGCAAGCTTACGGGCAGAAGCACCGCCGCCATGCCGTAGGGTCTTAGCGTGAACTGGTTTGAAGCGGCCCTGCTGGGCCTAGTGCAGGGTCTGACCGAATTTCTACCGATTTCATCGAGCGCACACCTGCGGATCGTGGGGGAGTTCCTCCCCAACGCGCAGGATCCGGGTGCCGCGTTCACGGCCATCACCCAGCTGGGAACCGAAACAGCCGTACTGATCTACTTCTGGCGTGACATTGTCCGCATCGTCAAAGCCTGGGCAGGCTCCCTGGCCGGCAAAGTGCCGCGGCAGGATCCCGATGCCCGCATGGGCTGGCTGGTGATCCTGGGCAGCATCCCCATCATCGTCCTGGGCCTGCTCTTCCAGGACCAGATCGAGTCGGTGCTCCGCAGCATGTGGATCGTCGCCACCATGCTGATCGTCTTCGGCCTCATCCTCGCCGTCGCGGACGCCATCGGCGCCCAGAAGCGGGACCTGACCCACCTGACCTACAAGCACGGCATCCTGTACGGCCTGGCGCAGGCCATGGCCTTGATTCCGGGCGTGTCCCGCTCCGGCGGCACCATCACCGCCGGCCTCCTGATGGGCTATACCCGTGAGGCCGCGGCCCGGTATTCCTTCCTGCTCGCCATCCCGGCTGTCTTCGGCAGCGGGCTGTACCAGCTCTACAAAGTGGTCACCAAGGAGGGCATTTCGGGCCCGTTCGGGCTGCCGGAGACCGCGCTGGCCACCGTGATCGCACTGGTTGTGGGGTACGTGATCATCGGCTGGTTCCTGAAGTTCGTCTCCACGCGCAGCTACCGGCTCTTCGTCTGGTACCGGATCTTCCTGGGCCTGGCCCTCTACCTCCTGCTCGGTTTCAACGTCATCAGCGCCTAGGACTAGGCTTTACCTGTGAAATCCTGGACTTCCCGCCCCGTTCCTGCCCTGCCCGGAAACATGGCCGCCATCCGGCTGTTCGACACCGCGGCAGGCCGCGAAGTGGCCCTTGAGCCGGACGGCAGGCCCTCCATGTACGTCTGCGGCATCACTCCCTACGACGCAACCCACATGGGTCACGCCGCCAGCTATGTCGCATTCGACCTGCTGAACCGTGCATGGCGCGACGCCGGCAGTGAGGTGTCCTACGTCCAGAACGTCACCGACGTGGACGACCCCCTGCTCGAGCGCGCCACCGGCACCGGAGTGGACTGGCGCGACCTCGCCGCCGAACAGGTGGAGCTGTTCCAGACCGACATGGAAGCCCTCAACGTCCTTCCGCCTGACCACTACGTGGGCGCCGTCGAGTCCATCGGGCTGATCGTGCCGGAAGTGGAGCGGCTGGTCAGCATGGGGCTGGCCTACAAGGTAAACGGCACCAACGGCGAACCTGACGGAGATGTCTATTACGACGTCGAGGCAGCCGGAAAGCAGTCAACGGCACCTGACGCCTGGGCGCTGGGAGCCATTTCCCACCTGGGCGAAAGCGCCATGCTGGAGCTTTTCGCCGAACGCGGCGGCGACCCGGGGCGCGCCGGAAAGCGGCAGGCGCTGGACCCGCTGCTGTGGCGGGTGAAAAGGGAAGGCGAACCGAGCTGGCCCGGCGGAAGCCTCGGCGCGGGCCGGCCAGGCTGGCACATCGAATGCACCGTCATCGCGCAAAAGTACCTGCCGTCACCCTTCACCGTGCAGGGCGGTGGCTCGGACCTGATCTTCCCGCACCACGAAATGGGTGCCGGGCACGCGTACTCGCTGGCAGGAGTCCCGCTGGCAAAGCACTATGCCCATGCCGGCATGGTAGGGCTCGACGGCGAGAAGATGAGCAAGTCCAAGGGCAACCTGGTGCTCGTTTCCAAGCTCCGCGCCGCAGGGGAGGACCCGTCCGCCATCCGGCTGGCCATCCTGTCCCACCACTACCGTTCGGACTGGTCCTGGACGGACGAAGGGTTCGCCGCGGCCAAAGCTGACCTTGCGGCCTGGCGGAAGGCCCTGCAGCATGCACCCGAGGGTTCAGGCACGGCGCTGCTGGCCGGCATGCGCGAAGCGCTTGCATCGGACCTCAACGCGCCGGCGGCGGTTGCCGCCGTTTCCCGGTGGGCACGGTCGGCGAACGACGCCGGTGCTGCCGCCAGCGCCGCTGACGCCGCCCTGGTGAAGGACGCGGTGGACGCCCTCCTGGGCATCCAGCTCTAAAGGCTTCCGCTTCAAGCGGCAAAAAGAGGGCCTGGCCCGGATTCCTCCGGGCCAGGCCCTCTTGCGTTACGCAGGTTTCAGCCCCTGTCCTGGCCGCGCCGTTTCAAGTAGCGCTCAAATTCCCGGGCAATGGACTCGCCGCTCGCTTCGGGCAGATCGGCCGTGTCCTTGGCTTCCTCCAACTGGCGCACGTAAGCGGCGATCTCCGGATCCTCCGTGGCCAGCTCGTCCACGCCGCGCTCCCATGCGTCTGCTTCCTCCGCCAGTTCATGGGTATCCAGCGGCACCTGCAGGAGTTCCTCGATCCGGTGCAGGAGGGCCAGCTGGGCTTTGGGGGAGGGCGCCTGTGCCACATAGTGCGGCACGGCAGCCCACAACGACACGGTAGGAATTCCGGCCAACAGTGACACCTCGGACAGTACGCCGACAATGCCCACGGGCCCTTCGTACTGGGAAGCCTCCAGATTCATGCGTTCCCGGAGCGGAGCGTCGTCGGAAGATGTGCTGACGGGAATAGGGCGGCTGTGCGGGACATCCGCCAGGAGTGCACCCACCAGGACCACATAATCCACGTGCAACGCCTCGGCATGGACCAGCAGCTCCGCGGTGTAGGCGCGCCATTTATAGGACGGCTCGGTGCCCTGCACAAAGATCACATCCACATTGGAATTGGGCGCGCTGGCTTTGTAGATCCGGGTGGAAGGCCACTTGATCTTGCGTTCACCCGCTGCGTTCCTGCGGACGGTGGGGCGCGTGAACTGGAAGTCGTAGTACTCGTCAGCATCGATGGATGCGACTTTCTTGCCGCCCCAGAGTTTGTTCAAGTAGCGCAACGAATCGCTGGCCGCTTCTCCGGCGTCGTTCCACCCTTCAAAGGCGGCAAGCATGACCGTTACGCGCTGTCCGTCAGCCACTGGCTGCAGGAACCGTTCCCGCTCGGGTCCGGCACCCTCTGCGGCGGTGTCTCCCTCGAAGCTATTCATTTCTTCACCCTACGTCCAAGGTGCTTGGTCGTGCAGGGATTGAAGCGCCGCAAATCCCCGTAAACCCGTCCTTTTGGCACCCCGGGCACGTCATATTCGCCCAAGGCGTAGCCCACAGCCCCTGCCCAGCCTTGCCCCGTAGACTGGCGTTATGTCAATACCTGCCGCCAGTTCACCGCTCAAAGCCGTCCTTTGGGACATGGACGGGACTATCGTGGACACCGAGCCGTACTGGATCGCCGCAGAGCGGGCACTGGTGGAAGCCCATGGGGGCACCTGGAGCCACCAGCAGGCAATGCAGCTGGTTGGGCAATCACTGACCTTCTCTGCCGGACTGCTGCAGCAGTCCGGCGTCCAAATGGAGATCCGAGACATCATTGACACCCTGACGGCCCAGGTCATCAGCAGCGTCCAGCAGCAGGTGCCATGGCGGCCCGGCGCCCGTGAGCTCCTGGAAGAGCTTCACCAGGCCGGGGTCCGGTGCGCCTTGGTCACCATGTCCGAGGGTCCACTGGCCCGGGAAGTGGTGGCCAACCTTCCCAGGCCCTACTTCGAAGTGCTGGTGACCGGTGACACCGTCTCCCAGGGCAAGCCACATCCGGAGGCATACCTGACGGCAGTGGAGTTGCTGCAGGAAAACGACCCCGGGCTCGGTATCCACCATTGCGTGGCGCTGGAGGATTCCGTGCCGGGCGTGGCTGCGGCAGTTGCCTCCGGGGTGGCAACAGTGGCAGTACCGCACATCGTTCCCCTGCCCGACCACGAGAGCTACGAACTGTGGGACTCCCTGGCCGGCCGTTCCCTGGCGGAGCTGGAAGCCCTGCTGGTGGGCGCTGGTTCCGAAATCCCCGCGCCGGCCGGTTTGGGTGATTCCCGTGGCTGAGGACAGCACCAAGCCCGGCACGGGCCGGGAGGCCCCCGGACGGCGCGAAGGGATCCCGCTGGGACGCATTGCCGGCGTGCCCGTGGTTCTCGCCTACTCGTGGTTCGTCATTGCAGCCTTCACAGTGATCGTCTACGGGCCGGTCCTGGCACGAAACAACCCCATGCTGGGCGCCAGCGCCTATGTCGTCGCTTTCGCCTACGCGGTGCTGCTGCTGATCTCGGTGCTTGTGCACGAACTCGCCCATGCCTTAACAGCGAAAATCTACGGCTGGCCCACCCAGAAAATCGTCCTTAACCTCTGGGGCGGCCACACCCAGTTCGAGAGCTTCACGGCTTCGCCCGGACGCTCCGTGCTGGTAGCCCTTGCCGGACCGGCAGCCAACTTCGTCCTGGCCGGCGGCGCGTGGCTGGTGCTTGGCACCAACAGCCTGGGCAGCGTCGCCGAGATCCTGACAAACATCTTCATGTGGGCCAACTTCCTCATCGGTGTCTTCAACGTCCTTCCGGGCCTCCCGCTGGACGGGGGCCGGCTGGTTGAGTCCATCGTCTGGAAAGCCACCGGCAGCCAGGCGAAGGGCACCGTGGCTGCCGGCTGGGGAGGGCGGATCATCGTCCTCGCCATCGCGTACTGGTTCCTGCTTCGCCCCTTCCTCGCCGGTGACCGCCCGGACTTCAGCTTCCTTATGATCACCGTCCTTGTCGGCGGCTTCCTGTGGATGGGGGCTTCGGCATCCATCCAGCAGGGCACACTGCGCGGCAGGCTTCCACTCGTCAGCGCAGCAACATTGTCGATGCCCGCGGCCGGGCTCCCCGCCACCGCCACCGTCCGGGACGCCCTCCGCCTCTCAGAAGCAGGGGGAAAGGCTGTTGTGGTGTGCGGATCTGACGGCCGCCCGCAAGGTGTGGTGGACCCGGACGCCCTTAGGTCCGTCCCGGTTGCCGCGGCGGATTCGACGCCGATCCACGCCGTCTCCTTCGCCCTGGCCGAGGGCGCCTATGTCCCCGAATGGTCCAAGGGGCAGGAACTGGTGCAGTTCCTGTCGCAGGTTGAGGGCCGCCACTATGCCGTGGTGGACCACAACGGCAAGGTCACCGGACTGCTGACGCAGGAAGCTGTCCTGGCAACCATCACCGGAAAGCGGCCGGGGAACGATAGCTACCCTCAGGGCCAGAACCGGTAGAGTTACCTGCCGGTCATGCATTGCGGCCGCAGAAGCCAACCGGCGTCCGAAGGGGCCGTTGGACTGCGGCCCAACAGGTTTACAGGAGCGAGGAAAATCATGAGCAGCGAAACTGCCGTCAACGACGCCCAGGGCGCAGCACAAGCCGGTGTTGCCACCAGCGGCTCGCAGCCGGTGGGAGCCGCCCGTCGCCGCGGCCCTTTCCGCGAGGGGGAACGCGTCCAGCTGACCGACGAACGCGGCCGGATGAACACCATCACCCTTGAGCGTGGCGGCGCCTTCCACACCCACCGCGGCTTCCTCAACCATGACGAGATCATCGGCCAGGTGGACGGCTCCGTTGTTGTCAACAACGTGGGCCAGCAGTACCAGACCCTGCGCCCGCTGCTCTCCGACTTCGTCCTCTCCATGCCGCGTGGCGCCGCCGTCGTCTATCCCAAGGACGCGGGCCAGATCGTCACCATGGCGGACATCTTCCCCGGCGCCCGCGTGGTGGAAGCCGGCGTCGGATCCGGAGCACTGTCCATCTCCCTGCTGCGTGCCGTCGGCGATAACGGCTACCTCCACTCCTTTGAGCGCCGCGAGGAGTTCGCGGACATTGCCCGCGGCAACGTTGAAACGATCTTCGGCGGTCCGCATCCTGCCTGGCAGATATCCCTCGGGGACTTCCAGGAAGAAGTGGTCCGGGCCGAGGAACCGGGCTCCGTGGACCGTGTGGTCCTGGACATGCTCGCACCTTGGGAATGCCTCGACGCCGTCGCCACCGTGCTGGCACCCGGCGGCGTATGGATCAACTACGTCGCCACGGTCACCCAGCTCTCCCGCACCGCCGAAGCGATCCGGGCCGACGGCCGCTTCACGGAGCCCGACGCGTGGGAGTCAATGGTCCGCGGCTGGCACCTCGAAGGGCTCGCCGTCCGCCCCGACCACCGCATGGTGGCCCACACCGGGTTCCTCCTGGTCACCCGGCGGCTAGCCGACGGGGTCACCGGAATCTCGGTGAAGCGCCGCCCGTCGAAGACCGAATTCAACGAAGAAGACGTCAATGCCTGGACCCCCGGGGCCGTGGGGGAACGGGCCGTATCGGACAAGAAACTCCGCCGGGCCGCCCGGGATGCCATCGCCGGCACGAACGTCGTGGACACGCCCGAGGTTACGAACTAGTCCATATTTCGGGAGTCTCCATCCCTACCCGGCATCTTGGGACTAATGTCTTAAGAGAAGCGCAGGAAGGGGCTGATACATCATGGAGACTCCAAACCAGGACTCCGGACGTACACCGGCAGAGCAGTCTGCCGCCAACGACCTCTCGGTTGCTGACCGCCAGGTCAACATACTTCGGGACAAGCTCAGGCACATCGACCGCCAGCTCGCAGCGGCAACCCAGAACAACACCAAGCTGGTCACCATGCTTGAGACCGCGAAAGCGGAAATCCTGCGGCTCAAGAATGCCCTTGACCAGGAAGGGCAGCCGCCGTACAGCTTCGGCACCATCCTGCAGATCAACCCCAAACGGCAACCCGCACCCGGCAGCAGCGGACAAGCCGCTACCGAGGAATCAGTGGACATCTTCAACGCGGGGCGGAAGATGCGGGTGGGCATCAGCCCGCTGGTCAACATCAATCAGTTGGCCGTCGGGCAGGAAGTACTGCTGAACGAGGCACTCCTGATCGTCGCCGGGCTCGGTTACGAGCGGGCCGGCGAGCTGGCCACGCTGAAGGAAATGCTGGGACGCGACCGGGCCCTGGTTGTAGGCCGGGCGGACGAAGAACGCGTTGTCCGCCTGTCCGGTGCCCTCCTGGCCGAAAAGCTCCGGGTTGGCGATGCCCTCTCCATCGATTCACGCACCGGGTATGCGCTGGAGAAGGTCCCCCGTTCCGAGGTGGAGAACCTGGTCCTGGAGGAAGTCCCGGACATCACTTACGAGGACATCGGCGGCCTCGGACCCCAAATCGAGCAGATCCGCGACGCCGTCGAACTGCCGTTCCTGCACCCGGACCTTTACCGTGAGCACGGGCTGAAGGCCCCCAAGGGGATCCTGCTCTATGGTCCTCCCGGTTGCGGCAAAACCTTGATCGCCAAGGCAGTGGCCAACTCCCTCGCTGCCCGGGCAGCAGAACGGTCCGGGAACGTTGACCTCAAGAGCTACTTCCTCAACATCAAGGGGCCCGAACTCCTCGACAAATATGTGGGTGAGACCGAACGCCACATCCGCCTGATCTTCTCCCGCGCCAGGGAAAAGGCCTCCGACGGCAGCCCCGTGGTGGTGTTCTTCGACGAGATGGACTCGCTCTTCCGCACCCGCGGCACCGGGATTTCGTCCGACGTCGAGACCACCATTGTGCCCCAGCTCTTGAGCGAGATCGACGGTGTGGAACGACTCGACAACGTGATCGTGATCGGCGCGTCCAACCGTGAAGACATGATCGACCCCGCCATCCTCCGGCCGGGCCGGCTGGACGTCAAGGTCAAGATCCAGCGCCCGGACGCGGAAGCCGCCGCCGACATCTTCAACAAATACATCACCCCGGACCTGCCGTTCCACGAATCGGACCTGGCCGAACACAACGGTGACGTCCAGGCGACGGTTGACGCCATGGTCCAGCGCACTGTGGAAGCCATGTACTCCACGGACAAGTCCAACGAGTTCCTGGAGGTCACCTACGCCAACGGTGATACCGAGATGCTGTACTTCAAGGACTTCAACTCGGGCGCCGTGGTACAAAACGTGGTGGACCGGGCCAAGAAATACGCCATCAAGGACTTGCTGACCGCGCACCAGAAGGGGCTGCGGATCGAGCACCTCCTGCGCGCTGTCGTCGATGAGTTCCGCGAACACGAGGACATGCCCAACACCACCAATCCCGACGACTGGGCACGCATCTCCGGCAAGAAGGGCGAACGGATCACCTACATCCGCACCATCGTCCAAGGCAAGGCCGGGCAGGAGCCCGGAAAGTCGATCGAAACCATGCCCACCACTGGACAGTATCTATGACGGGTGCACAAGGACCTGCCGTCGGGGAGGCCCTCCCCGTCGGCGGGGCCATGCGGGTCATGGGGGCGGAAACCGAATACGGCATCCATGCTCCGTCCGCACCCTCCGCCAACGCAACCATGATGAGTGCCCGCGTTGTCCAGGCCTACGCCCAGGTCACCCGGCAGCGGGCGGCCGGGGGAGCCGAAACCCGGTGGGATTATACGGATGAAGAACCCCTGCATGATGCCCGGGGCTGGACAGTGGACCGTGGGTCTGCGCATCCCAGCCAGCTGACCGACCAGCCGCCGGTGCTTGATGCAGAGTCCGTAGCGTTGGCCTATGGCCGTGAGGAACTTGAGCTCGACGGCCAGGATGAATCCGGGTCCCTGTTGATGAACATGGTCCTTGGCAACGGGGCTCGGCTCTACGTTGACCATGCCCACCCGGAGTACTCAAGCCCCGAGGTGACCAACCCGCGCGACGCTGTGGCCTGGGATGCCGCGGGCGACCTCGTGGCGCTGGCCGCCGTCCGCCGCCTGGCAGCGGACCCCGCCTTGCCTCCGGTGAACCTCTACAAGAACAACACGGACAACAAGTCAGTTTCCTATGGGTCGCATGAAAACTACCTCATGCCCCGCTCCGTGCCGTTTGGCGACATTGTCCGCGGGCTGACACCTTTCTTCGTCAGCCGCCAGGTGGTGTGCGGAGCCGGGAGATTGGGGATAGGACAAGACAGCTCCACGCCGGGCTTCCAGGTCAGCCAGCGGGCCGACTTTTTCGAGGCCGAAGTTGGGCTGGAAACCACAATCCGCCGGCCCATCATCAACACCAGGGATGAGCCTCACGCCACCGCTGACAAGTACCGGCGCCTTCACGTGATCATTGGAGATGCCAACCTCAGCCAGGTCTCCAACTACCTGAAGTTCGGTACCACCGCCTTGGTCCTCAGCCTGATCGAAGCTGGACTGGCGCCAAAAATTGAGGTCTACGAGCCCGTCACGGCACTCAAGACGGTCAGCCACGACACGTCGCTGACCGCGAAGCTGCGCCTCCTGGACGGCCGGCGGGTGTCGGCTCTGGACCTTCAGTGGATGTACCACGAGGCCGCCGCCAAACTTGCGCAGGACACCGGTGTGGGTGACGCCCTGGACGGCGACGGCCACACCCACGGGGTCCTGGAACGGTGGGCCACCGTCCTGACGCAACTGGATAACGACAGGACAGCCGCCGCAGGGTCGGTGGAGTGGCTGGCAAAGCTGTCCCTCCTGGACGGTTACCGCCAGCGCGACGGCCTGGAATGGAGCGATGCCCGGCTGGGCCTGGTGGATCTGCAATGGTCCGACATCAGGCCGGAAAAGGGCCTGTACTACCGAATGCTGGCCAGGGGCCGGATGCAGCGCGTGGTAGACGACGCCTTCATCGCTGCCGCCGTGGCAGAGCCCCCGCAGGATACGCGGGCGTTCTTCCGCGGAAAGTGCATCAGCAGCTTCGGCAAGGATGTCGTGGGCGCCAGCTGGGATTCGGTGATCTTCGACGTACCAGGGTACGGACGGCTTCAACGCGTGCCCACCCGCGAACCGTTGAGGGGAACCAAAGACCTGACCGGAGCGTTGTTTGAACGCTACCGGGAAGCTGGACCGTTCCTGGGAGAACTGCTGGGACACAACAGCGCTCCGCCTGCGGCGTAAACCGCGCCGGAATGCCCGTCCCGTGGCAGGATGGGGATATCGGAGGATCCGCCGGATCCGCCGGAAGCACGAGGAGGGAAACCGATGGCAGGCCAGGAGCAACAGCAGCCGCAGTCACGTGACAGCCAGGTCGAAGACGACATTCCCGAGGCACCCCCGGCATCGCCCGAGGCGCAGGCATCGGCGTCGACAGAAGGCGTGGACGACCTCCTGGACGAAATCGACGGCGTCCTGGAATCAAACGCCGAAGAGTTCGTCCGGGCGTTCGTCCAAAAAGGCGGCCAGTAACCCGGACCCGATGGGTGGCGGAAGCCGCGGCCGGCCGGAAACTGTACCGACGTTGAAGTACCACGTTCAAGGAGTGATGAGTGCAGGAATCAACCGCCAACCAGGTAGCCGCCAACGCCACCTCGTCCTTTACCGAACATCTGCAGCGGGACCGGCCGGAATTATTGCCCTTTGGCCGGTCCCTGACCGGCATTGCGTCCGCGGCTGCCCCCGTGCAGGTTCCGCACGCCACCACGATCGTTGCCATGAGCTACAACGACGGAGTCCTGATGGCGGGCGACAGGCGGGCCACCATGGGAAATATCATTGCCAGCCGGCACATTGAGAAGGTTTTCCCCGCGGACAGGTTCTCGGTCCTTGGCATCGCGGGAACAGCCGGCATTGCGATCGACCTGACCCGGCTGTTCCAGGTTGAACTTGAGCACTACGAAAAGATCGAGGGCACCCAGCTCAGCCTCGAGGGCAAGGCCAACCGCCTTGGCGCCATGATCAGGGGCAACCTGCCCATGGCATTGCAGGGCCTGGCCGTAGTTCCGCTGTTCGCCGGTTTCGACACCGGCGCCAACGTGGGCCGGCTGTTCTCCTATGACGTCACCGGAGGCAGGTATGAGGAACACGAGCACCACACGGTGGGCTCGGGTTCCGTATTTGCACGCGGCGCCCTGAAGAAGCTTTGGCGGCCCAGGCTCACCGCCGCCGAGGCGCTGTCCGTCGCAGTGGAATCCCTCTACGACGCCGCCGACGACGATTCCGCCACCGGCGGACCAGATACCGTCCGGCAGTTGTGGCCGGTCGTCTACACGGTTGACAGGACGGGTGCCCGCCGGGTTCCGGATTCCGAACTCTCGGCCGCCTCGCGAAGCGTTATCGAGTCCCGCACCATCGCCGGACGGGAGGCCTGAGATGACGCAGCAGTTCTACGTCTCGCCCGAACAGCTGATGAAGGACCGCGCGGATTTCGCGCGGAAAGGCATCGCCCGTGGCCGCTCCGTGGTGGTGATCAGCTGCGCAGACGGCATCGCACTGGTCGCTGAGAACCCCTCGCCGTCATTGCACAAAATCGGCGAAATCTACGACAAGATCGCTTTCGCCGCCGTGGGGAAATACAACGAATTCGAAAGCCTCCGCCAGGCCGGTGTCCGCTATGCCGACGTGCGCGGCTACTCCTACGACCGCGAGGACGTAACCGCCCGCGGCCTGGCCAGCGTGTACGCGCAAAGCCTGGGGGCGGTCTTCACGGCCGAACAAAAGCCCTTCGAGGTGGAGCTTGCCGTGGCTGAGGTAGGCCCGACCCAGGCCGACGACCACCTCTACAGGCTGACCTTTGACGGCTCGATCGCCGACGAACACAGCTTCGTCGTCATGGGCGGCCAAGCCGAGAAGGTCTCCTCCACCATCGGCGCGGGCTGGCAGGCCGCCCTGGGTTTCGCCGACGCCGTACGCCTGGCGCTGAAGGGGCTTTCGCCCGCCGCGGAGACGGACCAGCCTGCCACACCGCTGCCCGCAAGTGCACTGGAAGTGGCAGTCCTGGACAGGCTTTCCGAAAGCTCCCGCGGCTCACGGCGCGCATTCCGCAGGCTGAACGACGCGGACATTACGGCATTGCTGGCCTAGGAGGACCACATGGACAAGAGAATCTTCGGTATCGAAACCGAATTCGGAATCTCCTACTCAAGCCCCGATTCGAGGCCTCTTGCTCCTGAGGAGGTGGCCCGGTACCTCTTCCGCAAGGTTGTCAGCTGGGGACGCTCATCCAACGTGTTCCTCACCAACGGTTCCCGGCTCTACCTCGATGTCGGGTCCCATCCCGAGTACGCCACCGCCGAATGCGATGACCTGGCCCAGCTGATCGCCCATGACCGCGCCGGTGAGCTGATCCTTGACGACCTCGTGGATGAGGCCCAGGCACGGCTTGCCGCCGAAGGCTTCAACGGCACCGTGTACCTGTTCAAGAACAACACCGACTCAGCCGGCAACTCCTACGGCAGCCACGAAAACTACCTCATCCCGCGGCGCGGAGAGTTTTCCCGCCTGGCCGAGATCCTGATTCCGTTCCTGGTGACCCGCCAACTCATCGCAGGCGCCGGAAAAATCCTGAAGACTCCGCACGGAGCCACGTATGCGTTTTCCCAGCGCGCCGACCACATCTGGGAGGGTGTCTCCTCGGCCACCACGCGGTCACGGCCCATCATCAACACCCGCGATGAGCCCCATGCGGATGCTGAGTTCTACCGGCGGCTGCACGTCATCGTCGGGGACTCGAACATGTCAGAGGCTACGGCCCTGATGAAGGTCGGCACCGTGGACCTGGTCCTTCGGATGATCGAAGCAGGGGTGATCATGCGCGACATGCGGATGGAAAACCCCATCCGCAGCATCCGCGAAATTTCCCACGACCTCAGTGGCAGGGCACTGGTGCGGCTCGCCAACGGGCGCCAGCTCACCGCCCTTGAGATCCAGCAGGAGTACCTCAGCAAGGTCACTGCTTTCGTGCAGGAGCATGGCGCCCACAACCCGCACGTTCCAGTGATCCTCGACCTGTGGGAGCGGACCCTGCATGCGATCGAAGCCGGTGATACCAGGAGCATCGACACCGAAATCGACTGGGCCATCAAGAAGAAGCTGATGGACAACTACCGCGAACGCCATGGCCTGGGCTTGGAGGCGCCACGCATCGCCCAACTGGACCTGACGTATCACGACATCTCCCGCAGCCGCGGCATCTACTATTTGCTGCAGTCACGCGGTGCCGTGCGCCGGATCGTTGACGATACCGTCATCAAGGGTGCCGTGGACGCGCCGCCGCAAACCACACGTGCCAAGCTGCGGGGCGACTTCGTCCGGCGGGCACAGGAGCTGGGACGCGACTACACCGTGGACTGGGTACACCTGAAGCTCAACGACCGTGCCCACCAGACGATTCTCTGCAAGGATCCTTTCCGCAGCGTGGATGAGCGCGTCGATGCGCTGCTCGACTCTATGGGCTGACGTCCAGCTTCAGGGTCTATTCTGGATAAGGTCCCTTTAACGGGACCTTCCACGACACTGTCCGCTGCCATGCGGAATGTCGTATCCACCCTGCCCCGACGAAAGTTTTCCTACGTGCGCCGACTACTAGCAATCCTCCTTCCCGGCCTGCTGCTGCTGACCGCCTGTGGAGGCACAGCTTCACAGCCTGGGCCCACCAGCCAGTCCGCCGGGGACACTGCAAAGTTCGACTCCCTCAAGCTGACCGACAACGGGGACAAGAAGGCCCCGGGCGTGGACTTTGACAAGCCCCTGGCCGTCACCGAACCGACCATTAAGGTCGTCTCGGAAGGCAGCGGCGATGCCGTCAAGGCGAACCAAGTGGCCAAAATCTCCATCCTGGCCCTCAACGGCACGGACGGTTCCCAGTTGGAGGACACGTTCCCCAGCGAGCCCGAGAGCCTTGAGCTGACCGACGACCTCAAGACCAGCAGCCCGGTCATCTACAACGCGTTCGTTGGCGCCAAGGTTGGATCCAGCCTGGCGCTGGCCGTCCCCGGCCAGCAGAGTGCCCCGTCGGCAAGCCCCAGCCCGTCCGACGGCGCCAGTCCCAGCCCGAGCGCTGCAGCTGATCCCTCCCAGTTGCTGATTATCAAGGTTGTTTCCGCTGCCGACTCCACTCCTGTCCTGGACAAACCCCAGGGCGAGACCGTGACGCCACCCCCCGGCCTGCCCACCGTGACCGAAAAAGACGGTGTACCGGAAATCAACGTTGCGGGTGCTCCTGCACCCACTGCCCTGGTGTCGCAGGACCTGATCAAGGGCACCGGCGCCACCGTCAAGGAATCGGACACCCTGACCGTGAACTACGTTGGCGTCAATCTCGCCGACGGCACCAAGTTCGATTCCAGCTTCGACCGCGGCCAGCCGGCCACCTTCCCGTTGACCGGTGTCATCAAGGGCTGGACCCAGGGCCTGGCCGGTAAGACCGTAGGTTCCCGCGTCCTGCTGGTCATCCCCAAGGACCTGGCTTACGGCGATGCCGGCCAGGGCCAGGCAAAGGGTGACCTGGTGTTCGTAGTGGACATCCTCGGGGTCAAGTAGCAACACTTACAGGGAGGCCGCATCCTTTCGCGGCACCCACCAGATCACTCACGCAGAGGAGCAAGCATGTCGTTTGGACAGCGGGAATTCGACCGCCAGAAACCCGAGATCGATTTTCCGGAAGGCGACGTCCCCACGGAACTGGTCATCACCGACCTCATTGAGGGCGATGGCCGGGAAGCCCAGGCGGGGGACACGGTCTCCACCCACTACGTCGGCGTGGCCTGGTCCACCGGCGAAGAGTTCGACGCCTCTTGGGGCCGCGGCGCACCGCTGGACTTCCGGGTCGGCGTCGGCCAGGTCATCCAGGGCTGGGACCAGGGCCTGCTGGGCATGAAGGTCGGCGGCCGCCGCCGTCTCGAGATCCCGTCCGAGCTGGCGTACGGCTCCCGCGGAGCCGGTGGGGCGATCAAGCCCAACGAGGCACTGATCTTCGTCGTGGACCTCGTCGGGGTCCGCTGACTTCCAGCCCACCACAACACCCGCAAGCGCGGCAGCATGGAGATGTTCCCATGCTGCCGCGCTTTCGGTTTTCGGCGGGGGAGTTTAGTAACGTAGCCAAGGTGTCCGTATCCCGCACTGAACGACTCCTCAACCTTCTGATCGCGCTCCTGAATACCCGCTACGGGCTGCGCCGCAGCGAACTGCGGGAAAAGGTCTATCACGACGCCTCCGGCAACGACATTGCGTTTGGGCGGATGTTCGAACGCGACAAGAATGATTTGCGGGCAATGGGTTTCGACGTCGAGACCCTGACGGACTCCGGCTGGAGCGAAGACGACCCCGCCACCACCCGTTACCGGATCGGCAAGGAATCCAACAGGCTGCCCGACGTCCAGCTGGGACCGGAGGAATGGACCGTCCTGCTGCTGGCTTCGCAGCTCTGGGAGCGGGCCGCGTTGGGTGCGGCCGCCCAGAGTGCGCTGCGCAAGATCCAGGCGTCCGGGCGGCTGGCGGAGATTGAACTCCCCGCCGGCGTGCAGCCCCGGATCAAGCCTGCCGGGCAGGCCTTCGATGACATCGTCACCGCCATGCATGCCAAGCATCCCGTCAGCTTCACGTACCTGGCCGGCAGCACCGGCAGGGAGGAAGGACGTGTGGTCGAGCCCTGGGGCCTTGGCAGCCGCTTTGGCCAGTGGTACGTGATGGGGTACGACCGGACCCGGAACGCGCCCAGGCATTTCCGCCTTTCCCGGTTCACCAGCGCGGTGACCACCCTGGCCAAGGAACAGTACTCACCGCCGGCAAACTTCAGTATCCGCGCCGAACTGGACCGGCTGCCCGAACTGCCGCTGCGCACCGCCGTCGTGGACGTCAGGAAGGGGCGCCTCCTCGCATTGCGGAGCCGCGCAGCAGGCGCCTCAACGCACGAGCCAAATGCACAGCCGAACGATGGCTTTGACCGGCTTGTCCTGGAGTACCGCGATCCGGAAGTGCTTGCCGAGGAACTGGCCTCCTACGGGCCGGACGCCCGGGCACTGGCCCCGGAAGACCTCGCCTCGGCAGTGCGCCGCCGCCTTCGGGCCGCCGCAGCCTTCAGCGCCTCACCCGTCCCCGCCTACACGTTCGCTGACGTCCACGCCCTGGCAGCCCGCAAACGCACCTCCGAAGACCAACTCAAGCGCATGCTCCAGCTGGTCCCCTTCCTGGTTCACAACCAGGGCCTGCACATCCAGGATGTAGCAAGGCATTTCGGGATTACCCGCGAGGAACTTGAGGCTGATCTCCAGATCCTCATCTGCTCCGGGCTGCCCGAGGGGTACCCGGATGATTTGCTCGATATCCAGTGGGAAGATGGCCACGTCTTCATTTCCCAGGACCTCGACCTGAAGCGGCCCGTCCGGTTCACCGTCGAGGAAGCCTGCGCACTGCTGACCGGCCTCGAGACGCTCAACGGCCTGCCGGACCTGCCCGGTGGAGGAGCGCTGGAATCGGTCACCCTCAAGCTGCTCGCCGCTGCCGGCGAGGAGGGTCTCCGGGCAGCGTCCATCGCCGGACCGCAGGTGGCGCCCGCAGACGCCGAAACCCATGCCACGGTCCGGCAGGCCATCGAATCCCGCTCGCAACTCCGGCTGACGTACCTGTCGCCCCAGCGGGACGCGGTCACGGTTCGCGACGTCGACCCGCTCCGGCTCTATTCACTGGACAACACCTGGTATTTCGAAGCCTGGTGCCACCAAGTGTCCGGGCTTCGGAATTTCCGGCTGGACCGGGTGCAGGAGGTGCATGCCAACGGCGCACCCGCCAGCGGGCACGCCACGCCCACCGGCGGAGTGCCGGCAAAGCTTTTCACCGCCAACGACGACGACACCACAGTGATCATCCAGCTCACCCGGCAGGGGAGGGGACTGGCAGACGACTACTACGCCGAGCGAATTGCGGAACTGCCCGACGGCGGTCTGGTGGCCGAGATCAGGTTTGGCAACACGGCGTGGCTGCCGATGTTCGTGGCCCAGCACGGGGGCACGGCAAGGATTCTGGCGCCGGCAGAACTTGCCGGTGCGGCAAGCGACTGGCTCGCGGCGTCGCTGGCAACCTACGGCGGATAGACTTCCAGCATGCCTTGGTGGTCCTGGATCCTGATCTGGATAGCGCTTGTCGCCGTATCCCTGCTGTTCTATGTCCTGTTGGGCATCCGTCTCTACCGCCAGTTCATGGCGACGGTAAAGGACCTGGGCGACGCGGGCGCCAGGCTGGGAAGCCTGGGCCCGACAGTGTTGCCGGAGGAGCCCGCCGATCCATCACATGTCGTGCCGGGTTCGGCCGTTTTTGCCTCGCCCGCCGTCATGCGACATGATTACGAGGCATCCAAATCGGCCAGGCGCGAAGAACGCCGCCGCCGTCGAGTGCAGCGCAAAAAGGACCGGGGCCAGCCGCAGGCGCTCGGAGATCTCGACTTCACATAGAAGTAGGATGTAATTAGAGGAAAGGATTTCCCGTGGGAAGACTCTTTGATGGCCCCTGGCCCATCGTCATTATCATCGTCGTAGCTTTGCTTCTCTTTGCCGCGCCCAAGCTTCCGGCCATGGCCCGCAGCCTTGGACAGTCCATGCGGATCATCAAATCCGAGGTCAAGGAAATGAAGAACGACGGCAAAGCCGAGTCCTCCGAGCCCTCCGGCCCGGTGGAAGGCACCATCGTGAACCATCCCAAGGCGAAGCCCGCTGAGCCGACAGACGGCACTGACGTTCCGCCGTCGACCCGCGCCTGACCTCCCGTGGTACTGTCGCGGGGCCGTAAAGCCAATCCCGAGGGCCGCATGTCCCTGTGGGAGCACCTCAAGGAACTGAAGAACCGGCTGATCAAGTCGGCCATCGGGGTCGTCATCGGCGGCATTGGGGGCTGGATACTTTACGATCCGCTGCTGAAGGCCCTGGCCGAACCGGTCAACAGGATCTCCGATGAGACCGGCGGCCTGGCAGCCATCAACTTCGGAACCATCGCCTCGCCCTTTGACTTCAAGCTCCAGATGTCGCTCCTCATCGGGGCGGTGATTTCCAGCCCCATCTGGATCTACCAGCTCTGGGCGTTTATCACCCCCGGCCTGACGTCCAAGGAACGCCGATACACCCTGGGCTACATGGCCGCAGCCATCCCGTTGTTCCTTGCTGGAATCTGGGTGGGCTGGCTGGTAGTTCCGCAGGTGGTCCACGCCTTGACGCAGTTCACCCCCGCAGGCTCCTCAAGTGTCATCGACGCCCGGACCTACATCGAGTTCGTTACACGCATGGTACTGATGCTGGGCCTGGCTTTCCTGGTCCCTGTGGTGCTGGTCGGCGTCAACATGGCAGGCCTGGTTTCCGGGCGCACCATTCTCAAGGCTTGGCGCATCACGGTCTTCCTCGTCTTCGTCCTGGCAGCTGTTGCCGCCCCGGGCGCGGACGCCATTTCAATGTTCATGCTCGCCGGGCCCCTGCTGGCGCTGTTCTTCGCAGCCATCGGGATCTGCATCATGAATGACAAGCGGCGCGACCGCCGCCAGGCCAAGCAGGTTGCCGAAACCGAAGCCACCGCGGACGTAGCCACCCCAAGCAGTGAACTCAAGAAGCTCTAGCCTGCCGCTAGGCTTGGGATATGTCTTCCAACACCGGGTCGTTCTCCACCGGACCCACCGATTCCGAAGAACTGTCACCCGCTGAAAGGTACCGCGCCAGCGCTGAACACAGGGCTGAGGCCGCCACGTACCTCGGACAGTTTTCCGGGACCCTTGAGTTCGAGCTTGATGACTTCCAGCGGAAGGCCTGCCGTTCCCTGCAGGAAGGCAGGGGAGTCCTGGTGGCGGCCCCTACCGGCGCCGGCAAAACCATCGTTGGCGAGTTCGCCATCTACCTGGCGCTGCAACGGGGCCTGAAGGCTTTCTACACCACGCCCATCAAGGCACTCAGCAACCAAAAATTCAGCGAGCTTGCCGCCAAATACGGCGCGGAGAACGTGGGGCTCCTGACCGGTGACACCAGTATCAACGGCGACGCGCAGGTAGTGGTCATGACCACCGAGGTCCTGCGGAACATGCTGTACGCCGACTCTGCGACCCTGGGCGACCTTGGCTACGTGGTCATGGACGAGGTGCACTACCTTGCCGACCGGTTCCGCGGGGCGGTCTGGGAAGAAGTCATCATCCACCTGCCCAGTGAGGTCCAGGTCGCTTCCTTGAGCGCAACGGTCTCCAACGCCGAAGAATTTGGTGCGTGGCTGGACACCGTGCGCGGCGACACGGACATTATCGTTTCCGAGCACCGTCCGGTTCCGTTGTGGCAGCACGTCATGGTGGGGCGCCGGATCATGGACCTGTTCGCCGGCGAAACCACGTTCGACGAGATCGCCCCGCCCGGCGGGGAAGAAGACGATCAGGCGCCCAAACAGGACAAAGCCCGCGAGAGCGCCAAGGGCCGCGGCTTTGACGTCAACCCGGAATTGCTCGACGTGGCGCGCAGTGAAATCCAGCAAAGCTTCCGGAGCCGGCAAGGGCCGGGGAAACGCGGCCAGCGCGGCCGGCGCGGCAACGACCGTCCGGTCCGCGGCGCCGAGCCTGCAGGGGTGCGCCGGGCCAGCCGTCCCCAGGTGATTGCCAGCCTTGACCGGATGGATCTTTTGCCGGCCATCACCTTCATCTTTTCCCGTGCGGGGTGTGAGGGAGCGGTCGCCCAGTGCGTCGCGTCCGGCCTGTGGCTCACCACGGAAACCGAACAGCGGATCATCGCCCAGCGCGTTGACGAAGCCGGGCAGGATATTCCACCGGACGATCTCGACGTCCTTGGCTTTTGGACCTGGCGGGACGGATTGCTCAGGGGTTTCGCGGCCCATCATGCCGGTATGCTGCCCACCTTCAAGGAGGTGGTGGAGAAACTCTTCGCCGACGGCCTGGTCAAGGCTGTCTTCGCCACGGAGACCCTCGCCCTGGGCGTGAACATGCCAGCGCGCTCGGTGGTGCTGGAAAAACTGGACAAGTTCAACGGTGAAGCCCACGTGGACATCACGGCCGGTGAATACACCCAGCTCACGGGCCGCGCCGGCCGGCGCGGCATCGACGTCGAAGGCCATGCCGTGGTGCTGTGGCAGCCGGGGACGGACCCGACGGCGGTCGCAGGCCTCGCCTCCCGGCGCACCTACCCGCTGAACTCGAGTTTCCAGCCCACCTACAACATGAGCATCAACCTGCTTGCACAGTTTGGCCGGGTACGGGCCCGGGAAATCCTCGAGTCGTCCTTTGCGCAGTTCCAGGCCGACCGTTCCGTGGTGGGGCTCGCCAGGCAGGTCCGCAGCAGGGAGGAATCCCTCGCCGGCTACGCCAAATCCATGACCTGCCACCTGGGCGACTTCACCGAGTATGCCCGGCTTCGGAGGGAACTGTCCGACGCCGAGAACGCCACGTCCCGCACCAAATCCCGGGTGCAAAAGTCGCTCAGCGACGACTCCCTGGCCCGGTTGCTGCCCGGTGACGTGGTTAACGTTCCCGCTGGACGTGCGCCAGGACCCGCCGTCGTCCTCAGCTCTGACCATGGCAGCCGCGAACCGCGGCCGGCCGTCCTCACCCTGGACAACCAGCTGCGACGGATCGGCACGGACGATCTCGAGGGACCCATCGCTCCGGTCACCCGGATCCGCATCCCCAAGTCCTTCAATGCCAAGGTGCCCAAGTCACGCCGCGACCTCGCATCATCGGCGCGGAACGCGCTGCGCGAGAACCGGCCGCCCGCGCCCGGCCAGAACCGGAACCACGATTTCGGCCGTGCCGCAGCACTGCCCAACCAGGAAAAACGCATCGCCGATCTCCGTCGTGCCCTCCGCGCCCACCCCTGCCACGGCTGCAGCGAACGGGAAGACCACGCGCGGTGGTCCGAGCGCTGGTGGAAGCTGCGGCGCGAAACGGACGGCCTGGTCCGCCAGATCCAAGGCCGCACCAACACCATCGCCAAAACCTTTGACCGGGTCTGCGACGTGCTGTCTACCTACGGCTACCTGGAAGACACCGGAGACGGCCGGCTGGTCATCAGTCCCGATGGGCAGCGGCTGCGCCGGATCTATGGCGAGAAGGATCTGCTGATCTCCCAGTCACTGCGGCTGGGCGCCTTCGACGACCTCGACGCCACGGAAGTGGCAGCGCTGGCCAGTGTGCTGGTGTACCAGGCCAAACGGGAGGACCGGGGGCTGCGGCCGCGTATGCCCAGCGTCTCACTGGAGACGTCTGTGGACATCGTGGTCAGGGAATGGTCCGCGCTGGAGGATGTGGAGGAGGAGAACAAGCTTCCGCTGACCGGCGAGCCCGAGCTGGGGCTCGTGTGGCCGCTGTACAAGTGGGCCCGGGGGCGCCACCTGCAGGACGTCCTGAGCGGGACCGACCTCGCCGCCGGCGACTTTGTCCGTTGGGTCAAGCAGGTGGTGGACCTTCTGGACCAGCTGGCAAAAATCCCCGGCCTGGATCCGCGCCTGTCACGGCTATGCGTTGAAGCCATCAACCTGATCCGCCGCGGCGTCGTAGCCTACTCGTCCGTTCTCTGATCCTCGTACCCCGCCGGTCAGCACCGGCCCGTTCCCACCCCAGGAGTCCTGCCAACCATGCCCCACCCCGATTCCACGTCCCGTCCCGCCCCGGTGCTGTACCGCAACGGATCCGTCTACACGGCGGCGGACCCGTTCGCGACAGCCATGCTGGTGGATGGTGACACCGTCGCGTGGGTTGGGTCTGAACAGGCCGCAACGTCCATCGCCGACAGCTCCATGGAGATCATCGACCTTCGCGGCGCACTGGTGGCCCCCGGCTTCGTTGACTCGCACATGCACCTGACGGAAACCGGCATCGCACTGGAATCCTTGCAGCTTGGCTCAGCCACTTCTGCCCGGGCGCTCCTCGATGCCGTCGCCGGTGTGAAGGGTGAGGGAACCGTGCTGGGGCACGGCTGGGATGAGACTGCGTGGCTCGATCCCACGCTGCCGACGGCGGAGGAACTGGAGCGGGCGGCCGGGGGCAGGCCGGTCTACCTGTCACGGGTGGACGCGCACTCGGCGCTCGTTTCAACGTCCCTTGCGGAGTCCGCGGACCTTCGGAGCCAGGACGGGTTCGACGGCGGGGCGAGGGTGATCCGGGCAGCACACGCTGCGGCGCGGCTGGCAACGCGGCAGTTGCCGGCTGAGGTCCTGGAAAGGCACCAGGCCCGGGCCCTCGCCGAGGCCGCCGCCAATGGGTACGTGGCCCTTGCCGAGATGGGTGCGCCCCATATCGGCGGCGCCGACGACCTGAGGATGGCCGCAGCCTGGAACGCACAGGATGCGGCCGCCCGGCCGGTTCCGGAGGTCCTGCCGTACTGGGGTGAGGCGGCTTCATCGGAGGAGCAGGCTGGCGCCCTCGTCGCACAGTTCGGCGGCGCCATCCGCGGGCTCGGCGGAGACCTGAATATCGACGGATCGCTTGGCTCCCGGACCGCGGCCCTGCGTGCCGGGTACCACGACGCTGGACAGGAGCGCGGCGCCCTCTACCTGGATGTTGACCAGGCCGCGGCGCACCTTGCCGCCTGCTCGCTGGCCGGTATCCAGGGCGGGTTCCATGTAATTGGCGACGCCGGACTGGACGTTGCCCTCGAAGCGCTTGACCGTGCCGCCAAGGAAGTAGGCGCACAGCGGGTGCGCGCCGCCGGCCATCGCTTTGAGCATGTTGAGATGGTGGATGCCGCGGCCGTCGGGAGACTGGCTTCCTATTCGGTGACTGTGAGCGCCCAGCCGGCGTTCGACGCAGCCTGGGGCGGACCCGGGGGCCTGTACGAGCGGAGGGTGGGGGAGCGGAGTCGGTCCATGAATCCGTTCGCCACCTTCTACGCGGCAGGGGTTCCTGTGTGCTTCGGCAGCGACAGCCCGGTGACACCGCTGCGTCCCTGGTCCAGCGTGCGCGCCTGCGTGGAACATCACAACCAGGACGAAAGAATTTCCGCACGGGCCGCGTTCCTGGGCCACACCCGCGCCGGCTGGAGGGCCGCCCGGCACGCCAACCCGATGGCCGGACAACTCGTCCCCGGAGCCCCGGCAAGTTTCGCTGTGTGGGAGGTGGAGGAACTCATGGTGCAGGTGGCTGACGGGCGGGTTCAATCGTGGAGCACCGATCCTCGCGCCAGGACCCCGCTGCTGCCGGCACTGGACACTGGTTCGGATCCTGTGTGCCTCCAAACGGTGAAAGACGGTGCCGAACTGTTTGCCAGCCCGGCCTTGCGGTCCTGAGCCGGGATTCTTCCGCCCTATAATGGGGAGTTGCGCCCGCCGCCGGCATGCCCGGCAACAGGTGCTCCGACCACTTCCACCAGGAAAGGCCCTTTGTGCGCGTCCTTACGATCATTCCCACCTACAACGAACTGGAATCGCTGCCCAAGACGCTCCAGCGCCTGCGGACGGCCGTTCCGGCGTCGGACGTGCTGGTGGTCGATGACAACAGCCCCGACGGTACCGGCACCCTGGCCGATGGCTTCGCCGCCGAGGATTCCCAGGTCCACGTCCTGCACCGCAAGGGCAAGGAAGGCCTCGGTGCCGCCTACATCGCGGGGTTCAAGTGGGGGCTGGAAGCCGGCTACGACGTCCTCGTGGAAATGGACGCCGACGGCTCCCACCAGCCCGAACAGCTCCCGCAACTCCTTGAAGCCGTCGAACAGGGCGCAGACCTGGCCATGGGCTCCCGTTGGGTCCCCGGTGGCAGTGTAGTCAACTGGCCACTGTACCGGCAGGCAATCTCCCGGGTGGGCAGCACCTACGCCCGGCTGATGCTCGGCCTGCGGATCAAAGACGTCACCGGCGGCTACCGCGCCTTTCGCCGGACCACCCTCGAGAAGCTGAACCTGGACCAGGTGGACTCGGTGGGCTATGGGTTCCAGGTGGACCTTGCCTGGCGGGTCGCCAAGCTTGGGCTCCGCATTGAAGAACGTCCCATCACTTTCGTCGAACGTGAACTGGGCGCCTCGAAGATGAGCGGCAACATCGTGGTGGAAGCCATGATCAACGTCACCAAATGGGGACTGGCCGCACGCTGGAACACGCTGGCCGGAAAAGTGCAGAACAAGCAGGCATAGGCTGCAGCAAGGCATATAAAAGGGGGCGTCCCCGCACCAAAAGTGCGGGGACGCCCCCTTTTTTGTTGCGTGGCTATGCGGAGCGGCGCTCTCCACGGCGTTCGCGCAGAATGGTCAGGCGGTCTTCGAGGATCTGTTCCAGTTCAGGCAGGGAGCGACGTTCCAGCAGCATGTCCCAGTGGGTGCGGACTGCCTTGTCGTTACTCGTGTCCGGCTTCTCACCGTCTACCAGGAGCGCTTCCTTGCCGGTCTTGGAGACCCACACCGGAGGAATTTCCGCCTCGGAGGAGAACGTGACGAACACCTGCTCGCCATCCTCGCAACGGTACTCGACCCGCTGGCGCGGAGCCGGCTCTACTCCGGACTCGGTCTCCATGCTCTGCGCACCAAGGCGCATGCCCCGCAGGCTGCGATCGCTCATGATTTCTCCCTCTGGTCGGTTCGCGGATGAAAACTCCGCGATAGCCGGTGGTGACGATGCGCCGCCGGACTACTGTGTGCACTGTGCTGCATCATAGGATTCAACGCATTGCGAAGCTGTGTTGTTCCAGCTGGTGTTATCCTGCCGGACAAATACCCAATTGTACGGGTCTTAGCCCGCACGCACCAAAACAAAGAGGGACCCGCGCTGCGGATCCCTCCCCGTTCCAGGCGGTGCCTACGGTTCGGTCCGCTGGGCCGGAACGTCGTCGAACAGTCCGTTGGCCGCCTGTTCAGGCGCGGTGCCACCAAGGGCGTTTCCGATTCCCTTCAGGGCTTCGCCCACTTCGCTGGGGATGATCCACAGCTTGTTGGCCGAACCCTCGGCAAGTTTGGGCAGCGTCTGGAGGTACTGGTAGGCCAGGAGTTTCTGGTCCGGGTTTCCCTTGTGGATGGCATCAAAGACCTTCTGGATGGCCTGCGACTCACCGTCTGCCCGGAGGATGGCGGCCTTGGCATCGCCTTCGGCCTTGAGGATGGCGGCCTGCCGCTGTCCTTCCGCGGTAAGGATGGCGGACTGCTTGGTCCCCTCGGCGGTAAGGATGGCGGCGCGGCGGTCGCGTTCGGCACGCATCTGCTTCTCCATCGAGTCCTGGATGGAGTGGGGCGGATCGATCGCCTTCAACTCCACCCGGGATACGCGGATGCCCCAGCGGCCTGTCGCCTCATCAAGAACTCCGCGGAGCTGTCCGTTGATCTGGTCACGCGAGGTCAGGGCTTCTTCGAGGTTCAGCCCGCCCACGACGTTACGCAGGGTGGTGGTAGTGAGTTGCTCCACCGCCTGGATGTAGTTGGCGATCTCGTAGGTGGCGGCGCGTGGGTCCGTGACCTGGAAATAGACCACCGTGTCGATGGACACCACCAGGTTGTCTTCCGTGATCACCGGCTGGGGTGGAAAGGAAACCACCTGTTCACGCAGGTCCAGCAACGGCAGGAGCCTATCCACAAAAGGAATCAGGATTGTCAGCCCCGGGTTAAGCGTCCGCTGGTATTTGCCCAGGCGTTCAACGACGCCGGCACGTGCCTGCGGGATGATCCGGACCGACCGGACCAAGACGATGATGACGAACACGATCAGGACCACCAGCACAACGGCCAGTGCGGTTCCGCCTGCGTTTTCCATAAAACTCCTTATCCCCCAAATGTCAGGCTGTTTCAGGGCCGGTGGCCGCCGCCGGCGGTACCGAAACCACTGCTGTTGCGCCATCAATGGCCGAGACGACCACTTTCTGGCCTGCGGGAAGTACTCCCGCGGCGGAGCGTGCGCTCCAAATATCGCCGCCGATTTTCACCAAACCGCCATCCGAGGTCACGGCCTCCATGACGATGGCGGGTTCACCGATGAGCCGGTCCACGTTGGTCCGCTGCTCGGACGGTCCCTTCTTCAGGTGCGAGAGTGCCACCGGCCGCACGAACGCGACCATGAGCAGGGATACGATGCAAAAGACCACCACCTGGAGCCAGGGTTCGGCACCGGCGAAGTCGGCTGCCAGGGCGGCAAGCGCGCCGCCGCCAAGCATGATGAAGAACAGGTCAAGGGTGATCATCTCGACCACGGCAAACGCCAGGAAGGCCGTGAGCCACAGCGCCCACCAGTTTTCCCCAAGCCATTCGAACATCCTGTTCCCCCTTCGTCACGGGGGAGCCGCGTCTGCGGACCCGCCTGCAACTGTCTTTTCATCCTAGACCGAGGACCAGGCATGCGCGCTGGACGCAGGCACCGGCCGGGGGATAGTGGCCAAGTCGTTACGCGGTGCCTTGCGTCCTGGGACGGAACACCAGGAGCCTGAACTTGGCCCCGGCCGTCACCGGTTCGGGGAGGCCCTCCAGCCGGGCCGCGATCTGTTCGATGTCCAGGTGGTGCCCCGCCGGTCCCATGAACGCCAGGTCCGCCGCGGCCGCGCGGGTCAGCTCAAGGGATATGTCGACATCACGGACACTGTCCAGGTCGAAATATCCGGCCATAGCCTCCGCCAGGCGGTCATCCTTGCCCTCTTCGATACCGAGCATCCCGGTCACCGAGGCGACTTCCGCGAGGTGTCCGGGGCGCGGAGTCACCACCACCAGCACCCCGGCGGGGCGAAGTACCCGGGCAAATTCGGCCGGGTTCCGCGGGGCAAACACCACCGTGACAGCGTCCACCGAGCTGGTGGCCACCGGGAGGGGCTGCCAGATATCGCAGACCATGTTGACGGCGTCCGGGTTAAGCCGCGCCGCCCGCCGAAGCGCAAATTTGGAAATGTCCAGGCCGATCGCGGACACGTGCCGCCCGTCCGTGGCGGCAGCATCAAGTATTTCCCGGAGGTAATGGCCGGTTCCGGTTCCGGAGTCCAGCACGGTCGCGCCGGTCTCAGGGAGATTGCGTACGACGGCGGAAGCTACGGCCTGTGCCAGCGGCCGGTAGTTGCCGTTCCCCAGGAAATTGAAGCGCGACTGCACCATGGCGGCGCTGTCCGCCTCAAAGGACGTCCCCTTGCCAACCAGCAGGTTGAAATAGCCTTGCCGTGCCGCGTCGAAATTGTGGCCGGCAGCGCAAGCCAGCCGGGGTTGGTTCCCGGAGCCTGGTTCTAGGAGATCCAGCGGATCCGAGCAGACGGGGCAGAGGAGGGGGAGATCCGCGGATGGCATGGAAACCAGTTTATGGTGGCGGGCCGGTCCCGGTCCGTTTACCTGACATGGGTCCTGCGGCACTCATGGTCAGCCGAGTGATATTCCCGCGGGTCCGGCGTCGAACCCCAACCCGGCGCTGGCCCTGCCGATGCCCGCTTCCGCCCAGTGCGCGGCGTACTCCGCATTGCTGCTGAGGGAACGGAGCTGGGCGCGGTCGATATATAAGATGCCGTTGAGGTGGTCCGTCTCGTGCTGGACGATGCGGGCCTGCCAGCCGGAGAACACGCGCTGCTCCGCCGCGCCGTCGGGTGTCAGGTACTCAAGCAGCACCGTCTCCGGACGCGCCACCACGGCCTGCAGCCCGTTGAGCGAAAGGCACCCCTCATAGAACGATGCCAGGCCGGGTCCCTCCGGCGTGTAACGGGGGTTGAGTATGGCCAGGAATTCCAACGGGCTCCGGTGCCGCAGCTCTGCGGCGTCGGGGTCGACGTCGTACTGGTCTTCCAGGACCGCGAGTTGCAACGGGATGCCAAGCTGGGGCGCGGCAAGACCCACACCGGGGGCTTCGTGCATGACCTGGCGCATGATCCCGATGAGGCGGTCCAGCTCGTCCGGCGAAAGTTGACCGTCGAACTCTGCGGCCTGCTGTCTCAGCGCGGGATGGCCGGCCTGGACGATCGGCGGCAGCGAACCGGCTGACAGGATCCGTTCCACGGCCTCCCGGATTTCGTTGGGCCCGGCAGTGGCCGGGGGAGCACTCTGGGTCATGGTGACAGCCTACTGGCGGTTGCCCTGCGGGAACCTCGGCTAAGGTCGGGTGCATGGCTGACGAGATATTGCTGGCATCGCCGCTGGAGCGCGTCCTGGAATTTATCCGAATCCTCGAATCGGGCGGTGGCGCCGCTGAGATCCGTCCGTTCCTTGCCGAGGGTTTTGTCTTGACGGAGGCCCCGCACCTGCTGGCACCGGAGGGGTCCACCCGGACGCTGGAGGGCGTGCTTGCCGGTGCCGACCAGAGCCACCAGGTGGTGGCAAACCAGGAATTCGCGGTCCGGCGGACCACATGCGAGGGCGGCCGTGTGGCTGTGGAAGCCGATTGGTCGGCTACGGTGCTGATGGATCTGCGGTACTGGGACCGTGGCGAAACCATTCGGGCCAGGACCTCGTCCGTCTTTGAGGTGAAGGACGGCCTCATTGTCAGCCAGGACAGCTACGACTGCTATTTCCGTTAGCCACACCCCGGCCCCTCCGGTGGTTTAGTGCATGGTGAACCGCCTGGCGGCCCACTGGTTCACTGCCGGAATGGAGGCAGCCGCGCCAAGTGCAGCCGTACGGATTCGAAGGAGCGGAGCCGGGAGGGGCCTGCCGAGCGCCATATTGATTTCGGCTTGCCGGCGGGCACGGGCCGCCGCCCTTCGCCGGGCCATTTCGAAGTCCCTGAATTGCCTGTTTGCGGGGCCGCCGGCAACGGCTGCTGAAACCAGCGGGGCGAGGGCCTCGGCATCAAGCCAGCCCAGGTTCATGCCTTGGCCGCCGATGGGACTGATCTCGTGGGCCGCGTCGCCCAGCAGGATTGTCCGTCCGGCCACCGTGCGGCGGGCGATCACCGAACCGACGCTGAAGGCGCTCAGCATGGAGTTGGTGGCCGGGTCGGGCTCGATTCCGGTCCGCTGTCCAATTAAGGCGGCCAGGTCGGAGGCCGTTGCCGGGCAGGCCGGGCGGCTGAGGCGCACCACCCATCGGCGGATCCCGCCCGGGAGCGGAAACGATTCCACGATTCCCTGCCGTTCGAGGAACAGGGCAGCTTTGTCTCCCAGGTCACTGCCGTCCTCGAAATCCCCCATGAGGTAGCGGTCCGGGTACGTCCTGCAAGAGGCAGGCACACCCAAGGCGTCCCGGAGTCCAGACCGGGCACCGTCGGCGGCCACCAGCAGCGCGGCCGTGGCAAGTGCCGGCCGGTGCGTGGAATCTTCCCTGGATTCAAACGCCACGGTGACCCGGCCGCCGTCGTCCGTGAGCCCTGTGACGTTCGCACCCTTGACCAGAGCGTCGGTGTCCAACATACGTAGGCGGTCCTCCAGGATTTGCTCTGTCCTGAATTGGGGAAGTGCAAGGACGAAGGGAAAGTCGGCTGACACATCACTGAAGGCCATGCTTCCCACCGTTCTTCCACCGCTCAGGGCCACGCCTTCACGGATGCGGACACCCTCCCGAACCATGCTCGAGGCCACACCGATCCGGGCAAGTGCCTGCAGCGCCGGTGGGTGGATGCCGATGGCCCGGGTGTGTTGGTTCCGCGTCTGGCGTTGTTCGAGCACCCTGACCGAGACGCCTTCCTGGAGCAGGACCGCGGCAAGGTACAGCCCAACCGGTCCGCCGCCGGCGATCACAACATCGGCGTCCAACTCAGTCATGATGCCAGGTGAGGACTTGATGGAATGCTGACGACCGTTCCACGGACCAGCCCGGGGGAGCGACTGCGGACAATTCGCCGGGCTTGTAGCTGCGCCGGATGGATGTCAGGCCGTCCTCCCGGATGAAGGACTGCCGGAACGGCAGCGCGGCAACACTGAAAAGGGCGAAGGCTGCCGGGCTGCGGATGAGGTCGTTATGCAGCGATTTCGTTCCCGCAAGGGTCTCCGAATCGACCAGCAGTTGCCGAAGTTCGTCGGGCGCAAGGTGGTGGAGGACATGGTTGGAGATGACGACGTCGAACCGGGTCCCCTCGCGGACCAGGTCGCTGCTGTGGGCCTCCCGGAAGTCCACGCCGGAGGCCACAGCACGCTGCCGGGCGAATCGGGCTGCGCGGGGATCCGGGTCAATCCCGGTGATATGCATCGGTTTCCCGTCCCGGGCCGCCCAGCGGGAGAGCAAGACGGCGAGGTCACCGCCGCCGCAGCCGACGTCCAGGATGGTTAGCGGGCGTGACTGCGGTGGAGCGATGGGCCGAAGCTCCTTCGCGTAGATTCTCCGCCACCCGGACAGGACCCTGTTGATGAGGCCGAACTGCCGGTAGGTGTTGTCCAGGAGTCGGTCGTCGCAGTCGGGGCGGTCCATCTGCTCGGTGGCGGCCGCAGCCCGGCGGCGCAGCAGGAACTCCATTGACCGGTCCCG
The DNA here is from genome assembly GCF_052113345.1 of Pseudarthrobacter sp. YAF2. Taxonomy (NCBI): domain Bacteria; kingdom Bacillati; phylum Actinomycetota; class Actinomycetes; order Micrococcales; family Micrococcaceae; genus Pseudarthrobacter; species Pseudarthrobacter sp. YAF2. The sequence goes on along the minus strand of NZ_JBFRDA010000019.1, from coordinate 59,827 downwards.
TTCAGCCGACTGTTGCTTCTTCGGAGCCGGCCGGCGCGGCTGCCTGGCTGTCACAGGTTGCTGCATCCGCGCGCTCATCAGGCCCCGAAACTGCCTGCCGGAGCTTGGTGAACAGGCCTGTTTCGACGGTCAGGCCCGGGCCAAACGCCATGGAGCAGACGCGCTCGCCCCCGTTGCTCCCGTCCCGCAGAGGTTGTTCCAGGATGTGCTTCAGAACGAACAGGACAGTGGCGCTGCTCATGTTGCCGTAATTACGAAGGATCCCGCGTGCGGGTACCAGTTGCTCCTCGGTGAGGCCCAGCCGCGACTGGACTTTGTCCAGGATGCTGCGGCCGCCCGGATGGATGGCCCAGTGGGGGATGGAGGTGTAGGGGAGTGCCGCAAGTTCCGGTTCCCGTGCCAGGAGGGGCTCCAGGGCGCCCACAATGTGGTCATCGATGATGTGCGGAACGTAGTTGCCGAGCACCATTTCGAACCCGTTGTCGCCGATGTTCCAGGCCATCGAGTCCTCGCCGACAGGGGTCAGCACCGTTTCGAAGTGGTCCAGCTTCAGCAGTGCGGTTTCCCCGGTTCCGTGCCGGGCGGTGACGACGGCGGCGGCGGCACCGTCGGCAAACAGGGCCGAGCCCATGATGGCGTCGGGATCGTTGGATGTGCGCACATGCAGGGAACAAAGCTCGGCGCACACGACCAGGACAACGGCATTGGGGTCCGCCTCACAGAACAGCTTTGCGGCGCGGAGCGCGGGGAAGGCCGCGTAGCAACCCATGAAGCCCAGGTGGTAGCGCTGGACAGCGGGGTTCAGGCCAAGCTCGCGGACCACCTTGTAGTCCGGCCCAGGGTTGAAAAACCCCGTGCACGAAACCGTGATGAGATGAGTTATGTCAAGTAAATCCAGTTCCGGGACGGCGTCCAGGGCAGCGCGGGACGCCTCGACGAAGAGCTTTGTGGCCTCGCGGGCGAAGATATCGTTCCGGACCTTGGTGCTGGGGTTCAGCAGGAGCCCGGATTCCTGGTCGTAGAACTGGGGGTTGCCCGAACGTGATGTGTTGGTCAGTTCCTGCACTGCGGTAAATCGCGTCTCGATGGCTGCGCCGTCAAAGCAGGTGTTCACCAGCCGGGAACCCAAACGGGACAATCCCGGCTGGGCCGCAAAGACGTCACGGGCTTCGGACTGGATCAGCTTTGTCGTCGGAACTGCAGTTTCCAAGGAACGCACGTAGACCGTCATTGGTTTATTCTTGACGCGCGCTGGACCAAAGACAATGGGCTTATGCCGATTGAGCTGCGGATTCACAGGTGTTTGGACTTGGTATGCGGCTCCGCTTCCAAGCCTGACCAAAGCGCCGATAATCTACATTATGTCAAGTAACGTTGAGAGTACCCCGGCGGCATTTTCTTCCAGGCCTTCTCCCGGGACCCAACCGGGACGGCCGATTAGTGGCGCCGCCGTATGGAAGCTCCCACCACGCCTCCGAGCGCGAGTCCAACGGCGCAACCCCAGAAAGGGCTCTGAAACAGGGCCAAGCCCAGGCTGAATCCCATGGCGGCGCCGACCAGCGTGCAGATCCACAAAGGTTTGTTCACTATCTCTCCGGATTCAGGGCAGTGACGTCGATCCCTGCCGAGACTACTGCAACCCCGAAACCTGCCCTTGGAAATTTGGCACACGCGTGCAGTAAACGCCCGCAGTACATAGTTTGCCGTCGGATCCCGCCTTTTCCAGAAGCCAACGCCGGGACCCACTTTCGGGAGGCCTCCCAAACATGCCACTCCCCCGGCCTTCCCCACCCGGCTACCGTCCGGCCTCCACACCGCGGACGGCTAAACTGAAAGCCATGAATCCCCTGAAAACGAAGCCGGCAACGTCAGTTTCGGCTCGAACCGTCATGGCGGCCGCTGCAGCCGATATCATCCTCATCCTGGCGTTTGCGGCGATTGGACGGGATGCTCACCACCGGGAGGAACCGGTCCTGGGTGTCTTGCTCACGGCCTGGCCCTTCCTCGCCGGCGCGGCCGTGGGCTGGATGGCTGCACGGGCATGGCGGAGTCCCCTATCGGTACTCCGGGCCGGCGTGCCGGTATGGCTTGGCAGCCTGATTGGTGGAATGGTCCTCCGTGCGTTGACCGCCCAGACGGTTGTCATTCCTTTCATCATCGTGGCCACGTTGGCCCTGGCAGTCTTCCTCGTGGGCTACCGGCTGCTGTTCGTCGGCCTGGCACGCTTTCGTCGCAGCTAAAGGATCTGCCACATCCCGGACGTATCCCGGCCGTGGAACGCATCCGGAAGATGGCCGCCCGTGTAATAGGCTGGCAGCAGAGAAACGGCTGCCGGGCTTTGCTGCGGCGGAACTGATTGAAAGGGCTCAAACGTGGTCACCGCATTTGTTCTGATCAAGACTGACGCCGCACGCATTCCAGAGACGGCCGAGGAAATATCGGCCATTGAAGGCATTAGTGAGGTGTACTCCGTCACCGGGGAATGGGACCTGATCGCCGTGGCAAGGGTGCCCCGGCACGAGGACCTGGCAGACGTCATCGCCGACAAGCTCTCCAAGGTGCCCGCGGTGGTCCACACAACCACCCATATTGCCTTCCGCGCTTACTCGCAGCACGACCTGGACGCCGCCTTCTCGCTCGGCTTCGAACAGTAAGCAGACCTACGCGCGGGACAGCGAGACCCAGCGGTCCAGCACCGCAGCGGCTGCACCCGAATCAATCGAGTCGGCCGCCCGGACGAAAGCCCTCTGCATCCGCGTCAGGAACGGCCCCTCGGCGTCGATGTCAAAGGCGACGAGGCCGGCGGCGGCATTGACCAGGACAGCATCCCGGGCCGGCCCTTGCTTCCCGGCGAGCACATCGCGCACAACACCGGCGTTTACGGTGGCGTCTCCCCCCCGGAGCTGTTCCACCGTGGCCAGGTTGATGCCAAGGTCCTCGGGTGAGAAATGAAGTTCGCTGACAGCGCCGTCGCGGATTTCCCATACGGTCGAGGGGCCCGTCGTGGTCAGCTCATCGAGCCCGTCGTTGCCCCGGAACACCAATCCTCTGCTCCCCCGGCGCGCCAGGACGCCTGCCACCAGCGGCGCCATCCGGGCATTCGCAACGCCGACGGCCGACGCCTGCACGTTGGCGGGATTCGTCAGGGGCCCCAGGAAGTTGAACGCGGTGGGAATGGCCAGCTCACGCCGGGGAACTGCGGTGTGGCGGAATGACGGGTGAAAAACCTGGGCAAAGCAGAAGGTGATGCCAGCTTCCTCGGCGTTGCGCGCCACACGGTCAATAGACAGGTCAAGCCGGACCCCCAGCGCCTCCAGCACGTCCGCAGATCCGGACGACGACGACGCCGCCCGGTTGCCGTGCTTTACCACTTTGGCGCCGGCGCCGGCCGCGACCAAGGCAGCCATCGTCGAGATGTTCACAGTGTTAAGTTGGTCACCACCGGTGCCGACAATGTCGAGCTTTTCCCCGGAGATCGCCACCGGGTTGGCGTGGGCCAGCATTGCCTCTACAAGGCCGGACAGCTCGTCCACCGTCTCGCCCTTGGCGCTGAGTGCCACGAGGAAACCGGCGATCTGGGTCGGCGTCGCTTCGCCGGACATGATGGTGTCCATGGCCCAGGACGTGTTGTCTGCCGTAAGATCGGCGCCCTTGATCAGCGCCGAGATGAGCCGGGGCCAGGTGTTGCCGGACGCTGCAGATGCCTGTGAAGTCACCTGCTGATGCTATCGAGCGATGGTACGCGCTGACCAATGTGAACGTCGGCGGGAACTTTTCGGGGCGAATTCGCGTCTTTGTAGAAAAAGTCCCCCGAAAAGGCGGTTTGCGTTGGGCAGCACGGACTTTTGCAGACATAATGTCTATGTGACATCTGCGACCCATGCCCCCAGTACCCCGGCGCACCCCACGCTGAACCGCCCGAATATGGTTTCCGTTGGAACCGTAGTGTGGCTGTCCAGCGAGTTGATGTTCTTCGCCGGTCTCTTTGCCATGTACTTCACCCTGCGCTCCACGAGCGGTCAGATGTGGGCGGAAGAGACAGCCAAGCTCAACTTCCCCTTTGCGCTCGTAAACACGATCGTCCTCGTGGCCAGTTCCTTCACTTGCCAGATGGGCGTGTTCGCCGCTGAGCGGCTGCAACCCCGCCGTGCCGGTGGAGCCCTGCAGTTCGCCCGCTGGGGAATGAACGAATGGTTCACCCTGACGTTCCTTATGGGCGCGTTCTTCGTTGCCGGCCAGACCACCGAGTACGCGATGCTGGTTTCCGAGCACGTCTCGCTCTCCTCCAACGCCTATGGCTCGGCCTTCTACATGACTACAGGCTTCCACGGCCTGCACGTCATCGGCGGCCTGATTGCCTTCCTGCTCATCATGGGCCGGTCCTTCGCCGCGAAGAAGTTCGGACATTTCGAAGCAACGTCCGCAATCGTCACCTCTTATTACTGGCACTTCGTTGACGTCGTGTGGATCGGCCTCTTCCTGGTCATCTACGTACTCAAGTAGCCAGCTTTGATTCTTTTTCTACAAGAGGCAGAATTTCAGGTAGCGGCTCCCGGAGCCGGCGCAGGATCGAATAAAGGAACCACCACGTGAAGGCACTCTCACAAAAGCGGCGTCACCCACTTGCAGCAATAGCGCTGCTCCTGATGGGGCTCCTCATCACTGGTGGGCTGTACGCAGTGGCAACCACCATGAATGAGGCCAAGGCGAGCACCAGCACGGCAAGCGCAAGCGACGTCGAAGAGGGCGGCAAGCTCTTTGCAGCGAACTGCGCCACCTGCCACGGCATGGGTGCCAGCGGTTCCAAGGACGGCCCCTCACTGGTGGGTGTCGGCGCAGCTGCCGTTGACTTCCAGGTGGGCACCGGACGCATGCCGATGCAGATGAACGGCCCCCAGGCCATGAAGAAGCCCGCTCAGTTCAATGAAGAGCAGACCTCACAGCTTGCAGCCTACGTCGCTTCCCTGGGAGCCGGCCCGGCAATTCCTGCAGACGACCTGACAAATGGTGGCGGCGACGCCGCAGCCGGTGGAGAGCTGTTCCGTACCAACTGCGCCATGTGCCACAACGCCGCCGCTGCCGGTGGCGCCCTGACACGCGGCAAGTTCGCTCCCGCTCTGGCCGATGTAACCGGCAAGCACATCTACGAGGCCATGGTCACGGGCCCGCAGAACATGCCGGTGTTCAACGACGCCAACATCACCCCCGAAGGCAAGAAGGACATCATTACCTTCCTGAAGCAGATCGAGTCCACCGGTTCCCCGGGCGGCGCCGACCTGGGTTCCCTTGGCCCGGTTGCGGAAGGCCTGTTCGTGTGGGTTGCCGGTCTGGGCGTCATCATCGCCTTCACCATCTGGCTGACCTCCAGGACTTCCTGACTTCCTGCAGGACCTACAAAACTTCTGCTGCCCTGTCAGCAGCTTGAAATTAGAAACTAACCCGGCGCTTGCCGGGACGAGAGAAGGATGAGGCGAATTATGGGCAACCATAGTGACGGCAGTCCGAACCACTCGGGCACCGTAGCTACGGCTGGTCAGAATGAGGTGGAGAAGTTCCAGGATCCTGGAATTCCCCCGCATCGTTTGCGCCTGGCTGACACGGACCCGAGAGCCGCAAAGCGGGCAGAACGGCAGGTCGCCTTACTGTTTGGCATTTCTGTTGTTGGCACCCTGATCTTCCTGGTGGCGTACTTTGCCATCGATCTGGGTGACGACTCCAGCATCGCCACCATCCGGCTCCAGAACGCCCTGCTTGGCGTCGGCACGGCCTTTGCCATGCTGGGTATCGGAACCGGCATCGTGCACTGGGCCAAGGCCCTGATGCCCGACCACGAAGTCTCCGAAGAGCGCCACGCGATCCGTTACGAAGAGGACCGGCAGGCTGCCGTCCGCATCGTTGACGACATCGTTGAAGAGACCGGCATCAAGCGCCGCCCGCTGATCCGCAACACCCTCCTGGGTGCCGTGGCTCTCGCTCCGCTTCCCGCCATCGCCATCTTCGGCGACCTCGGACCCCGTCCTGACGAGAAGCTCGCACACACCATGTGGGCGCCCCAGGACGGCAAGCGCAAGCGCCTGACCCGCGACCCCGACGGAACCCCCATCAAGGCCTCGGATGTCACCATCGGCTCGGCGTTCCACGTCATCCCCGAGGGACTCAACGAACTCAGCGAAGGCAAACTCAACGAGAAGGCCAAGTCCGTTGTGCTCCTGATGCGCCTCGATCCCGCATCGCTGAACCCCTCCAAGGGCCGCGAAGAGTGGGGTTACAACGGCATCGTTGCCTACTCGAAGATCTGCACCCACGTCGGCTGCCCTGTTGCCCTCTACGAGCAGCAGACGCACCACCTGCTGTGCCCGTGCCACCAGTCCACCTTCGACCTCACCCAAGAGTGCAAGGTGATCTTCGGCCCCGCCAGCCGTCCTCTCCCCCAGCTGCCCATCGCAGTTGATGACGAGGGCTACCTCGTCGCTACCAGCGACTTCCATGAACCCGTAGGACCAAGTTACTGGGAGCGTGATTCGCATGAGCGCAGCATCAACAGCTGAGCCGGCTTTCGTCGCCAAAACCAAGACAGGCCGGATCACCGACTTCGTCGACTCGCGCGTCGGCGGTTCCGGGATCCTCCGCGAGTTTGGCCGCAAGGTCTTCCCCGATCACTGGTCATTCATGTTCGGCGAAGTGGCGTTGTACTCCTTCGTCATCCTGCTGCTGTCCGGAACCTTCCTGACGTTCTTCTTCGACCCGTCCATGGCGGAGACCCACTACGACGGTTCCTACGTGCCCCTGAAGGGCGTGGAAATGTCCGTGGCGTACAGCTCGTCATTGAACATCTCCTTCGATGTCCGCGGCGGCCTCTTCATGCGCCAGGTCCACCACTGGGCAGCCCTGCTGTTCGTGGCGTCCGTGGCTGTGCACATGCTGAGGGTCTTCTTCACCGGCGCGTTCCGCCGCCCGCGTGAAATGAACTGGGTTGTCGGCTGCGTCCTGCTCATCCTGGCCATGGCCGCAGGCTTCACCGGTTACTCACTTCCCGACGACCTGCTCTCCGGCAACGGCCTGCGGATCATCGATGGCGTGATCAAGTCCATCCCGGTAATCGGCACGTACATCTCGTTCTTCCTCTTCGGTGGAGAGTTCCCGGGTACGGCCATCATCAGCCGCCTGTACATGCTGCACATCCTGCTGGTGCCGGCACTGATCCTGCTGATGATCGTCATGCACCTCTTCATGGTTGTCGTCCACAAGCACACCCAGTACCCGGGCCCCGGCCGCAACGACAACAACGTCGTCGGCTACCCGCTGGGTCCTGTCTACGCCGCCAAGGCCGGTGGATTCTTCTTCATCGTCTTCGGCGTGATCGCGCTGATGGCGGCGTTCTTCACCATCAACCCCATCTGGAACTACGGTCCTTACGATCCCTCCCCCGTATCCGCAGGCACTCAGCCTGACTGGTACATCGGGTTCGTTGACGGCGCCCTCCGGCTCATGCCCGGAACGCTCGGCAACTGGCACGTTGAGCAGATCTTCTTCGGTCACGTCTTCACCTTCAACGTCCTGTTGCCTGCACTGGTACCGGCCGGAATCCTGTTCACCGTGATGTTCACCTACCCGTGGATCGAACGCTGGGTGACCAAGGACGACCGCGAGCACCACGTCCTGGACCGTCCGAGGAACGCTCCGACCCGTACCGCCATCGGCATGGCCGGTTTCGTCTGGTACTGCGTCATGTGGGCAGCTGCAGGTTCCGACCTCATCGCAACCCACTTCGGTGTCTCCCTGAACGACGTCACTTACTGGTTGCGCGCGTTGTTCTTCGTCGGCCCGATCATCGCGTTCGTTGTTACCAAGCGCGTGGCCCTTGCCTTGCAGCGGAAGGACCGCGAAATCGCCCTCCACGGCCGCGAAACCGGCCGGATCGTACGGCTTCCGCACGGTGAGTTCATTGAGGTGCATGCACCGCTGGACGAATACAAGCGCTACAAGCTGGTTGGCTTCGAATCACCCCAGGTCCAGGCGGCTGTGCCCAACGAGCACGGCGTGGTAACCCGCAAGGAAAAGCGGCGCGCCATGCTGTCCCGGTGGTTCTTCGAGGACCGCGTTGCGCCGGCAACCCCTGCAGAGCTGGAAGCAGCACACGGCCACGGCCACGAGGCTGTTGAAGCTGCAGAGGGAACAAAGAGCTTGACGCACTAGTCACCGTGAGCTGACAGGAAGGGCCCGATCCAACATGGATCGGGCCCTACCTGCGTTTGCAGCTTTCACGCCCCGTGGTAGTGCCGGAGGTTAGGTGCGGCCTGCCGAATGCTTCAGTGGTTGCGTGCTCTACGGGCACCAGGGCGCTGCAGGGGAACCCATAGCTTGTAACGGTCCGCGCGGTAATAAGAGACGGAGTAGTCCACCATTGCGCGGGCTACGAAAGCGTGCCGCTGGATCTTCAGCAACGGCGCCCCAACCTCGACGTTCAGCAACCGCGCTGTGGAGGGTGATGCAGCCGTGGCCTCGATCATGTCCTCGCCCCACTCCATCACCAGGCCGAACTGCTCGCTGAGGACGTTGTACAGCGATGTGGGGGGTTCGTGGTCAAGAAGGCCCGGGACCCGATGCGCCGGAATGAAGTTCTCGTCCACGCTCATTGGCTCACCGTCGGCCAGAAGCAGACGGCGGAAGCGGACCAGGGGGGTTCCCTCGTCCAACTGCAGTTCGCGGGCCAGGAAGGCGCTGGCTCCTATCTGTTCGAAGCTGAGCACCTTTGCCGCCGGGACCATGCCGCGGCGTTGCATCTCTTCGCTGTAGGACGTCAGCTTGACCTGCAGGTCAAGCTTCGGCCGGCGAACGAAGGTTCCCAATCCCACAACGCGTTCGATCACCTCCTCCCCCACCAGGGCATCAATGGCCTGCCGGACAGTCATCCTCGCAAGCCCGAAACGCTCGGCCAGGTCACGCTCGGACGGAAGTGCCGAACCTGGAAGGCAGGATTCTGCAATGTAGGCCCGAAGGATCTCACGAAGCTGAACATAGATCGCGGTGCCGTTGGTGCGGTCTATTTCGCCGGTGATGGCGGTGGCGCCAGCTGCCATGGTTCCTCTTCCTGCCGTTTGTTGTCCTCTTCAATTTTAGGACGGTCTAGACCAGCGGGTGACCGTTGCTCGTTTTAGTGCCCAGGCGCGCGGGCCCGATATATTTGGTCTGGAAATTTTGCCCAAAGACGGATGGGGCCGTCGTGACGAAGGAGTCTCCTTTGCCAACACTGAAGGCCGTGGTGACAGCGCCTCAGGGCCTGCACGCACGCTCTGCCGCTCTATTCGTCCGAGCTGTTACGGACACGGGGCTTCCCCTGACCATCAGGAAGGCCCAAACGCGTTTAGAGGAAATAACGACGTCGGGCCCCACCTTAGGTGGGGCCCGACGTCGTTATTGCTCTAGTTTCTTAGTGCGCGTGGTCACCGCGGCTGTACTCGTAGACCCAGCCGACGAGTGCCACAACGGCGATGCCTCCGGCGATGAAGACGATCCAGAATCCCATTGCCAAGCCCAGGAATCCGGTAGCGCAGGCAATGCCGAGAACCAGGGGCCACCAGCTCCAGGGACTGAAGTGTCCCTGCTCGCCGGCGCCTTCATGGATTTCGGCGTCGCTGCGGTCTTCAGGCCGCAGTCCGACCCGCTTGCCGGTGAATCCGAGGTAGGCGCCGATCATGCCTGCCAGGCCGCCGACGAGCAGAATGCCCAGGATGCCTACCCACTCGCTCCAGTGGGTCAGGAAACCGTAGACCAGGGCGACGGGAACGAAGAAGAAGACTCCAGAGCCAAAGATCCAGGATTCGATTTTCACTGTGCGGTGTCCTTCTGGTCAGCGTTGCCGAGCACTGCGGCTGCGGGGGCAGGCGAATCAACGGTGTGTACCTGGCGGAGTTCCGGGTGGTGCAGGTCCAGCGCAGGACGTTCCGAACGGATCCGGGGCAGGGACGTGAAGTTGTGGCGCGGCGGCGGGCAGGACGTGGCCCACTCCAGCGAAGCACCGAAGCCCCACGGGTCATCCACCTGGACCCTTTCAGCACTCCGCCACGTGATGTAGACGTTCCAGAAGAACGGAATGAGCGAGGCGCCGAGCACAAACGAGGCCACGGTGGAGAACTGGTTCATCCAGGTGAAATTGTCCTCGGGCAGGTAGTCGGCGTAGCGGCGGGGCATACCCATAACGCCGAGCCAGTGCTGGATCAGGAATGTTCCGTGGAAGCCCAGGAACAGCAGCCAGAAGTGGATCTTGCCCAGGCGTTCGTTGAGCATCTTGCCGGTCCACTTGGGCCACCAGAAGTAGAATCCGGCAAACATTGCAAACACGACAGTGCCGAACACCACGTAGTGGAAGTGCGCCACCACGAAGTACGAGTCCGAAACGTGGAAGTCCAGCGGCGGGGAGGCCAGGATGATGCCGGTCAGGCCGCCGAAGAGGAACGTGATGAGGAAGCCGATGCTCCACAACATGGGGGTTTCGAATGTCAGCGAACCCCGCCACATGGTGCCGATCCAGTTGAAGAACTTCACACCGGTGGGCACCGCGATGAGCATCGTCATGAACGAGAAGAACGGAAGCAGGACAGCGCCCGTGACGTACATGTGGTGGGCCCAGACGGTCACCGAGAGGGCCGCAATGGCGATGGTGGCGTAAACCAGTCCCTTGTAACCGAAGATCGGCTTGCGGCTGAAGACCGGGAAGATCTCCGAGACGATGCCGAAGAACGGCAGCGCGATGATGTAAACCTCAGGGTGGCCGAAGAACCAGAACAAGTGCTGCCAGAGGACGGCGCCGCCGTTCGCGGGATCGAAGATGTGGGCACCGAACTTCCGGTCCGCGCCCAGGGCGAAGAGGGCTGCCGCCAGCGGCGGGAAGGCCATGAGTACCAGGATCGCCGTGATCAGCGTGTTCCAGGTGAAGATCGGCATCCGCCACATGGTCATGCCCGGGGCACGCATGCAGATGATGGTGGTGATGAAGTTGACCGCACCGAGGATGGTGCCGAAGCCGGACAGTGCCAGGCCGAAGACCCACAGGTCACCGCCGATGCCCGGGGTAAACGTGGTGTCCGAGAGCGGCGCGTAGGCGAACCAGCCAAACGAAGCAGCGCCCTGCGGGGTGATGAAGCCCGACACCGCGATGGTGGAGCCGAAAAGGAAGAACCAGAACGCCAGGGCGTTCAAGCGAGGGAACGCGACGTCAGGGGCACCGATCTGCAGCGGCATGATCACGTTGGCAAACCCGGCGAAGAGCGGGGTGGCGAACATCAGGAGCATGACGGTTCCGTGCATGGTGAACAGCTGGTTGTACTGTTCCTTGGTCTGCAGGATCTGCATGCCGGGCTCGAACAGCTCGGCGCGGATCAGCAGCGCCATCACGCCGCCGAGGCAGAAGAACACAAACGATGCAATCAGGTACATGTACCCGATGGTTTTGTGGTCTGTGGAGGTGATCCAGTTGACGACAATGCGCCCCTTGGACTTTGGTACCACAGGAGCCGACAGGGCTCCCGCGGGTGCGGATTGGGTGTACGTAGCCACGTCGCTCCCCTTACTTGGTTTCGTTCAGGTTCGGGTTGCGGTCGTACTCAGCACCAAGCAGGCCGGTGTTGCCTTCAGCCTTGAGCTGGTCCATGTGTGCCCGGAATTCGGATTCCGACACCACCTTGACGCGGAACAGCATTTCGGAGTGGTACTCGCCGCAGAGTTCGGCACACTTGCCGTCGTAGGTGCCCTCTTTAGTGGGGGTGAACCGGATGTAGTTGGTCTTGCCCGGGATCATGTCGCGCTTCTGCAGGAAGGCGGGAACCCAGAAGGAGTGGATGACATCACGGGAATTGAGCTCGAGGTCAACAGACTTGTTGACCGGCAGGTACAGCGTGGGGAGTTTTTCCATGTCGATGTTGTTGCCGGTCAGGTGGGCCTGGACGCCGGCCTCGTGGAGGTCTTCCTGGATCACGTCGCCGGACTTGTAGTTGAAGTCCCACGCCCACTGCTTGCCGCGGACGTCAACGACGACGTCGGCAGGCTGCGAACGGTCATCGATCGCCTGCTGGTCTCGGTCGGTGAAGTAGAAGAACACCAGGACCATAAAGATCGGGATGGTGAGGTAGAAGACCTCGAGGGGAAGGTTGAAGCTGGTCTGCCGCGGGAAGCCAACGGTCCCCTTGCGGCGGCGGTAGGCCACCAGGCACCAGATGATCAGGCCCCAGGTAATGGTGCCCACCACGAGCGCAGCAATCCATGAGTTGACCCAGAGGTCCATGATGCGGTCGGTGTTGCTGGTGGTGCCACGTTCAGTGGGCATCCACCCTTTCTCTACCTCTGGCGAACATCCGGTCAAAACCAACGCGCCGGCAATAGCCAAGCTTGAGATCGTTGTGATCGTTTTGCGTCGGCTGCCGGTTCGGTTCTGCGAACTCACAGACGGCCCTTCCTACTTGTTGCTGTTGTCCGGGCTGCCATGGGCGCTCCGGGCACACTAAAAGTTTTACTACTCGGTGTAGAGCTTACCGCTCTGCCGGGCGTTTCGCCCACATGTCGGCGCCGAGCCTCCGTGCCGTTCTGGACGGCGGGAAACTCGGCGCGGACATCGGGCGAAATAACCGGGTTAGTGGAACGAATCACCGCAGGCGCAGGAGCCTCCGGCGTTCGGATTGTCGATGGTGAACCCCTGCTTCGAGATGGTGTCCTCGAAGTCGATGCTGGCGCCGCTGAGGTACGGAACGCTCATCTTGTCCACGACGACCTCGACTCCGTCGAAGTCGCGCACGGCGTCGCCGTCGAGGAGCCGCTCGTCGAAGTAGAGCTGGTAAATCAGCCCTGAGCAGCCGCCGGGCTGCACAGCCACGCGGAGCCGCAAGTCCGTGCGGCCTTCCTGCTCGAGGAGGCTGCGTACCTTGCCTGCAGCGACGTCGGTCAGGTCAACCTCGTGAACGGGCAGTTCATCACTGGCCGCAGCGGGGGTCGCGGTGCTGTTTTCGTTGGTTGCGGTGCTCATTGGCCTACCTTCTTAGGACGGTCTGGCGGCGCCGCCTAACGACGCCTGCCCCTACGGATACGGTATGGGCTATAGCTACATGCTACGCGCGGCAGTCCTGTAGCTCTAACTCCTGGCGTAACCGTCAAAACCTGCCGGTTGTTCCCCGGGAGCGTCTTCCTGCGCCAGGCCGTCGCTGTTGAGCCTGGCCAGCATCAGCGATTCGGCCAGGATGGCATTGCGGAAGTCCCCGATATGCAGGGATTCATTCGCGCTGTGGGCGCGGGAATCGGGGTCCTCTACCCCGGTCACCAGGATCTGCACGTCGGGATATACCTCTGTCAGGTCGGCGATGAACGGGATCGAACCGCCGATTCCGGTTTCGACGGCCGGAACACCCCAGGCCTCCCCCAGGGCCCACATGGCCAACGAGGCAGCGGCGGAAGAGGTGTCGGTCCGGAAGGGATTCCCGGCCTCCCCCGGCGTGAAGACCACCTTCGCGCCGAACGGGGCGTTCGCTTCGACGTGCCGGCGTACCGCTTCCATGGCTTCTGCCGGCACCTGCCCTGGCGCCAGACGCAGGCTGAACTTGGCCCGCGCGCGTGGAAGAAGGGTGTTTGAGGCAACATCCACGGCCGGGGCGTCGAACCCGATAATCGACAATGCGGGCTTGGTCCACAGCCGTGAGGCGATGCTGCCGGTGCCGGCCAGGCGAACGCCGTCCAGAACCGATGCATCGGCCCGGTAGTCGGCCTCCGGCATTTCGACGGCGGCGGTGTCGGTGGCGACGAGCCCTTCGATGGCGACGTTCCCGTCGTCGTCGTGGAGGGTTGCAATCAGGCGGGACAGCAGGGTGGGTGCGTCGAGCACGGGGCCGCCGAACATGCCCGAATGCACCGCGTGCTCGAGGACCTGTACCTCGATGACGCCGTCAACCAGTCCGCGCAGGCTGGTGGTCAGGGCCGGGGTCCCGACTTTCCAGTTGCTGGAGTCCGCAACGACGATGACGTCAGCGCGCAGCAGTTCGCGGTTTGCCTCGAGGAAGGAACGGAACGTTGGTGAACCGGCTTCCTCTTCGCCCTCGATGAAGAAGGTCACGCCGAGCCCGAGGGAGTCGGAAAGGACCTCGGAGACGGCGGCATAGGCTGCAACGTGCGCCATGATGCCGGCCTTGTCATCGGCGGCGCCGCGCCCGTAGAGCCGGCCGTCCTTCTCGACGGCGATAAACGGCGCGGTCTCCCACAGGGATTCGTCGCCGACAGGCTGGACGTCGTGGTGGGCGTAGAGCAGGATGGTCGGCTTGCCTGCCGCGGCAGGGCGGCGGCCCACGACGGCGGGTCCGCCGGGCGTGCCGTCCTCCTTGTTGACGGCCAGGACCCGGACCTCGGGCAGTCCTGCTCCGCGGAGGAGTTCGGCGACGGCGTCCGCGCTGCGTTCGAGCGGGGTTCGATCAAAGCTCGGCCACGCAATGCCCGGGATGGCCACCAGATCCTTGAGCCGGGCCAGCGTCTGGTCGAAGGAACGGTCTACCGCCGAACGGAGATCTTCCGTCCCGGCGGCAATGTCAGGGCCCTGACCTGGTGTACCTGTAGTGGTGTGCGGGGTCGCCGCAGGTGATGAAGTCATGGCCAAAACATTACCCCCGTCACATTCGCCCGCCGGCCGCCGGCGGCCACCCCGGCAGGCAGCGGGCTGCCTCCCGCAAGGTATTCTGGTCAGGTGTTCGGACGTAGAAAAGAAGCGCCCTCGGCGCAGGAAACAGTAGACCAGCAGGCAGCGGAAGCAGAGGCCCGGCAGAACAGCGCGGTGGGCAAGGGTGCCCCTACCCCCACCCGGAAGGCCCAGGAAGCTGCCCGTAAGCGTCCGCTGGTGCCTGAGGACCGCAAGGCATCCAAGGCCGCCGAACGCCAGGCGGTGCAGGACCAGCGGTTGAAGATGCGCCGGGCGCTGGACACCGGCGACGAGAAGTTCCTGCCGCTGCGTGACAAGGGACCGCAAAAGCGCTTTGCGCGGGACTATGTGGACGCACGCTTCAATCTCGGCGAATACCTGATGTTCGGCGCGCTGCTGTTTGTCCTCGTGTCCTTGATGGTTCCGGCCTCCAGCGACATGATGATCTACGTGCTCGGCGCGTTCTGGGTGATGTTCCTGGCCGTCTTCGTTGACGTCTTCATCCTCTCCCGCAAACTCCGCAAGGGCCTGGCACAGAAGTTCGGCGAAGTGGAGGGCGGGACCGTTTGGTACGGCTCCATGCGCTCCCTGCAGTTCCGCAAACTGCGGCTGCCCAAACCCCAGGTTGGCCGCGGACAGTATCCCTCCTGACACGCAGAGACCATTTTGAAAGCAGGAACCCCGGCGGGATGACCGCCGGGGTTCCTGCTTTAAGTGCAGGTCAGCGGCGGCGGTTCTTCGCCAGCTGCTTGTTGATCCGCGCGGCCCAGAACGGACCCTCGTACAGGAACGCGGTGTAGCCCTGCACCAGGGTGGCCCCGGCGTCGAGCCTGTCCTGTACGTCCCTGGCGGACTCCACACCACCGACTGACACCAGGGTCAGCGCATCACCTGTGGCCTGTTTGAGCCGCTTCAAGACCTCCAGTGAGCGTTGCTTCAGGGGAGCTCCGGACAGTCCGCCGGCTCCGCACTTTTCCACATCGCCGGCAGCCGAGGAGAGCCCCGTCCTGGCGATCGTTGTATTGGTGGCGATAATGCCGTCCAGCTTCAGGTCCAACGCCAGCCGCGCAACGTCGTCGATGTCCTCATCGCTCAGGTCAGGGGCGATCTTCACCAGCAGCGGCACATGCCGTCCGGCGGACCGGTCGGCTTCCTGCCCCACGGCAACCAGGAGCGGGCGGAGCGTCTCGACGTCCTGGAGCAGCCGAAGCCCCGGAGTATTGGGGGAACTGACGTTCACCACCAGATAGTCAGCGGCAGGGGCCAGGCTCCGGGCGCTGACCAGGTAGTCGTCCGCGGCGTCGGCCAGCTCCACCACCTTGGTCTTGCCGATGTTGACGCCGATGACCGGCCGGACTTCCGGGTACCGGCGCTGAAGTGCTGCGCGGGCGGCCTTGAGCCGAGGCGCGACGGTTGCGGCGCCGTCGTTGTTGAAACCCATCCGGTTGATCACTGCCCTGTCCTGGACCAGGCGAAAAAGCCGCGGCTTGTCATTGCCGGGCTGGGCCTGGCCGGTGATGGTGCCCACCTCCACGTGGCCGAATCCAAGCTCGCTGAGGGCCTCGATGCCGAGCCCTTCTTTGTCGAAGCCCGCAGCCAGCCCAAAGGGCGAGGGAAAGGTAACGCCGAAGGCGGTGGTCCGCAGCGAGGGCGCCGGAGCGGTCAGCTTCTGCAGGATCCTCCCCGCGCCCGTGGCATGCGCGAGCCGGATCCCCTTGAATCCGATCTTGTGGGCGCGCTCGGCGTCCATCCATGAAAAGGCCAGCTTGAAGAAAGTGGGATAAACGCGCATGCCTCCAGTTTCCCGTCTGGTGGCGTCCCACACCAAAACGGAGAAGCGCCTTGATCGGGCAACATACCGGTGGCGCCCGGATTAGCATGAGGGCATGCAGTGGCAGCAGGACATCCTGGGCGGGGACTTTGAGTTCTGTTCCTTTGTGGCCACCGGGGCCGACGGCGTGGAGCGGACGGCAACCCTGGTCCGGCTCCGGCCGACCGGGGCTGTGAACGTTCCGGCCGGCCGCCGCCGTGCAGTGCTGTTCCTTCATGGCTGGAGCGACTACTTCTTCAACGCGGACCTGGCACGTTTCTGGGCAGGGGCCGGATACGACTTCTATGCGCTGGACATGCACAACCACGGGCGGAGCCTGCGGCCGGAGTTCCCTGGCGGCTACGTTGGCGACCTCGCCGCCTATGACGCGGAAATCCAGGAGGCGTGCCGCCTCATAGAACTTGCCGGCGCGCCAGGGCCGGTGGCTTTGATGGGGCACTCCACCGGCGGGCTGGTGGCAGCACTGTGGACCAGCCGCCATCCAGAGGCCGTGTCCCAACTGATCCTCAACAGCCCATGGCTGGAGATGCACGGGAGCGCACTGGTGCGCCGCGCCGCGTCAGGCATGGTTCGTCCGGTGGCCCGCTTCCGGCCCCAGGCGGTGCTCCGCCTTCCACAGCGGGGCCACTACTGGCGCACCATCAGCAGCGCCGCCGACGGCGAGTGGTCGCTTGACGAGCGGTACCGTCCACGCATGGCTTTCCCGGTACGTGCCGGCTGGCTGAGGGCCGTGCTCGCCGGCCACGCCCGGGTGGCCCGCGGCCTGGGGATCCAGGCGCCCATCCTGGTGCTGCTGTCCAAGGGCAGCGCGAACGGGCTCTTCTGGTCGGAGGACATGCGGCGGACCGATGCCGTCCTGGATGTGTCGATCATCGGCGCCCGCGCCCTGACTCTGGGGAGCACGGTGACCGTGGAACGGATTGATGGCGCCCTGCACGACGTCTTCCTCTCCCCCAAGGCAATCCGGACAGACGCCTACGCACGGCTGGCCCGCTGGCTGCGGGCTTACGGGTGAGGCTGCTCCGCCTTTGACTCCGCCGGTGCGGCGGCCGCATCCACAGCCCCGCCGTAGCGGCGGTCCCGGCTGGCATATTCCTCGACGGCGGCCCACAGGGTGCGCCGGTCCACGTCCGGCCAGAGCGTGTCCATGAAGACGAATTCGGCGTATGCGGACTGCCAGAGCAGGAAGTTGGACAGCCTCTGCTCGCCCGAACTGCGCAGGAAGAGGTCCACGTCGGGAAGGTCCGGCTCATCGAGGTACTTCTGGATGGTCCGTTCGGTGATGGCACCGGGCTTCAACCTGCCCGCGGCCACATCCGCGGCAATCGCCGAAACTGCGTCGGTGATCTCAGCCCGTCCGCCGTAATTAACACACATGGTCAAATTACAGGTGCTGTTGGCCGCTGTGAACTCCTCGGCTTCCTCCAATTCGCGGATCACCGAACCCCACAGCCGGGGCCTCCGTCCGGCCCACCGGATCCTCACGCCCCAGTCGTCCAGCTGGTTCCGTTGCCTTCGCAGCACATCCTTGTTAAATCCCATCAGGAAGCGGACTTCCTCCGGAGACCTGCGCCAGTTCTCCGTAGAGAACGCGTAAACGCTCACGTACTCGATCCCGAGTTCGATGGCACCCGCCATGACATCGAGGAGGGCCGGCTCCCCCGCTTTGTGCCCCTCAATCCGTGGGAGGCCCCGCTGGTTGGCCCAGCGGCCATTGCCATCCATCACAATAGCGACGTGCCGGGGAATGAACTCGGCCGGGATGGAGGGCGCCACCTCGCCGGAAGGATGCGGGTAGGGCGCCGCTACAGGATGGGTACGCCTGCGGGCTGCATTGTTCTTTTTACCCAGGGCCACTGTCAGGTACGCTCCACGTGTTTGAGGGATTTCAGGACTCGTTCCAAGTGCCACTGCAGGTACGCCGCCACCAGGCCCGCAGCTTCCTTGCGGTGCGGGGCCAACGATGCGTCCGCCGTCGTCCAGTCCCCGGTCAGCAGGGCGGCCAGGAGCCTGACGGTTTCGGGCGCCGGGGCAGGGGAACCGGGGGGCCTGCACTGGGCACAAACCATGCCGCCAAGGGGCGACGAAAATGCTGAATGCGGTCCCGTCGCGCCGCAGCGGGCACAGTCAGTGAAGCTCGGGGCCCATCCGCCGGTGGACAACGCTCGCAGGAGGTAGGAATCCAGGATCAGGCCGGCGGCATGTTCATCCCGGCTCAACGCGGCCAGGGCACCCACCAGCAGGTTGTACTGCGCCGTTCCGGCTTCGCCGTCGACGTCCGTCAGCTTTTCCGCCGTCTCCGTCATGGCGGCGGCTACCGTATACCGGCCGTAGTCCGCGGCGATGCTGCCGCCGTAGGCACCCTTTGCCACCGCCTGGGTGACGATATCCAGCGTCCGGCCGGACACCAGCTGGAGGTCGGCCACCATGAACGGTTCAAGCCGGGCACCGAACCGGCTGCTGGTGCGGCGTACGCCCTTTGCCACGGCGCGGACCTGGCCGTGATGCTTGGTCAGCAGCGTGATGATCCTGTCAGCCTCGCCCAGCTTGTGGGTGCGCAGCACTACGGCGTCGTCCCGGTACGCCCGGGAGGCAAAAGACTGTTGGACCACGCTCTATCTTCCCATCCTGCCCGGCGGTACGTCGCCAGGACGCGGTTGTGCCGCCGGCGGAACCGGCGGCACAACATCTCGGGTTTCAGGCCTGGGCGTCGCGGATAGCGCGGTTGACGGCCGAAATAACGGCCTTGAGCGATGACATGCTGGTGTTGGCGTCGATGCCGGCACCCCACAGGACCCGCTCCCCCACAGCACACTCAACGTATGCGGCGGCCATGGCGTTGCCGCCTTCGGACAGTGCGTGTTCGCTGTAGTCCAGCACCCGGACATCCACGCCGTCTTCATGCAGGATGTTCAACAGGGCGGCGATCGGACCGTTGCCGGTGCCGGTGCGCCGGACCTGGGAGCCATCAATGGTGAGCGAGGCGTGCAGCGTCATGCCGCCGTCGTCGCCTGTTTCTGTCTTGACGGCACCCAGCGAGTAGCGCCCCCACTGCCCCTCAGCCTGGCCGGAGGGCAGGTACTCGTCCTGGAAGATCTGCCAGAGCTGCGCACCGCTGACCTCGCCGCCGACGGTGTCGGTGCGGCGCTGGATGACGCCGGAGAACTCGATCTGGGCGCGGCGCGGCAAGTCCAGGCTGTGCTCATTCTTGAGCAGGTAGGCCACGCCGCCCTTGCCGGACTGGGAGTTGACGCGGATCACGGCTTCATAACTGCGGCCCAGGTCCTTGGGGTCCACCGGCAGGTACGGTACCTGCCAGGTGAAGTCGTCCACGGCTTTGCCGGCTGCAGCGGCATCCCGCTCGAGGGCTTCGAAGCCCTTCTTGATGGCATCCTGGTGGGACCCGGAGAACGCGGTGAAGACCAGATCGCCGCCGTAGGGCGAACGCTCCGGGACGGGCAACTGGTTGCAGTACTCCACGGTCCGGCGGACGTCGTCGATGTTGGAGAAATCAATCATGGGGTCGATTCCCTGGACGAACAGGTTCAGGCCCAGGGTAACCAGGTCCACGTTGCCGGTGCGTTCACCGTTGCCGAAGAGGCAGCCCTCGATACGGTCTGCGCCGGCCATGTACCCAAGCTCAGCGGCTGCAACACCGGTGCCGCGGTCGTTATGCGGATGCAGGGACAGGATGATGCCCTCGCGGGGGTGCAGGTGGCGGCTCATCCACTCGATGGAGTCGGCATAGACATTCGGCGTGGCCATTTCCACCGTGGCGGGGAGGTTGATGATCACCTGGCGGTCTGCGGAGGCTTCGAAGACATCGGCGACGGCGTTGCAAACCCGCACCGCGTACTCCAGTTCGGTCCCCGTGAAGGATTCCGGGGAGTACTCGTAGGTGACGTGCGTGTCCGCGAGCGTTTCCTCGTACTTCTTGCACAGCCGGGCGCCCTGGAGTGCGATGTCCAGGATGCCGTCCTCGTCCTGGTTGAAAACGACGCGGCGCTGCAGCACTGAGGTGGAGTTGTAGAGGTGGACGATCGCCTGCTTGGCGCCCACCAAGGATTCGTAGGTCCGTTCGATCAGGTGTTCCCGGGCCTGGGTCAGTACCTGGATGGTGACGTCGTCCGGAATATGGTTGCCCTCGATGAGCTGGCGGACGAAATCGAAGTCCGTCTGGGAGGCGGACGGGAAACCGACCTCGATTTCCTTGTAGCCCATGCGGACCAGCAGGTCGAACATCTTCATCTTGCGGGCCGGGCTCATGGGATCGATCAGGGCCTGGTTGCCATCGCGGAGATCGACTGCGCACCAGCGCGGGGCCTTGGTGATCACCTTGTCCGGCCAGGTGCGGTCCGGCAGTTCGACCTTGATCTGGTCCTGGAAAGGGGTGTACCGGTGGGCAGGCATTCCTGAGGGCTTTTGTGCGTTACGCATGACGTTCGTGGCCTTTTCTATCGATCTTCAGTGAAAGGGTGGCCGGGCAACACAAACTCCGCAGCGAGGGTGGGCCGTGCGCTAGATAGCGTCTGTGGCCTCGCCGCGGCAGCTAAGGAGAAGGAGCTCTGCACGCACTCTTTGAGGGTAACACGGGTGCGTAAGATGAAAGGGCACTACCGTCCGTAAAGTCCAGCATGCAGACGCCTCCGGTGTTCGCCCGGCAGCGGCGTCGCAGCAAAAAGGAGTTTCAGTGCCCATTTCGGGGATCGATCTGTCCACCATTGATCACACAGTCCGGCCGCAGGATGACCTTTACCAACACGTGAACGGTGCCTGGCTGAAAGCCACCGAGATTCCCGACGACCGGCCCCTGGAAGGTACGTTCACCGCCCTCCGCGACGGGTCAGAGATCGCCGTCCGGGACATCATCGAAGAAGCGGCAGCCAAAGGGGCGGACGCAACGGGAATCGAGCGGAAGATTGGCGACCTCTACAACAGCTTCATGGACGAGGCGACAGTTGATGGCAAGGGCATGGAACCGGTCAGGGGCCGGCTGGCTGAGGTTTTTGCCACCGGATCAGCCGAAGAATTCATTGCGCTGGCGGGCCGGCTTTTCCGCGCCGACGTCGGCGGGCTCTTCTACATCTACCCTGCACCGGATGCGGGAAATCCGGACCGGGTCCTGCTCTACACGGGCCAGGGCGGCCTGGGCCTGCCCGACGAGTCGTACTACCGCGAAGAAAAGTTCGCCCCCATCGTTTCGGCATACACGGGCCACGTGGAGAAGATCTTCGAGCTGGCCGGAGTGCCTGATCCGAACGGTGCCGCTGCCCGGGTGGTCCAGCTGGAAACGAAACTTGCGGCGCACCACTGGGACAACGTCACCCTCCGGGATCCGCAAAAGACCTACAACCTGAAGACGGCAGATGAAGCCGCTGCGCTCTTCCCGCTCCTGGCCACCTGGTTCGAGGCAGCCGGCATTGAGCCTGCCAAGCGCGCCGAGATCGTAGTGAGCACCCCTGACTTCTTTGCGGGGGCCGCTGCGCTCCTGGACGAAGTGCCGTTGTCCACGTGGCAGGAGTGGCTGGCGATGCGGGTCGTCAGCGCTGCCGCGCCGTACCTGTCCTCGGAGTTCGTGGACGCCAACTTCGCCTTTTACGGCACCACCATCAGCGGCACACCGCGCAACAAGGACCGCTGGAAGCGGGGCGTGGCCGTAGTGGAGTCCGGGCTGGGTGAGGCGGTGGGCCAGATCTACGTGGCGCGGCACTTCCCCGAAACCCATAAGGCCCGGATGCAGACCCTGGTGGCGAACCTCACCGAGGCCTACCGCCGGAGCATCAACGACGTTGACTGGATGGGCGAAGACACCAAAGCCGAGGCCCTCCGCAAGCTTGCTGCCTTCCGTGCCAAGATCGGCTACCCGGACGAGTGGATCGACTACTCTGCCGTGGAGATCAGGCCCGATGACCTGCTGGGCAACGTGGAGCGCGCCCATAACGCCGACGTCGACCGGCACCTGGACGAGGTGGGCAAACCGGTGGACCGCAACAAGTGGCTGATGACACCGCAGACGGTCAACGCCTACTACCACCCCATGATGAACGAAATTGTGTTCCCCGCAGCCATCCTGCAGCCGCCGTTCTTTACGGCCGACGCCAACGACGCCGTCAACTACGGCGGCATCGGTGCTGTGATCGGACACGAGATTGGCCACGGCTTCGATGACCAGGGCTCTCAGTTCGATGGCAGTGGGGCGCTCCGCAACTGGTGGACCGACCAGGACCGGCAGGCTTTCGAGGCCCTGACGGCCCGCCTCGTGGCGCAGTATGACGCCTTGTCACCCACCGCCGCGCCGGGGCACCACGTCAACGGCCGGCTCACGCTGGGCGAGAACATCGGCGACCTCGCAGGCCTCACCATCGCCTACAAGGCATACCTGATCAGCCTGGACGGCAAAGAACCCGAAGTCCTGGACGGCCTGACCGGGCAACAACGCTTCTTCGCGTCCTGGGCCGCCGGTTGGCGCCAGGTGATCCGGCAGGAGGAGGCCATCCGGCGCTTGGCAACGGACCCGCACTCCCCCAACGAGTTCCGCACCAACGCCATTGCGAAGAACCTTGATTCATTCCATGAGGCATTCGACGTGACGGAGGCGGACGGCATGTGGATGCCCGCCGCCGAACGCGTCAGCATCTGGTAGCGTCCAAGCAATAATTCGGGCAAAAAGCAGGCCCCGACGGTACCGGCGGGGCCTGCTTTGTCGTTACGGGCGCCTTGGCCGGGGCCGGGCAAGGCTTTGCCTGCTACTGCCGGACGATCAGCGCAGGGTTTGCCTGCTGGCAGACCTTGTCCCCTGCGGTCTGGTTGACGATGTCCGACGGCAGCGCGGGCGCCCCGGCCCCGAAGGCAGTACCGGTGGTGAAGTCGCTGCCCACGTAGACCTGCACGCCCTGGATTGCCGCAAGCGGGATCATCTGTTCGGCGGGAATTCCGAGCAGGGCCGCGACGTCTGTGGCGACATCCGCGAAATTGGGCCCGTAGTACACGGCAGTCTTTGCCACCGGTTGGGCCTGGAACTGCGATGTTCCGGCAAAGCCGCCGTTCACCAGGACCTGGACAAGCTCCTGGGCCCGGCCGGGGACGCCGCTGCCATTGGCCACGGTTACAGGCTGGACTGCCTTGTTGTATGGCGGGACCGGTGCCACTGTCCCGGTCGGCGAGGGCGTCGGCGTCGGCGACTCACCGGGCGGCGGCGTGGTGGTGGGTGCCGTCGGATCTGTCAGGTCAACATTCTTCCGGAGTGCGGAGAAAAGCTGGGCGCCCGCAGGTTCGGCGATGACCAGGCGGTTGGGGTCGGTGGGTGCGGGCGTGGTGGGCACGGCGACGAACGCCACCTTGCTGATGTCGATGTTCTTCAGCCGGTTGCCGATGGTGAGGAGGGCCGGGATGGAGGCCAGCCCATCATCGACGGTGAGGTTCTGGGTGACGACGTCGGCGATCTTGAGCATCTTGGCGGGGTCGGACAGCGTCCCCTCGTCCTTGATCTTGCGGGTCAGCGAGGACAGAAATCCCTGCTGGGCCTTGATCCGGCCCAGATCGCCGCCGTCGGCGAACGCGTGGCGGGTGCGGAGGTAGGAAAGTGCCATCTCACCTTGGACGGCGGAAGTCCCCGCGGGCAGGCGAAGCCCAGAGTCGGGGTCGAAGACGGCGTCGCTGATGCATACGTCCACGCCGCCAACGGCGTTGGAGAGTTCCTTGACGGCGTTGAAGTCCGCCATCATGAAGTGGTCCACCTGCATGCCGGTCAGCTTGTTGACGGTATCCACGGCGCAGCCGATGCCGGCTTCGCCCATGGCCTCATTGATCATCACGCCGCGGCGGGCGGGATAAACCTTGTTGGTTTTCCGGTCCGTGCACTGCGGGATGTCCACCAGGAGATCGCGGGGAAAGCTGATCACGTTGACGCGCTTGTTGTCCTCGGATATATCCATCAGCATCATGACGTCCGATTTGCCGTAGCCGGTGGAATCGTCCGTGGTTCCGTACTGGGAGTTCTTCCCGTCACGGGTGTCCGACCCGAGGATCAGGATCTGCATCCGGCCCGTGGCATCGTTGGCGGGCGACTCGGTGCCGCCGCCGCCGGCGTTCAACGGGGCCTTGGAAATGTTGCCCTGCAGCCGGAAGAACCAGAAGCCGGCGAAAGCGATCCCGGCTACCAGGACGACTGCCACCACGCTGGTGAGGACCTTCAGCCACAGAGGCATGGTGCTGAGCGGGCCCAGGTGGCGGGGCGCCCCTGCGGCACCGCCGGCCGCGTGGCGGGATACCGGTCCCGCTCCGGCTGCCAAGTCAGCCTCGTTGTCGCGTTTGTCGCGGCCTCGACCCACGTGGTGAACCTTCCTCTTAATACAAAATCCGGTCCATTTTAGTGGTCCAGTCTGGAGATATGGCGGGACGGCTCCGTTGGGCGCCCTGCTGTCGGGTCAGAAACCCAGTTTGACCAGCTGCTTCGGGTCGCGCTGCCAGTCCTTGGCAACCTTGACGTGGAGGTCCAGGTAGATGCGCGTCCCCAGGAGGGCTTCGATACCCTTGCGCGCGTTGGTTCCCACTTCACGCAAGCGGCTGCCGCCCTTGCCGATAATGATGGCCTTCTGGGAGGGACGCTCCACATAGAGGTTGACCCGGACATCCAGCAACGGGTTGTCGTCCGGACGATCCTCCCGGGGGACGATCTCTTCGACCACAACCGCCAAGGAGTGGGGAAGCTCGTCACGGACGCCTTCCAGCGCCGCCTCGCGGATCAGTTCGGCCACCATGACGGCCTCTGGCTCGTCCGTCAGCTCGCCGTCCGGGTACAGCGGCGGCGACGGCGGCATATGGCTGATCAGCACGTCGGCCACGGTTTCCACCTGGAAACCGTCGGTGGCAGATACGGGAACGATGTCTTTCCAGCCCTCCTCCCCCATCACCTCGCGGCCAAGGGCCGCGACGGCGAGGAGTTGCTCGGTCAGGGCCTGCTTGTCAACCAGGTCGGCTTTGGTGACGATGGCGATGACGGGTATACGCCCGACGGCGGCAAGCTGGTTGGCGATGAACTTGTCACCGGGGCCGATCTTCTCGTTGGCCGGCAGGCAGAACCCGATGGCGTCAACTTCGGCGAGGGTGTCGGCGACGAGGTCGTTAAGGCGTTTGCCGAGCAGGGTGCGGGGCCGGTGCAGTCCAGGGGTGTCCACGAGGATCAGCTGGGCGTCCTCACGGTGCACGATGCCCCTGATGGTATGCCGCGTGGTCTGGGGTTTGGCCGACGTGATGGCCACTTTCTTACCCACCAGCGCGTTGGTCAGCGTGGACTTGCCGGCATTCGGCCTGCCGACGAGGACCGAAAACCCCGCGCGGAAGCCGCCGAAATCGTCCGCGGCCGCATCCTTATTTTTCTTGCTCACGTGGAACTCCCTGCTGGGTTGATTCGGCCTCTTCCAGGAGGCCTTCAAAGTCAGTCTCTACTCTTGGTACGGGCGCCGCAATGATGTGGCTGACCCTGTTGCGCCGGCCTTCCAGCCTTTCTGCGCGCAGGGACACTCCCTGCACTTCCACGCTGCTGCCTACGATCGGGACCCGGCCAAGTGCTTTGGCCAGCAAGCCACCGACGGTGTCCACTTCGTCGTCGTCGAGCTCCAGGTCGAAAAGTTCGCCGAGGTCGTCGATGCCCATCCTGGCGCTGACGCGGTAGGAGCCATCACCCAGCGCCACGGCTTCGGCACTCTCGGTGTCGTATTCGTCCACGATCTCGCCCACGATTTCCTCGATCAGGTCCTCCAGCGTGACCAGGCCGGCGGTGCCGCCGTACTCGTCGATCACGATCGCAACGTGGGTGGATTCCTTCTGCAGTTCGCGCAGGAGGTCGCTGACGGGTTTTGACTCCGGCACGTACCGCACTTCCCGGGCCAGCGCCTCAACCAGGGGTGGTTCGTCACCGGCGTCCAGCTGATGGATGACGGCTGCAACGTCCTTGAGGTAGATGATGCCCAGGATGTGGTCAGTGTTTTCGCTGATCACCGGAATGCGTGAGTAGCCGGAACGGAGGAACAGTGACATCGCCTGGTGGAGGCTGGAGCCGGCGTCGATGCTGACGATGTCTGTCCGCGGCACCATTACGGCCCGGACCAGGGTGTCTCCGAAGTCGAAGACCGACTGGATCATCTCCGCCTCGGTGTCCTCGATCATGTCGGATTCGCTGGCCCGGTCCAACAGCTCACGGAATTCCTGCTCACTGAAGAAGGCGTCGTCCCCGCCCGGCGCTCCGGGGGCAGCCGAGCTGCCCAGAGCCACGAGCCAGCCGGGAATGGGTCCCAGCACACTGGTGAGGAACCGGACCATGGGGGCAGTGAAGCGCACCACGGTTGTGGAGTGCAGCCTGCCCAGCTGCCGGGGTGAGACACCAACGATCACGAAGCCAAGCACGGCCATGATGCCGGTGGCCACCAGGCCGGCCAGCCATACGTTGTCCAAAAGGCTGACAACCAGGACGGCGACAGCCACGGCGGAGGCCATCTCGAACCAGACCCGCCAAAACCGAAGGGCCCGGGTGTGGGCCACCGGCTCGGCGAGGATACGGCGCATGGCTGTGCCACGGCTCCTGTGCAGTGCCGATTCCGCATCGTGCCGGGGAAGGAAACTGAAGGCGGCCTCGGCCGCTGTCAGCACGGCCGCGACGGCAAGGAATACCAGTGCCACCGCGACCAGGAGCAGTTGCGTCACTGGGTTGTCTCGGCGGGTGCTTCTTTGCCGGTGAAACCGGTCAGGAGTTCGCGCTGCAGGCCGAACATCTCGGCCTTTTCCTCCGGTTCCGCATGGTCGTAGCCCAGCAGGTGCAGGATTCCGTGGGTGGTCAGGAGCAGCATTTCGTCCTGGAGTGAATGCCCGGCATTCTTGGCCTGGACCTTTGCCACCTGCGGGCAGATTGCGATGTCCCCCAGCATGCCCTGGGGCGTGGGGCGGCCCGGGGTTCCCGGCGTGAGTTCGTCCATGGGAACGGAGAGGACGTCCGTGGCACCGGGCTCGTCCATCAGCTCGATGTGCAGCTTTTCCATGGCCGGTTCATCCACCAGGAGGATGGACAGCTCGGCTTGGGGATGGATGTAGAGCTGTTCAAAGATGTACCGCGACAACGCAATGAGTTCGGCTTCCCCGACGTCGACGCCGGACTCGTTGTTCACCTCGATGCTCACGCGTGTTCCCCCCGCTTGTCCCTGTTGACTGAGTGTTTGACACGGTTCCGCTGGACTTCGTCCCAGATGCTGTAGGCGTTGACGATGTCCCCCACCAGCCGGTGCCGCACGACGTCGGCGGCGTCCAGGACCGAGAAGTTCACGTCCTCAATGCCCTGCAGGATCTCCTCCACGATCCGCAGCCCTGAACGCGTCCCGAACGGCAGGTCCACCTGGGTGACGTCTCCGGTGACCACCATCTTGGACCCGAACCCGAGGCGGGTGAGGAACATCTTCATCTGTTCCGGCGTGGTGTTCTGGGCCTCATCGAGGATGATGAAGGCGTCATTGAGGGTCCGGCCGCGCATGTAGGCCAGTGGTGCCACCTCGATGGTGCCCGCGGCCATCAACCGCGGGATGGACTCGGGATCCATCATGTCGTGCAGGGCATCGTAGAGCGGGCGGAGGTAGGGATCGATCTTGTCGCTCAGCGTTCCGGGCAGGAACCCGAGGCGCTCCCCTGCCTCGACCGCGGGGCGGGTGAGGATGATCCGGCTGACCTCTTTTTGCTGCAGGGCCTGGACGGCTTTGGCCATAGCCAGGTAGGTCTTGCCGGTGCCGGCCGGCCCGATCCCGAAAATCACCGTGTTGGCGTCGATCGCGTCCACGTAGTTCTTCTGGTTCAGCGTTTTGGGCCGGATGGTCCTGCCGCGGCTCGAGAGGATGTCATGCGTGAGCACGTCCACGGGGTTCTGCAGTGACTGGGTGCGCAGGAGCGCCACCAGCTGCTGGAGCACCGCGGGGGTGATCACCGTGCCCCGGGCCACCAGGCCACGGACCTCCTGGAGGAGCCGCATGATCCGGGGGACGTCGCTGGCAGGCCCGCTGATGGAGAGCTCATTGCCGCGGACGTGGAAGTTGACGTCCGGGAACTGGACTTCGATGAACCGCAACGCCTCATCGTGGCTGCCAAGTGATTGAACCATCTGGTCCGAGTTCTCGAACAGGACAACTTCGGTCCGGATGCCCGGCAGGGAGTGGGGAAATTCCCCGGGGCTGCCGTCGCCTGTATTGAGCCGGCGCTTACCATTTGCTGATTCAGTCATGGTGCTGGCCCGCAGGCCTGTGGTCCCCTCGAAATTCTTCATCCAGTTTTTCCGTGCCGGAAAGGGGCGCCCGTTGCACGGTGCTCCTTGCCCAGCGATCCCTTCATCTTACGCCAGCGGGAGCCGCCGACGGATACGCCGGGTCCCTGCCTATAGCCGCGGGTACGGCCGTTAGGTATCAACTTCATATCGGCCTCATATCGTTCCCGTTGCAGTTGGGCCGTGACGGCCAAAGAACGGCTGTGGGGCCGTACCCCTGTGTAATGCTGGAAATCCAGCAGCTGCTGGAACTCCAGGCCGCCAGGGGATCGGCCCGCCACGCCAGGAAAGGACTAGGGCAGGACAGTGCCGGAAACCTCTGTGCCCAAAAGGGCAGGCCGAACGAAGGGCCGCTTGCGCCCGGCTGTCCTGGCAGGAGTCCTGGTGCTTGTTCCCGTCCTTGCGGGCTGCACCGCCGAGGGCGGCCCGTCCCCCACCGGCACCCTCGCATCTGTCCCGGCGACTGGCGGGACCATGCCGGACGCACCTTCCACCAGCGCCCCGCTGGAAACCACGCAGTCCTCCAACAAGGCACCCGTGTACTGGATCGGCCGCAGCGGCGGCAACATCTTCCTGTACCGCGAATTCCGCGACGTCCCCGAGCAGGACAACCCGGTCACCCGCGCGTTGCGCGCCATGATGTCGGAGAAGCCGCTCGACCCCGACTTCTTCACGCCGTGGCAGAATCCGGACAAGCTGGCCACATCGATTTCAGGCAAAGACGTCATCACGGTGGACGTTTCGGCTGACGCCTTCAACAGCAACCTCGACGCCGACATGGCTGCGCGCGCCATCCAGCAACTGATTTACACGGCCACGGCCGCCGCCGCCAGTTCGGGGCTGATCGACACCAGCCAGCAGGTCCGGGTCCGGATCCTCGTGGACGGGCACACCGACTACGTCGCGTTCGGCAAGATCCAGTTGGGCGCCCTGATGACGCGCGCCGCCGGCCTGGTGGCACCGGTCTGGATCATCGATCCGCAGGAGAACACCGAGGTCCCCGGCGGCAGCGTGAAGATCACTGGCCGGAGCACCTCACCCGGAGCAAAACTTCACTGGCAAATCCTGCAGGTGGCGGACAACGGTGCCGGCAAGACACCCTTCCTGAGCGGCGAAACGACCGCAGCTGCGGAACAGGGCCAGGCAGGCGCCTTCACGCTGGCCCTGAACCTGCCGGCCGGTGACTACGAGCTCCATGTAGCGCAGGCCGGCTCCGGCGGAGAGCCGGACCGGAACGAGGACACACGGTCCTTCAAGGTGCGGTAGTCCAGCGCCCCAGGATGTCGCTGGCCAGCACGACGGCGGCCGGGCCGGCGGTGGAGGACCGCAGGACGTGGTGTCCCAGCAGGGCCGTCACGGCACCGTTATCGCAGAGTTTCGTCACCTCGCGGGGGCTGATGCCGCCTTCGGGGCCGACAATCAGCAGGACCTCGCGGGGCCCGGCACCCGTGCTCCCCTGCCACGCTTCAAGAACAGCCCGCAGGGGCCTTACGGCGTCTTCGTGCAGGATGACGGCCAGGTCCGCGGCCGCCACGGCGGCGCACAGCCCGGACGTTTCGACGGCGGCCCGGACCTCGGGGATCCAGGCGCGGCGCGCCTGCTTGGCGGCGGCGGCAACGGCCGACTGCCATTTGGCGTGGGCCCGGGCGGCCCGGTCCCCCTTCCAGCGGACAATGGAGCGTTCGGACTGCCAGGGTATGACCGCATCGATGCCCAGTTCCGTCGCTGTCTCAATGGCCAGTTCGTCCCGGTCGCCCTTGGCCAGTGCCTGTGCCAGCACCAGCCGGACCTCGGGCCTGTCTTCCGCCGCCACGGTCCCGCACTCCACCTCAAGCATAGAGGAGGACGCCGTTGCCACCTTGCCGGTCATGCGGATGCCGGCTCCGTCGACTATGTCCACTGCCTCCCCCGGCGACAAGCGCTTGACGGTGACGGCGTGCCGGGCTTCGGGGCCCTCCAGGACAAAGACCTGTCCGGCAGCCAGGCCGTCAAGTGAGCCGGGGCTGGTGAAAAATACGGGGTTGCTCACCGCTACAGGTTACCGAGCCGGTCCCGGAGCTTGGCGAACATGCCGCCGCTGGCAGCGAGCTTTCCCTCCGTGATCTGTTCCCCGCGGAGCTTGGCGAGCTGGCGCAGCAGGTCCTCCTGCGCGGCGTCGAGTTTGGCGGGAGTGTCGACCTGGAGGTGGACCTTCAGGTCACCGCGCCCGTAGCCCCGCAGATGAGTGACGCCCAGCCCGCGCAGGGTGATGATCTCCCCAGACTGGGTACCGGGTTTGACGTCGATTTCCTGGCTGCCGTCGAAGGTTTCCAGGCTGACGTCAGTGCCGAGGGCGGCCGCGGTCATGGGAATGTGCAGGGTGGCGTGCAGGTCGTCGCCTTCCCGGACGTACGTGGCGTCGTTGTTGACCCGGATCTCCACATAGAGGTCGCCGGCGGGTCCACCGGCGGGACCCGCTTCGCCCTGCCCGGAGAGCTGGATGCGTGTGCCGGTGGCAACGCCGGCCGGGACCTTAATGGTCAGCGACCGGCGGCTGCGGATGCGGCCCTGGCCGCTGCATTCGTTGCAGGGATCCTTGATCACCGTGCCGAACCCTTCGCAGGTGCCGCACGGGGCCGCCGTCATGACCTGGCCCAGGATGGAGCGGACGGCCCGCTGGACCTGGCCGCTGCCGCCGCAGATATCGCAACGCTCCGGGTGGGTGCCGGGGCGGCAGCATGATCCCTCGCACGTGGGACAGACAACGGCGGTGTCCACTTCGAGCTTCTTGTTGACGCCAAAGACGGCATCGCGAAGGTCGATCCGGACACTGATGAGTGCGTCCTGTCCCCTGCGCACCCGGGACGCCGGACCGGACGTGCCGCCGGCGCCGAAGAAGGTATCGAAAATGTCCTGGAACGCGAATCCCTGGCCTGCGTAGCCGGCGCCGCCGAAGCCGTTGTCCGTTCCGTTCTCGTTGCCGGTGGTGTCATAGATGCGGCGCTTTTGGGGGTCGGAAAGGACCTCATAGGCGTGAGTGACTGCCTTGAAGCGTTCCGACGCGTCCGCTCCCGGGTTTACGTCCGGGTGCAGGGTGCGGGCCAGCTTGCGGTAGGCCTTTTTGATCTCTTCGCCCGTAGCTTCGGGTGAGACTCCAAGGACGTCATAGTGGCTGCTCAAAGTTGTATCTCTTCCTTGTTGTACTGCGTGCAGTTGGGCCCGGTCTCCGGTCTTGCAGCCGAAGGTGCTCCGGCAGCGGAGGGTCAGGGCCCCAAAATCCTGGAAAGGTAGCGTGCCACGGCCCTGACGGCGGCCATGGTCGTGGGGTAATCCATCCGTGTGGGGCCAAGGATCCCTACCTTCGCGGCGCTGTCAGGGCCATAGGCGGTGGCCACAACGGAAGCCTCGGCGAGGCCGTCGTAAGGGTTCTCCCTTCCGATGCTAACTGCCACACCGCGGTGGTCCTGGGCCATTTCGCTCAACAGCCGCAGCATCACCACCTGCTCCTCGAGTGCTTCGAGCACCGGCCCGATGCTGAGTGGGAAGTCTACGTTGGATCGGGCCAGGTTGGCCGTTCCGGCCATGACCATCCTGTCTTCCCGGCTGCTCTGGGCCAAAACCTCGAGCCCGAGCGCCAGCGCGTGCGCGGCCTGGCGCTGAGGGTGCGGCGCAGCAGCCACGACGGCCGGCAGCGCCTGGGCGAGGTGGCTCAGTGCGGTGCCGCCCAGGGCTCCGAGGAACCTGGTCCGCAGCTCAGCGAGTCCTTCATCACCGAGGTCCTGGCCGACGTCGATAACCCGCTGCTCCACCTTGCCGCTGTTGGCAATAAGCACCACCAGGACTTTGCGCGGGGCCAACAGCACGAACTCGATGTGGCGGACAAGGGCCCTGCTCAGGTGCGGGTACTGGACCACGGCCACCTGGTTGGTCAGCTGCGACAGCAGCCGGACGGTGCGTTCCAGGACGTCGTCAAGGTCATCCGCGCCCTCCAGGAGCGACTGGATGGCACGGCGCTCGGCCGCCGACAGGGGCTTGACCGCTGAGATTTGGTCCACGAACAGGCGGTAGCCCTTGTCCGTGGGAATACGCCCTGCGCTGGTGTGCGGAGCGGTGATCAGGCCCTCATCTTCCAGCGCCGCCATGTCATTGCGGATGGTGGCGCTGGAAACGCCGAGATGATGCCGTTCCACCAGCGCCTTTGAACCAACGGGCTCGCGGGAGTGGACGTAGTCCTCCACGATCGCCCGCAGCACTTCCAGTTTGCGTGGCTCGCTCACTCTCCACCTCCATCCACGGTCCGGGGCGCGCACCCCGTCCGGCGCCGCCCCAGGGTTAGCACTCGACATGCCTCAGTGCTAACAGTCTATTATGCCTCGACCCGTTGTTAGCATTGGTACCGCTCCGGGCGAAACTCCGGAGGTGAGGACCTAACGCGAGGCGGATCGAATCCATGGACTACCAGAACTGGGGCCCCCGCGGGATCTCCGCCCCGGCCCGGACCGAACTGCCCGAGGTCCCCGTGGAGCGCGGCATGGTGCTTGAGGAAGTCCAATCCGGCTGGGTGGGAGCTGTCACCCGGGTGGAGAAATCGGGCGGCATGCACGTGGTGGCCCTGGAGGACCGCCGCGGAAAGTCGCGTTCCTTCCGGCTTGGCTTCGGGTTCCTCCTGGAGGGCCAGCCCATCCGGCTGATGCCGCCGGCACCGGCCCCGGCTGCTTCCGGCCCCGCCGCCGGACGGACCGCCTCCGGGTCGGTACGGGTCGCCGGGCAGCGGGCCCAGGTGGCAAAGGCCAGCCGGATCTGGGTGGAAGGCAAGCATGACGCCGAACTCGTGGAGAAGGTGTGGGGAGACGACCTTCGGGTCGAAGGCATCGTCGTCGAGCCCCTGCACGGAATCGACGACCTCACCGCCGCCGTGGCGGACTTCAGGCCAGGGCCGGGGAGGCGACTTGGGGTGCTGGTGGACCACCTCGTGCCCGATTCCAAGGAATCGCGCATCGCCGAGGCCGTGATGGCGTCCCCGGGCGCGGCCGGAAATGTCCTCATTGTCGGCCACCCCTACGTCGACGTGTGGCAGGCCATCCGGCCCGCGGTACTGGGCATCCCGCAGTGGCCGGCGATTCCCCGCGGGCAGGACTGGAAGACGGGCATCCTGAAAGCCTTTGGCTGGCCGCACGCAACAAAGGAGGATATTGGGCTGGGGTGGCAGAAACTCCTGGGAGCCGTGCGCACCTACGCCGACCTGGAACCATCGCTGCTGGGACGGGTTGAGGAAGTGATCGATTTTCTTACCGCGCCCTGACGGCCGCCCCCGGTCCGCGACCAAGTATTCTGGATAGTGCGATGCCTGATTTTGGCAGCGTTGCACCAAGTCCTTATTTGTAGTCAGCACCACTTGCACCCAGAAGGAAACAGACTGTGGCAGAAAACGCACGTGATCACAGGGACGGCCAAGGCCGTTCCGAGTACCATGGCGTCCCCGCCAATGCGCTGCCGCTCACGGCCAGCGAAGACCGCCAATGGGCCACGCTGGCCCACTTCGGCGGGATCCTGGGGTGCATTCCGTCCCTGCTGATCTACCTGATCTTCCGGGACCGCGGACCTTTTACCGCGCAGGAGTCAAAGGAAGCGCTGAACTTCAGCCTGCCGCCTACCATCGCCGCGGTGCTGGCCAACATCCTGGTGTTCATTCCGTACGTGGGAAACATCTTCGCCGTCATCGCCACGCTGATCTGGGTGGCGCTGACCTGCTTCTCGGTGGCCGCGGGGATCCACGTCAACCGGGGCCAGCCGCACCGCTACCCGTACAACCTGCGCTGGATCAAATAACGTTAGTCGGGCAGGATACGGCGGACCACGGCGTCAGCCAGGAGGCGGCCCTTCAGCGTGAGGACCAGCCGTCCGTGAAATGCCGGGGCCGGTTCCACCAGGCCATCCGCGATCAGGCCAGCCACTTGATGGCGTCCCAGGGCGCTCAGCGTCGAGACTTCAAGCCCGGACTGCAGGCGCGCCTCCAGCATCACCCGCTCCAGCCTCCTGGTATCCGGGTCCAGGGTTTCCCGGCCCGCCGCCGGGGAAAGGCCCTGCGACAGCCGGGTCGCGTACGCCGCAGGGTGCTTGACGTTCCACCAGCGCACCCCGCCGACATGTGAGTGTGCGCCGGGGCCAATCCCCCACCAGTCATCGCCCCGCCAATAGGCCAGGTTATGGCGGCAGGCCTGCTCCGGGGTCCGTGCCCAGTTGCTGACCTCGTACCAGCCGAGCCCGGCTGCGGTGATCAGCTGGTCGGCGAGCTCGTACTTGTCGGCGTGGTCGTCGTCGTCTATTCCGGGGACCTCGCCGCGCCGCATCTGCGCGGCGAGCTTGGTACCGTCCTCGACGATCAGCGCATAGGCGCTGATGTGGTCGGGCTCATAGGACAACGCTGTTTCGAGGGAATACCGCCAGTCCGCAAGCGATTCGCCGGGCGTGCCGTAGATCAGGTCCAGGCTGACGGCAAGTCCGGCCTCCCGCGCCCACTGGACAACCTGCGGAACCCGGCTCGGTGTGTGGGTTCGGTCAAGGACCTTCAACACGTGCGGGACGGCGGACTGCATGCCGAACGAGACCCGCGAGAAACCGGCATCCTTGAGGATGGCAAGGGATTCAGGCGTGACCGAGTCGGGATTGGCCTCGGTGGTGACTTCCGCGCCGTCTTCGATTCCCCACTGGTCGATGGAGGTACGCAGGATCAAGGCGAGGTCGTCGGCCGGCAGGAGCGTGGGGGTTCCGCCGCCGAAGAAGACGGTGCTGAGCTTGCGCGCCGGGATGCCGGAACGCTGCAGTACCTGCGCGGCCAGCGCCACTTCCGAGACCGCCGTGCCCGCGTAGGCATCCTGGGATGCGCCGCCGCCGAGTTCCGTGGCCGTATACGTGTTGAAGTCGCAGTACCCGCAGCGCACAGCACAGAACGGTATGTGGACGTACAAGCCGAACGCCCGGTCCGCCGCACCGTCTGCTGCCTGTGCGGGCAGCAGACCGTCCGACGGCGCCGGGTCGCCAAAGGGAAGAACGCTGGGCATCAGCGGGTCCCCCGCTGCGCGGTGGTCACTTCTTCTTGGCCTTGTCCTTTGATTCGTCCGTGGTGAGCGCGGCGATGAACGCTTCCTGCGGAACTTCCACAGTGCCCACCATCTTCATGCGCTTCTTGCCTTCTTTTTGCTTCTCCAGCAGCTTGCGCTTGCGCGAGATGTCGCCGCCGTAGCACTTCGCCAGCACGTCCTTGCGGATGGCGCGGATGCTTTCGCGGGCGATGATCCTGGAACCGATGGCTGCCTGGATGGGCACTTCGAACTGCTGCCGCGGGATGAGTTCGCGCAGCTTGCCGGTCATCATCACGCCGTAGGCGTAGGCCTTGTCCTTGTGCGTGATGGCGCTGAAGGCATCCACCTGTTCGCCCTGGAGCATGATGTCGACCTTCACCAGGTCGGCTGCCTGCTCGCCGTCGGCCTTCCAGTCCAGGGAACCGTAGCCCCGGGTCTTGGACTTGAGGATGTCGAAGAAGTCGAACACGATCTCTGCCAACGGGAGGCGATACCGGATTTCCACCCGGTCCTCGGACAGGTAGTCCATCCCGCCCAGGACGCCGCGCCGGGCCTGGCACAGTTCCATGATGGCGCCCACGAATTCGTTGGGAGCCAGGATGGTGGCGGACACCATGGGTTCACGCACCTCGGCGACCTTGCCGGTGGGGTACTCGCTGGGATTGGTGACCTGGACCACCTTCTTGTCCTCCAGGGTGACCTCGTACTCAACGTTCGGCGCGGTGGAAATGAGGGCCAGGTTGTATTCGCGTTCCAGGCGTTCGCGGGTGATCTCCAGGTGCAGGAGACCCAGGAAGCCGACGCGGAAACCGAAGCCCAGCGCCGCGGAGGTTTCCGGCTCGTACACCAGGGCGGCGTCGTTGAGCATGAGCTTTTCGAGGGCGTCACGGAGTACCGGATAATCGGCCCCGTCCAGTGGATACAGGCCGGAGAACACCATGGGCTTGGCGTCGGCGTAACCGGGCAGTGACACGGTGGCCGGCTTGGCCAGGTTGGTGACGGTGTCGCCCACCTTGGATTGACGCACATCCTTCACGCCGGTGATCAAGTAACCTACTTCACCGACGCCGAGGCCCTTTGACGGTGTGGGTTCCGGGGAGCTGACACCGATTTCCAGCAACTCGTGCGAGGCCCTGGTGGACATCATCTGGATGCGCTCACGGGGGTGGAGCATGCCGTCCACGACGCGAACATAGGTAACAACACCCCGGTAGGTGTCATAGACGGAGTCGAAAATCATGGCACGGGCCGGTGCGTCGGGGTCGCCCTTCGGGGCGGGCAGGTCGCGGACGATCTTGTCCAGGAGCGCCTCAACGCCGACGCCGGTCTTTCCGGATACACGCAGGACGTCCTCCGGGTCGCCACCGATGAGGTTGGCCAATTCGGCTGCATACTTCTCCGGCTGCGCTGCCGGAAGGTCGATCTTGTTCAGCACCGGGATGATGGTGAGGTTGTTCTCCATGGCCAGGTAGAGGTTGGCAAGCGTCTGCGCCTCGATACCCTGGGCCGCGTCCACCAGGAGGATCGCACCCTCGCAGGCGGCCAGGGACCTGGACACCTCGTAGGTGAAGTCCACGTGGCCCGGCGTGTCGATCATGTTCAGCGCATAGCTGACGCCGTCCACTTCCCACGGCATCCGCACGGCCTGGGACTTGATGGTGATGCCGCGCTCACGCTCGATGTCCATCCGGTCCAAGTACTGGGCCTTCATGTCGCGTGCCTGGACAACCCCGGTGGACTGCAGCATCCGGTCAGCCAGCGTGGACTTTCCGTGATCAATATGCGCGATGATGCAAAAGTTCCGAATGATTGCCGGATCTGTCGCGGCGGGCACCGGTGCGGTGCGGGCCATGGGAGACACGCAGGGTCCTTACTGTTGGCATTGTTTGCAGCCACCCGGCAGGCACCCCAAAGGTGCCAAGCGGTTTGACCGCACATCTTGAATATCCAGTGTCCCACGTCCCGGGCCGCGGTACCGCATCCCACCCGCCACAGCGGGGGCATCCCGCCGGCCGCGTACGGCGTTAGGGTTTCAGGATGGCTATCGATCTCCGCTCCCTGGGTGACGCCGTCCGCAGCGGCCTGCGCATGCTGAAATTGCGACGCACCCCCGAGTCCGTGTCCGGGTCCTCCTATCCGGGTGATTTCACCGGCCGGGCCGCCGTGCGCTACGCACCCCGGCCCGACGGCGACCCGGATCCTGGCGAGGTGGTGTGGACCTGGGTCCCCTACGAGGAGGACTACAGCAGGGGGAAAGACCGGCCCGTGCTGCTGGTGGGACACAACGGGAAGTACCTCCTGGGGCTGATGATGACCAGCCGGGACCGGGTGGCTCCGAGCTCGGCCTCCGACGTTTACGTGGACCTTGGATCCGGCGCCTGGGACAAGCAGGGCAGGGCAAGCGAGGTCCGGCTGGACAGGGTCCTGCAAATCCGGCCGGACAGTGTCCGGCGCGAGGGGGCCGTCCTGGACAAGGTGCGGTTCGAGAAGGTGGCATCGGGGCTTCGACGCCGGCACGGCTGGACATAGTCGCCGGAAATGGCCAGTCCCGGCCCTGACCTGCTATTCTTTATTGCTGTGTGTCCGTGCAGGTCGACGGTCACTGATGGCTGGCCGCCATAGGTATCCCCACGCCGCTCAGTCAAGGCCAGCCTGAAAGCCCTCTAGACCATTTCCGCATTACAAAGAGAGTTCACACGTGGCGAATATCAAGTCCCAGAAGAAGCGCATCCTGACCAATGAGAAGGCACGCCTGCGCAACAACGCAGTCAAGTCTGAGCTGAAGACGGCCATCCGCGCCGTCAACACCGCTGTTGAGTCCTCTGACAAGGACGCTGCTACTACTGCGCTCGTTACTGCCAGCCGTAAGCTGGACAAGGCTGTCAGCAAGGGTGTTCTGCACAAGAACAACGCAGCGAACCGCAAGTCGGCGATCTCCAAGAAGGTCAACGCACTCTAAGGTTTCCAGTTCCCACGAACTGATGGTGTGGCCGGTACCGCAAGGTACCGGCCACACGCTTTTAAGCCGTGCCCAAAACAGCCGCCGGGAAAGCGGTACAGAGCCATCCGTATACTCGGGGGCCGGTTTGCCCTGGCCCCTGACCCGCGCCGGGTGTGCCGGGGCGTTACCTGCCCTGAACCGACATGGCGATCACTGTCACGGCGTGTTCCACGGCGTAGACCGGATCCCTGGAGAGGCCCTTGACTTGGGCGTCGGCCTCTGCCGTGGCCTGAATGGAGCGCACCAGGCCTTCGGGCGTCCAGCGACGGACGTCCCGCTGGGCCTGTTCAACGAGCCAGGGCTGCATTCCAAGTTCCGCCGCGATCTGCGCGGATGATCCGGACGCGCCGGCCACACGCGCAACGGTCCTCAGCTTTGCAGCAAGGGCGGCCACAAGGGGTACGGGATCCGCACCAGTGGCGAGGGCATGGCGCAGCGTGGAGAGCGCCAGGGGCGCATTTCCCGCCATGGCGGCATCGGCTACCTTGAAGGCGGTGGCCTCAATGCGCCCTCCGTAGTAGCGGTCCACTGTCTCCGCCGTGACCGTACTGGTGGCGTCAGCGATCAGCTGGCTGCAGGCGGCAGCGAGTTCGGACAGGTCTGCACCCACCGCGTTCACGAGGGCCTGCACGGCGT
The DNA here is from genome assembly GCF_052113345.1 of Pseudarthrobacter sp. YAF2. NCBI lineage: Bacteria > Bacillati > Actinomycetota > Actinomycetes > Micrococcales > Micrococcaceae > Pseudarthrobacter > Pseudarthrobacter sp. YAF2. The sequence continues at coordinate 20,338 of NZ_JBFRDA010000019.1, read as the reverse complement.
CCTGGTTGATCCGGCGGCCCGCGGCCTTGAATTCTGCGGTAACGAAGGAGATCTTGTCCGCATCTTTCTTCAATGGCTGGCAATCAACAACGGGCCAGCCGCCCTTCTTGACGGCGTCGAGCAACTTTTTGCCGCGGGCGCCCCCGGCGTGGCGAAGCACGACGACGGCATCCGGCTCAGGATGCTGCAAATAGTCGAGCGCGTCGGCGAGGAACGCTTCGTTCATGCCTTCCACTGACTCGACCTCGATGAGTTTGCTTTCGCCGAACAACGAGGGGCTGACCTGCATGGTCAGGGTGCCGGGCTCGTACCCGGCGGCGTTGATGCGGCTGAGCTCCACGTCCGGTGCCGCCGCCCGGACTTGCGACCGGACCCTGTCGATGGCCCTGATGCCCAGGTATTCTTCCGGTCCGCTGACCAGGACAACCTGCGCCGGGGTAACGTCCCGCCAGGAGGCAGCGTTCGACGCCGGAGAGCGGGTTTCGCGCTTTTGCGCAGCAGCCATCGAAGGTCCCTTCCGGAGGTCTTATTGCAATATCCCAGCCTGCCATGTCCGCGCCCGCGCTCCAAGCTGCAGGTACTGCTGACGCCCTCTACCAGAAACCCTTCCCGGTAACCCCGGGAAGGGCCTCTCTGATATGACTGGCCAACACCGCTGCCGATGGCCCGGCAGGGCGCATGCCTACCTACTAATAGTTGCTGAAGGTCAGCTTCACTTTGCCGTCCTCAAGCGAGACACTGGCACTCATGGAAACCGAGGTTGTATCAGTTGCCGGCTTCCATTCAGCTGTTCCAAAACCGTATGAGTTGTCCCGTTCATAGCTGACTGTCGCTTTCCCGGGAGTCTGTGTACGAATACGCCAAGGGGAAGACCCGTAGGGATCCTTGCTCATGCTGAACGTAGGTTTCGTTGTGAGTGTCCAGTGGAAGTTCCGTGAATAGCGCGAGGAACTGTAGTTGTCGAGCGGGCAATTGGCCGGCTCGGCCTCGGTGGACTTCACACACTCCGCAAGATATGCGTCGATCTGCGCCATGGCTTCGGACTTCAGGGCGTCAGAGGCGTCCACCTTGAGGCTGGCGGTCGGTGGCGCCTGAGCCGCGCCGATGGTCACTAGCGCGGTTGACTTCTGTGCGGTCAGATACTTTTCTGACGACGGCAATTCCACGGTGTACTCGCCAGGCAAAGCGGGGTAACTCAGGCTGGATGAACCGGAAACGCTGCCGGCAAGGTCGACGTCGAGTTCCTGGCCATTGACCAATACGGTCTTCACCGGGGTGTCCGACGTGATGCGCAGACTCTGAAGCGGGGACGACTCCATCTTCCAGTGATCGTCCAGAAGTTCAGGGTTCGACTTGCGGAGGCTGAAAGTGCTCTGCTGCTTGCGACCGTCCTGGCGCACGTCGGCAACCACGGTGGCGTTGTCCTCGGAGATCTTCGTCGAAACAATTTCGAAGCCGTCAATGCGCTTGCCGGCCTTGGCGTAAATCTGGTCCGAAAGGAGGACCCTTTGATCGTTGGCCAGACCTGGATCGGCCAGGGCCATCGCTTTCGAAGCCTCGCCGTTCTGAAGCGCCTGGAGGTAGCTGTTCACGGCTTTATCGGGCCCGCTGTTGCCCTTGATGACGTTGACGGTGACGATTGCACCGACACCCAGGACGACCACAAGGCCGACTGACCCCAGGATGAGTCCAAGCTTGCGTTTCGTGCGAGCGGACATCGGCTCCCGCGGCGCCAGCGCAGGCTGGCCGCCGGCGGCTGTATACCCGTTTGGGACAGCAGCCGGCCCAGTTGCAGCCTGCGCGGTCGCAGCCGGCTGACCGGGAGCGATCTTGTAGGCAACAGCCAAGGGGACGTACCTGCTCAGCTGTGGTGCTGCATAGCGCGCTGACGCCTCCGTCGCACCGCCCCAGAGCATCAAGAAGAACGGGGTCCACCACGCCAGCGCCATGCTGGCGGCGCCCGACGCGAGCGAACCTGCGTCAAACGTTCCGGTAACACTGCTGAGCCAGGTCATCAGCGTTCCGGCAACGAGGAATGCGGCCGGAAGCATCGCCCAGTCCGTGACCTTGTTGCCGACCAGCGGTCCGCGGCGCAAGTACCAGAACACGGAAGTTACCAGGATTGAAATCAGCGCCAAGAGCAGCAGCAACCAGCCGGCCCAGCCCGGGATGCCGTACTGGGCCAGGGCATTTCCGAAGCCGAAGCTGATGTCTGAACCTGAAGTGTTCGACTACGAAGCCACTGAGGAGCCGAAATCCCAGGTGCGGCTGACAGCACTGAGATGACCCAGGCCGAACATGAAGAAGCCCGCCGTCGGTGCCCACAGTGGAGCCGAGAGCGTGGCCTGCCAGCCGGACTTGACGCCCAGGACGACCACGACAACGGGGATGGCAATGGCCAGAAATACGCCGTAGTGCACGGCAACGGCTTCAAAAGCCCGGCGAACTGCTGCGCGTACCCCAACAACTGCAGCGGCACGGGGCCGGGCAGATGCCCGCCCTGCCGACGTTGCGAGCACTCCGATCACCAGCGCAAACAGGACCGAACCAAATGTCACTGCCCCGATCGGGCTGATCTTCACACTGGGTACAGGAAACGATATGGCGAAGACCGCCCCGCTGATATTGACCAGGAGAGTGAAGACCAGGCCCGTAACTGCTGCCTGGATCCAGGTTCCGGCTGCCGATTGGGCTGCGGACCGTTTCGCGGCGAACCGCCCACCCAGAAACAGCACCGCGATCGACACAGCCGTCAGCAGCAAGGGAAGAGCGAAGAAGGAAGCTGATCCGTGCACGTTCCCCATGAACGGGATGGTCGCATCGATGCTTGAACCGAGGGCGCCAAGCTGGCTCATGACGACCAGTTGGACAGCCAGCTGGCCCATCAAGGACCATGGCGACGGCGTTGAGCCACCACTGGGAAGCATGGAATTTGACGGTATGTCGGTGTTGCCACCGTGACTGGCGCTGATACCGATCAGCGCCAAAACCAGGAAAACGACTGCGGTGATCAGAACCGCTGTATAAGAAATGGCCCCGACCAGGGCCCCGGGAATCAAGGTTTTGTAGTCGAAAGACTTCAGAAATGTGGACGCCTGTCCAGTGCCTGTCCCAGGTCCTGGATGGCCAACGTTCGCCGGGCCGGCAGCGGGTGGCGTGTCAGGCGCCTCATTGATTGGGTCGGATGGCCCGGTCTGCGGATAATGCGGTTCAGTCACAACAATTTCCCCCTAATTGTGGTTGCGTTCTCATGGTGCCACAGCCTGAATATTGTTACGCCGGAATCCCGTACCTTGTGGATTTCCTCGGCGTCCGCCGTTCTGCCGTCGCAGACGTGATGCAGGCACCTGCGCGGTTTAGGGCCTGGGTGGTTCGAATCGCGTTGATGCCCCGTAGGCCTGGTTCCCGCGGCTCTGGGGTTACGTCCCGCCAGGGGGAAACGTTGAACGCCGGAGCGCGGGTTTAGCGCTTTTGCGCAGCCGGCATTGAGGATCACCCCGAGCGGTTTGGTACGGTACCCGGGCCGGCTGTGTCCGTGCCTGGGTTCCACGCTGCAGTTGTGGCGGACCCGCTGCATCCGCGTTGCGAGCAGTTCGATCACCGCTTCCGCCACCGAATGTGCCTCCTTGATCCTTCGGATGAGCCGGCGCGGCCGCGCGGCAGCCCAGACCAAGGTGAACGTGAGAACCGACAGCAGCAGCATGGACAGCAGGCCTGGTACTCCTTCCGGCCAGGGCAACGCGGATCCCGGCAGCCGGGCCGCAAACCTTGCCGTTGCGGCAACGCCCGAACTGAAGGTCCCCGCCACGGCAATCAGCACCGTGGCGGCCCAGGGCAGCAAGGCGACCAGGGGCACCGCCGCGGTCCCCAGCAGGGTTACCGGAGCCACCAGGGGCGAGGCCACCACATTGGCCAGCAGGGCATACGTAGCGAACTGGGGCTGCAACAGGACAATGACCGGCCCGCACAGCAACTGGGCGGACAGCGGAACGGCAACCGAGGCGGCCAGCCACCGCGGCACCACGGGAATCCAGTCGATGATCCGCCGGCCCAGGAGAATAATTCCCAGCGTCGCCAGCACCGACAGCAGGAAGCCGACGCTGGTTCCAAGTGCGGGGTCGAACAGCAGGAGCCCGATGACAGCCAGGCAGAGGAAGCTCAAACCTCGTCCCGAGCGTCCGCCGGCCAGGGAGGCCACCCCGATGGCACCCATCAGTGCTGCGCGCAGCACGCTGGCGTCAGGACCCACAAGCACCACGAACAGTGCCAGTCCGGAAAGGGCCACTCCTGCGGCGGGGGCACGGGACAACCGGAACCGCCGGCACAGCACCAGCAATGCCCCCAGCACCAGGCTGCAGTTGGCCCCGCTCACAGCGGTCAGGTGAGTCATGCCCACCAACTTCATGGCGTTGGCCAATCCTTGATCCAAAGCACTGGTGTCTCCGGTGACCATTCCCGGCAGGAGCCCGCGGGCGTCCGGTTCCAGGAAGGATGCGGCCGATACCAAGCGGCCGCGGAGCTCCCGTGCAGACTCCTGCAGGATTGGACCGGCCGTGGACCGTGCGGGAGCAGTGGAGGCCGCCAGGTTCCCCGCCTCCGTACGTCCGGGCTCCGCGGGCCGCAACTTGCCCGCGGCACGCAGGGTTTGTCCGGGCACCACCGAACCCCAGTCCTGTCCGCCCATGACGACAAGCGGTGCCCGGGTCCGGATTCGCACCCCGCCTGTCGAGACTTCCTGGGTCACCACCGGCACCGACCACCGTTCCGCCGCTCCCCCGGGCCCCGTCACAGCACGCGGGCTCCCGGCCACCTCGACGATGGCAACGACCGACCTGCCTGCCGTGATCGCCTCGGCCAACGGCCCGTCAAAGCGCTGGGCGGAGCCTGCCGCCGAATGCGCGGCGGCGGCGGCCGCAAGTATCAGGGAGACGCCGACGGCGGCTGCGAAGCTCCGTCCCCGGGCCTTCCGGCGCGGTGTTGCCCGGACCCCGCGCACGATGCCACGCTTGCGCCAGCGGCCACCACCGGCGGCGCGTGAGACGAAGACAGCCGCCGCTGAGGCCAGGGCGGCGCACAGCAGTGCCAAGGACGCGGGTGGCAACCAGATCCCGGCCACCGCGCCTCCCCACACCAGGGCTGCCGGGAGGGCGAGGCGGAGATCGGTGCGGCGCCGGGCTCCGGTGGAACCGGAATCCGTTTCTGCCGGGGCTTCGGCCGCGGGCGCTGTTTGCTTCCGCATGAAATCGGCGCACCGGGTCCAGTACCCGTGGAGGGCCCGCCGTTGGCGTGTGCGGAGCGTGGCCTTTCGTGAGGAGCCCGAGGTTGCTGGGGGCGCCGGGGCCTGCATCCGCCCTGGGGGCGGCGCTGCTTCTCCCCGGACGGCCGATTCCACGAACCTGCTCCAAGGGCTGCCCTGCCGGCCCCCGGCATGGCGGTCCTCCGGCGTTCCGGGCCCGGTTTCGCTGCCACGCACCCCCATGTCAGACCGTCACCAGGGGCAGCAGTGATTCAAGCATTTTGGGCCCGACGCCATCCACCGCGTCCAGCTCCTCAGCACTCTTGAACGGGCCATGTTCCTTTCGCCAGTCCACGATCCGCTGGGCGAGCACGGGGCCGACCTTGGGCAGCGTGTCCAGTTCGGCCACACCGGCGGTGTTGAGGTTGATCTTCCCGCCGGACTGGCCGGGCGCGGCGGCCCCGCCGGTGGTGTCCGAACCCTCGGCGCCTGCTGTCCCCGAGGGGGTAGATAGTGGCTCCCCTATCCGGGGGACATGGATCTTTTGTCCATCTTCAATGACAAGTGCGAGGTTGAGCCGGTTCACGTCGGCATCGGCTGTGGGACCGCCCGCAGCAGCGATGGCGTCGTTAACGCGGCTGCCCTGCCGCAAACGGATTACCCCGGGGTTGCCCACAGCCCCGGCCACATGCACCACCACCAGGCCACCGGATACGGCCCCGCCGGAATCCGGGGACAATTCCTGCCGGCCCTCCGCAGCACCCGCGTCGGTGTCCTCCGGCGTTGCGTGGCTCCCACCGGAGGCCACTCCGCTCAGCGGCAGAATTTCGGGGGCAGCGGCTCCCGCCTGCCACCAGAACCAGGCTCCCGCAGCCACGGCCGCAGCGGCCAGCAGGGCAGCAACGCGCAGTCCAACCCGCCACCTGACCCGTGGGGACGCACCCTTCCCGCCGTCGGAACCGGGCTCCGCGCCGGTCCCGTCGGGCAGCCCCGTGCCCCGGTACTCAAAACCATCCAGGCCCGGACCGTCCACGAGAAGACCTGGGCGTCCCCCACCCAGCGCGGACTGCAGCCTGTCCCTCGCATGCCGCGCCTGCTGACCTGCTGCTCCAGCATCCCGGCGTGACATAGCTCCACCCTAGGGAGCCTTGCCGCCGGGTGGCACACAGCAAAGCTCCTATGTGGAAAGTTTCCCGCCGCCGGTTCCCCTGCCAACAATGACGGCAAGCACACCGAGTCCGGCGTGCGCTGCAAGGACCGCTGGGAGGGAACTGATCTGGGCAGGAGGGCAGTCGGGCAAGGCCGCCGCCAGCCTGGCGGCGAGGCCGTCCGCTTCCGCCTGGTTTCCAAAGTGATGGACTGCCAGGCGTAAGGATTCACCAGGCCGGGGTACCGCTTCCGCCGCGACGATTTCCTCCAGCCGGGCGACGGCACGCGCGGCTGAACGCACCCTTTCCAACGGGACGATCCTGCCGCCGTCGACCGCCAGGATGGGTTTGATGGCAAGCATGGTGCCAACCAGCGACGCCGCGGCGCCGATGCGTCCGCCACGCCGCAACTGTTCCAGGCTGGGAACGTAGAAGAAAACCCTGGTTCGGGCTGCCTGTGCGCGAGCCGCCGCTGCCACGTCGGCACACCCTGCGCCGGCTGCCGCAGCTTCCACCGCAGCCTGAACGGCCATGCCTTGGGCCATGCCGACAGTCTCCGTGTCCACCACGTCAACCGGGATGTCTACCCTTGCCGCAGCCAGCCTGGCGGCGTCCGCGGTACCGGAAAGTTCACCGGAGATGTGGACTGACACCACGGCTTCAAATCCCCGGTGTTCAGCTGCCCGGTAAGCCTGCTCGAACTGGCCGGGTGATGGCCGGGAAGTTTTGACCGCGGTACCCGAGGCCAGGGCCACGGCGATGGTCTCCAGGATGTCGTCTTCGCCTTCGCCGTAGATCTCCGCCCCCACCATGACCGGCATTGGTACGACAGTAAGGATTCCGTCGTGGGCAAGCCCGGCCAGATAGGCGGCCGGCAGGGCGGCCGCGGAATCCGTGACGACGGCGGTGCGGACCGCGGCGCCCGAACCCGGACGCGCGGGCCCGGGACGGGCAGAGGGCCTCAGTGCCGAGAGCCGGGAGCGGACCCAAGGCCAGGCGGCGGCATTACTGTCGGGCAAGGGGCCTCCTGATCACGGTGCCCGGCTCAGGCAGCACCGGCCGCCGGAAAATCTCCGGCGGCCGGTGGGTACTGCGGGTGCAGCGGTTAGGCCGGAACGATGTTGACCAGCTTAGGCGCACGGACGATGACAGTCCGGATGCCCCGGCCGTCGAGAGCACGCTGGACATTCACGGACGCCAGGGCAAGCTCGCGCAGCTGGTCCTCGGAAATGTCCGGGGACACCTCCAGCCGGTCGCGCACCTTACCCTGCACCTGGACGACAGCGGTGACCGTGTCCTGGACCAGGAGGGCAGGATCGTGGGACGGCCAACCTGCATTGGCTACCGACGCCGGGTGGCCCAGCAGGTTCCACATGTCCTCGGCCGTGTACGGCGCGAACAGGCTGAGGATTACAGCCACAGCCTCAGCAGCCTCCCGCACGGCAGGGTCCGCCGCACCCGACCCGGAGTCGATTGTCTTCCGGGTGACGTTGACCAGCTCCATCAGCTTGGCCACCACCACGTTGAACTTGTTGGCGTCCAGCAGTTCGCCGGCGTCGGCGATGGTGCGGTGCGTCACCGAACGCAGGGCGCGGTCACCGGCCGCGGCGTCCACGCCGGGGACGCTGGTGACGTCCTGGGCCAGGCGCCAGGCGCGGGCCAGGAACTTGGCCGAACCCGACGGCGACACGTCAGCCCAGTCCACGTCGTCCTCGGGCGGGGAGGCGAACACCATGGTCAGCCGGACAGCGTCCACGCCGTACTTGTCGAGCTGCTCGCCGAGGTCCACACCGTTGCCAAGGGACTTGCTCATGGCCTTGCCGCCGTTGAGCACCTGCCCCTGGTTGAGGAGGGCACTGAACGGTTCGTCGGCGTCGATCATGCCGAGGTCGTGGATGACCTTGGTGAAGAAGCGGGCGTACAGCAGGTGGAGGATGGCGTGCTCCACGCCGCCGACGTACTGGCCGACGGGCATCCAGTCGTTTATCTTCTGTGGATCAAAGGGACCCTCGGTGTACTGCGGGGAGACGAAGCGCAGGAAGTACCAGGATGAGTCCACGAACGTGTCCATGGTGTCCGTATCGCGCTTGGCCGGGCCGTGGCAGGAGGGGCACTCGACGTTGACCCATGCTTCGGCGGCGGCCAGGGGCGACGTGCCCTTCGGGGCCAGGTCCTCGCCGCGGAGGTCCGACGGCAATGTCACCGGCAGCTGTTCGTCGGGGACGGGAACTTCGCCGCAGGACGGGCAGTGGATGATCGGGATCGGGGTGCCCCAGAACCGCTGGCGGCTCAGCAGCCAGTCGCGGAGCCGGAAGTTCACGAACTTCTCACCCGTGCCCTGGCGCTCCAGGATGGCGATGGCGGCCGGAATCGCATCGGCCTTGGCCAGCCCGTCCAGCTCACCGGAGTTGATCAGGGTCCCCTCCCCCGCCGTCGCCGTGCCGGACACGGCAGGATCCTCTTCGCCGGTGTCCAGGACGGCCCGGACCGGCAGGTCGAAGGCGCGGGCAAAGTCGAGGTCGCGCTGGTCGTGGGCAGGCACGGCCATGATGGCGCCCGTGCCGTAGTCGGCCAGGACGTAGTCGGCGGCCCAGACGGGCAGCTTTTCCCCGTTGAGCGGGTTGATGGCGTACCTGCCGGTGAAGACGCCGGTCTTCTCCCGTTCCGTGGACTGGCGTTCGATCTCAGAGAGGGCTTTGACCTTCTCACGGTAGTCGTCCAGGGCGGCGGCGTGCTCTTCCGTGACGAGTTCGACGGCGAGTGGCGCGTCAGCGGCCACCACGAAGAAGGTTGCCCCGTACAGGGTGTCCGGGCGGGTGGTGAAGACCGTGACGTCCTTGGCGGGCTTGCCGCCGTCGGCCTCGATGACGAAGTTGACGTGGGCGCCCTCGGACCGGCCGATCCAGTTCTTCTGCATGGCCAGCACGCGCTCGGGCCAGTGGCCACGGAGCTCATCCATGTCGTCCAGCAGCCGGTCTGCATAGTCGGTGATCTTGAAGTACCACTGGTTCAGGGACTTCTTGGTGACCGTGGTACCGCAACGCTCGCAGGCGCCGTTGACCACCTGCTCGTTGGCCAGGACGGTCTGGTCCTTGGGGCACCAGTTGACCGGGGAGTCCTTCCGGTAGGCCAGGCCGCGCTCGTAGAAGCGCTTGAACAGCCACTGCGTCCACCGGTAGTACTCGGGGTCGGACGTGTGCAGGCGCCGGGACCAGTCAGCGGAGATCGCGTACCGCTTGAACGAGGCTGCCTGGGTGTCAATGTTGGCGTAGGTCCACTCACTGGGGTGGGCGTTGCGCTTGATGGCGGCGTTTTCCGCGGGCAGGCCAAAGGAGTCCCACCCGATCGGGTGCAGGACGTCGTAGCCCTTCTGGCGGAGGTACCGGGCCACGACGTCGCCCATGGCGAACGCCTCGGCGTGTCCCATGTGCAGGTCGCCGGACGGGTACGGGAACATGTCCAGCACGTAGCGGCGTTCCCGGGACCCGTCGTCCACCGGGGTGAAGACCTTGAGGTCTTCCCATACCTGGGGCCATTTGGCCTCCATGGCGGTGAAACTGTAGGTGCCCTCTTCAGGCTCTGCCGATACTGTTGTTCCGGTCTCTGTCTCCGGCTGAACGCCCACTGCTGCCCTTTTCTGTTCTGTTACGGCATCGGTGCTGCCATAACGGCCTGATCCTCCTGCTGACGGCCCGGCGGCATGCCCCGGACACACAAAAGCCCCTCACCATGGAGGGGCTGCCGCTCAGCTGTCACGTCTGGGACAGCCGGCGGCTAACTAAGCAGAAGGATCGCACGCATGGATCTACTTTAGCGCACCCGTACGCCGCGTGCCGCAGCCGGGAGCCGGGGCTCGTTGCATTACCCGGGCCAAGCGCGCATGATCATCCCAAAACGTTGGGAGGTGCTACACGGTGCCAGATGCAACCACCGCCGGCTCCGCCCAAGGGGCGCCCCTCTCCCTATGGTTGGCAAGCGCCGGCACAACCGGCTTCCCTGAACTGCGCGGCACAGTTGAAGTGGACGTGGCAGTAATCGGGGGCGGCGTCGCAGGACTGACGGCAGCGCTGGCCCTCAAACGTTCGGGCCGCTCGGTAGCCGTTCTTGAAGCCGCCCGGATCGGCACAGGGGTCACTGGGCATACCACCGGCAAGGTGACGTCCCTTCACCGCCTGGCGTATACAGCATTGGAACGCAGTCACGGCGCAGTCGCCGCAGGGGTCTACGGGAAGGCGAACCAGGCTGCCGTGGAACACGTCGCCCACCTGGTGGCGGCGGAGGACATCTCCTGCGGCTTCCGCAGGGTTGCCAACTTCACCTTCGCCGGGAGCAAGGACACCCTGCCGCAGGTGCGCGCCGAAGCCGAACTGGCCGCCAGGCTCGGCCTTCCCGCCTCATTCACGGCCGAGGTACCCCTGCCGTTCCCTGTGGCGGGCGCCGTCCGGTTTGACGGCCAGGCCCAAATTCACGCCGTGAAGTACCTCCAGCAGCTGGCCGCCAGAGTGGCCGGAGACGGCAGCTTCGTCTTCGAAGGAACCCGTGCGGTTGGCCTGCAGGACGGCCCACGGGTGAACGTCACCGCCGGGAAGGGCACGGTGCTGGCCGCTGACGCGATTGTGGCCACGAATGTCCCGTTCGGAGACCATGGCAGGTTGGAAGCACTGTGCCCGCCGCACCGCTCCTACATCGTTGCCGCGGTGGTGGACGGCCCTCCCTTGGACGCTACGTTTATCAGCGCTGATGAGCCCATGCGGTCGTTGCTCACGGTCCAGCTGGACGGGGTGACCTACCTGCTGACCGGCGGCGAGGGCCACCCGGCCGCCGAACACGTGGATGCGGTGCAGCGGTACGCGAGCCTCGCCGGCTACGCCCACAGCCGTTTCGGCGCCGGACCCGTTGCATACCGCTGGTCCACCCAGGACGCCGTGCCCCGGGACGGCTTGCCCTACGTCGGGCCGCTGAATCCGGACAGCCGGCATTCCTTCGTCATCACAGGCCTGCGCAAATGGGGGCTGACGAACGGTACCGCCGCCGCCCTGATGCTCACGGACCTGCTCAATGGCACACCCAACGAATGGGCTCCGCTGTTTGACAGCAACCGTGCACCGTCGCAGCCCGGGACCAGGGCGGCAGCGGACGGCCAACCGACGGCGGACGGAAGCTCGGACGGGCAGGAGACCGGCCCGGACGACGTTGCACGGCAGGTGGCTGACCTTGCCCCCGGGGGTGGCAAGGTGATTGACGCCGCCGGGACCAGTACGGCCTACTACCGGGGCCAGGCCGGTGAGATTCACGCCGTGTCCGCGATCTGCACCCATCTGGGCTGCACTGTCGGCTTCAACCGGGAGGACCGTACCTGGGATTGCCCTTGCCACGGTTCCCGGTTCAACGTGGACGGCAAGGTCGTGCAGGGACCGGCCACCGAGGACTTGCCGCCGCGCCCCACACCCTGAAAGCGCCTCCCGTCGCCCACCCTGACTGGCGGCCGACGTGAAAGGGCCGCCCCGCCGGATATCGGCAGGGCGGCCCCAGGAGCAAAGAACGCTACCGCACGTCCTCATCAACCCAGTCCATGGACTTGGTGACGGCCTTCTTCCAGAGCCGCATCTGGCGGTCCTGTTCGGCCTTGTCCATCTGCGGCTCCCAGCGCTTGTCCTCGGACCAGTTGGCGGACAGTTCGCCGAGGTCCTTCCAGAAGCCGACGGCGAGGCCCGCGGCGTAGGCAGCGCCCAGCGCCGTCGTTTCCACGACCCTGGGCCGGATTACCGGGACGCCCAGGATGTCTGCCTGGAACTGCATGAGGGCGTCGTTGGCAACCATGCCGCCGTCGACCTTCAGTTCACTCAGCGGGACGCCGGAGTCCGCGTTGACGGCGTCAAGCACCTCGCGGGTCTGGAACGCGGTGGCTTCCAGGGCCGCCCGGGCAATGTGGTTCTTGTTGACGAAGCGGGTCAGGCCGACGATCGCGCCGCGGGCGTCCGAGCGCCAGTACGGAGCGAAGAGGCCGGAGAACGCAGGCACGATGTATACGCCGCCGTTGTCCTTCACCGCGGCGGCCAGGGTCTCCACCTCGGGGGCGCTGCTGATCATGCCCAGGTTGTCACGCAGCCACTGGACGAGTGAGCCGGTGACGGCGATGGACCCTTCCAGGGCGTAGTGCGGCTTGGCGTCGCCCAGCTTGTAGCCCACCGTGGTGAGCAGCCCGTTCTTAGAGTGGACGATTTCCTCGCCCGTATTGAAGATCAGGAAGCAGCCCGTGCCGTAGGTGTTCTTGGCTTCGCCGGTGTCGAACGCGGCCTGGCCGAACGTGGCGGCCTGCTGGTCACCAAGGATGCCCGCCACCGGCGTTTCCCGCAGCAACTGCGAGCTGTGGACGGTGCCGTAAACCTCGGACGAGGACTTGATCTCCGGCATCATGCTGCGCGGCACGCCGAAGATGCCCAGGATTTCGTCGTCCCATTGCAGGGTTTCGAGGTCCATGAACAGTGTGCGGGATGCGTTGGTGACGTCCGTGACGTGGACACCGCCGTCCACGCCGCCCGTCAGGTTCCACAGGACCCAGGCGTCGGTGTTGCCGAAGACCAGATCCCCGGCTTCAGCCTTTTCACGGGCGCCGTCGACGTTGTCCAGGATCCATTTGATCTTGGTACCGGAGAAGTAGGTTGCCAGTGGCAGCCCCACCTTTTGCTTGAAGCGGTCCCCGCCGCCGTCCTCGGACAGTTCATCAACGATGTCCTGTGTGCGGGTGTCCTGCCACACGATCGCGTTGTAGACCGGCTTGCCGGTGGTCTTGTCCCACACCACAGCAGTTTCGCGCTGGTTGGTGATGCCGACGGCGGCAATGTCGTGCCGCGTCAGGTTCGCCTTGGAGAGGGCGGAACCAATGACCTCACGGGTGTTGTTCCAGATTTCCGTGGCGTCGTGCTCCACCCAGCCGGCCTGCGGGAAGATTTGCTCGTGTTCCATCTGGCCGGAGGAGACAATGGCGCCGCTGTGGTCGAAGATGATGGCGCGGGTGCTGGTGGTGCCCTGGTCGACGGCGATTACGTACTGGTTCATGATGACGTCCTTGTCCGGTTTGTTGATCTGTCGTGTGGGTTCAGGATGCTGCGGTGACAATGATGGGGACTACGCGGGCCACGAGGCCACCGAGTGCGCCGCCCATCAACGGTCCGACGACGGGCACCCAGGAGTAGGGCCAGTCGCTGGAACCCTTGTCCTTGATGGGAAGTACTGCGTGGGCGATGCGGGGCCCGAGGTCACGGGCCGGGTTGATGGCGTAGCCGGTGGGGCCGCCGAGGGATACGCCGATGCCCACCACGAGCAGCGCGACGGCGAGCGGGCCGAGGCCGGAGGGGGTGCCGCCCAAAGTCAGGATGACGAAAACCAGAACGAAAGTTCCGATGATCTCGGTGATCAGGTTCCAGGGAGTAGAGCGGATGGCGGGGCCGGTAGAAAAGGTTCCCAGTTTGCCGGCGGCCTCGGGTTCGTCATCGAAGTGCTGCTTGTATGCCAGCCAGCAGACCACTGCGCCGAGGAATGCACCCACCATCTCGCCCCCGAAGTAGGTGAGGGTGGAGGCAAAATCCACGGCAACGCCGGGAGCGTATTCGGCCTTGCCGTTGAGGAGCAGGCCGAGGGTAACTGCGGGGTTCAGGTGCGCACCCGACTGGGCGGCGACGAAGACACCGCAGAACACGGCGATACCCCATCCCCAGGTAACCATCAGGAAACCGCCGCTATTGCCTTTTGTCCCCCGCAAGGCCACGTTGGCAACGACGCCGCAACCCAACAGGGTCAGCATGCCCGTGCCAAAGACTTCGGAGAGGAAGACTAATCCAAGAGACATCTTTGACTCCTTCCTTTTAGTTGGCGGTCCTCCGCAGGTGAAGGACCGCTGGGGCCGGACGCTTGCGCGCCCCGGCCGACGGCCTGGCTCCTTAGGAAACCAGGCTGTGCGTTTCCACGCGGTGGAAACGCTGCAGCACGTCCTGGGCGTGCTTGATCTCTGCGGTACGCGTTACGGCGTCCCACTTGAGCGGGCCGGCCAGCACCTCGGCCACCTCATTGAGCAGTTCGCCGGTGACGAGTCCACGGAAAGCCAGGGAAGTGCGCCGGATCAGGACATCCACCAGGTGGCCCACCTGTTCGTGTGCCGCCATGAATTCCAGTTCCCTGACGCTGAGCTCACGGGTGGAACGCAGCGGCCGGTCAGGGGCGGCGTCGAGGTACCCGATCACTTCTTCGGCCCGCGTTCCGTAGCGGGTAAGCAGCCCGGCGGTGCGGTCCGCGTCCCGGCCGGCAGCCATGTGCGCCTTGATCCATTTCTGGACACCCGCTTCATCGGCCGGGAAGCCTGCGCCGCCGCCGATGGGGAGTTGCGCCGTGGAAACCTTGCGCTGGACGCCGAGCTCGGCCAGGACATCGTTGGTCAGGTGCTCCGCAAGGGCCCGGAACGTGGTCCACTTGCCGCCCACCAGGCTGAGTACGACGGCGCCGCTTCCGTTCGTGCCGGAAGTGCGGCGTTCGATCCGGTAGTCGCGGGAGACGAAGCCCGGCTGCGTGGCGTCATGGCTGGGCAGCGGGCGTACCCCGGAGAACGTGTAGACGATGTGTTCCGGTGTCACGTCGATCGAGGGGAAGACGTGCCCGATCAGGTCAAAGAAGTAACGGATTTCATCGTCGGTGCAGACGGCGTCCTCCGCCATGTCCGCGTCAACGTCCGTGGTGCCCACCAGGACCCGGTCTCCCATGGGATAGATGAGGACAATCCGGCCATCGGTGTGCTCAAAGAAGATTTCCCGGCCGCGGCAGGCAGCGAGGAGCCCCGGGTGGTCCAGCACGACGTGGGAGCCCTTGGTCCCGCCCATAAAGGACGAGGCCGCGCCCATCGCCTGGTTGGTGAGGTCCACCCATGCGCCGGTGGTGTTCACGATGACGTCCGCGGTGAAATCGAATTCCTCCCCGGTGAGCTCGTCCCGGAGGCGAACCGTGCTTCCGCGGCCGGTTCCCGGGTTGGGGGCCGGCGACATGGACTGAAGCGACAGGTAGTTGCTGGCACGGGCCGTGTCACCCTGTGCGCTGGTGCCTGTCGCGTTGCCGGCGCGGCCGGCCTTTTCGCCGTCCTGGAGCACGTCGAGAGTGAGGCGCTCCGGGTTGTGGACGGAGGCGTCGAAGTAGGTGGCGGTGTACTTCACGTCCGGCCGCAGGTCGGGCAGTTCCTGGAGCGCTGCCTTGTGGGTGCGGAACTGGTGCCGCGGCACGGTTCCACCGTCCCTGGAAAACGAATCGTAGAGGCTCAGGCCGGCCTTGATCAGGAAGGCGCCGCGTTCCTTGGGCTTGCCCTGCTGCTTGTGGGTGAGGAACCGCAGGGGCGCAGACAGGATGCCGGAAAAGGTGCTGAATATCGGGATGGTGGTCTGCAGCGGCTTGACGTAGTGCGGGGCGATCTTCAGGAGGCGGTTCCGCTCCACCACTGACTCACGGACCAGGCGGAACTCGCCGTTCTCCAGGTAACGGATACCGCCGTGGATCATGTGCGACGACGCGCCGCTGGCGCCTTGGCAGTAGTCTCCGCGTTCCACGAGCGCGACATCGACGCCCTGGAGTGCCAGATCACGGAAGGTGCCTACTCCGTTGATGCCACCGCCCACCACCAGTACTTTGGCGTGTGGCCGTCGCCGGAGGTTGTGCACCGATGAACGTTCGGCCCCGGCTTTGGGGGCGCGGACAGACGGTTGGACAGTTGGTTCCTTGGGTCCCAAAACAAACTCCCTTGGGGCTTTGAATGATGCGGGCGCCGTGGCGCGCCGCCGTTCTGCTCTATTCTTTGGAGATATGGAAAATGGAGTCAAGGACTATGCACAAACGTGCAGGGCGGAAGTGAGATGACACTTTCACGGGACGCAGATGCCCTCCGAGCTGCACAAATGTACTACCTGCAGGACCTCACCATGGATGCGATAGCCCGGGAATTGCGCACCTCCCGGTCCACGGTTTCGCGCCTGTTGTCCGCCGCCAGGGAGTCCGGCCTGGTGCAGATCCAGATCCGGAATCCGCTGGACACGGGGCCCGAACTGGAGGGGATGATCCGCCGCCGCTACAACCTGGATGTCCATGTTGTCCCCATCCTTGGGACGCTCAACGAGGCTGAAACCCTGGACCGCGTGGCCATGCAGGCCGCACGGACCATCGGCCCCCTGGTGGACTCCAACGCCATCATCGGCGTGGCCTGGGGATCCACCCTCAGTGCAGTCAGCCGGCACCTCACCAGGAAGATCACCCACGACAGCGTCATCGTCCAGCTCAACGGCGCGGGAAACATGCACACCACGGGTATTACGTATGCCAGCGACATCATGCGCAGGTTCGGCAGCGCCTACGGGGCACGGGTGGAGCCGTTCCCCGTCCCCGCCTTCTTCGACCACGCCGCCACCAAGACAGCTATGTGGAATGAACGCAGCGTGCAGCGCGTCCTGGAACTGCAGGCCAAGATGAGCATCGCCATCTTTGGTGTGGGCTCAGTACATGCCGACTATCCCAGCCACGTCTACGCCGGCGGATACCTCGACGAAGAGGACCTGAATGCCCTGGCCAACTCGGACGTGGTGGGGGACGTGGCCACCGTGTTCTTCCGGGCCGACGGGTCCTCCGACGGGATCGTCCTCAACGAGCGGTCCACCGGCCCGGCACTTGCAGAGCTCCGCCAGGTGCGCCGCAGGATCTGCGTGGTCTCAGGTGTCTCCAAGATCAACGGCCTGCGCGGAGCCCTGGCAGCCAGGCTGGCCACCGACCTGATCCTGGACGAAGCCACCGCACGCCGCCTTGTCGATTACGAGGGCCTGACCAGCTGAAGTGGGTAGAGTCGTTTCCATGAGAACCTCACCCCGGCTCAGCCTGAACAACGGCGTGCTGATCGACCAGCTTGGCTTTGGGCTGTACAAGGTGCCGGCGGCAGACGCCGAGGGCCTGGTGGCCACGGCTCTCGCCGCCGGCTACCGCCACTTCGACACCGCCGCCATGTACGGGAATGAGACCGGAGTTGCGCGTGGGATCAGTTCCCAGCTTGGCGACGGCACCGGCAGCGGCGGCTCCGGGGAGTTGTCCCCGTCCATGGCCCGCGAAGCCGTGTTCATCACCACCAAGGTGTGGAACGACCATCACGGCTACGACTCCACATTGCGGGCGTTCGACGATTCCATGGTCAACCTGGGCCTGGACTACGTGGACATGTACCTGATCCATTGGCCCTGCCCCCGCCGCGGACTGTTCCCGGAAACATACCGCGCGCTGGAGACGCTCTACCGTGAAGGCCGCGTCCGTGCCATCGGCGTCAGCAATTTCCAGCCCGCCCATCTTGACCGGCTGCTGCAAAGCGCCGAAGTGGTTCCCGCCGTCAACCAGATCGAACTGCACCCCTGGCTGCAGCAGGAGGAGTTGCGCAGCAAGCACGCGGACCTGGGTATCCGGACTGAGGCGTGGAGCCCGCTTGGCCGCGGACAAGTGCTCGACGATCCGGTCATCGAGGCCTGCGCTGCGGAGCACGGCAAGACCCCGGCACAGGTGGTCCTCCGCTGGCACATGCAGCTGGGGAATATTGCGATCCCCAAGGCCAGTTCGGAGGCCCGCATCCGGGAAAACCTGGACGTCTTCGGTTTTGAACTTTCCGAACGGGACCTGGCTGCAATCAACGCGTTGGACCGCGGGCAGCGTACTGGTTCCCATCCGGACAACGTCAACTAGGCGCGGGCATGGATACCGTGAACCCGGGGCCCTCCCCTGCGCCCGCATACCTGAGTGCCGGACTGGCAGGACGAACCTCAGCCGGCACCGTAAGCCTCAACGGCGGCACGGTCGCCTTCTGGACCTACGAGCCGCTGGAAGAGACGCCGGAGACCCGCACCATCCTGGTGGTCCACGGTTTCCGGGGTGACCACCATGGACTCCTGCGCGTGGCGGACCAACTGCCGGACATGCGAATCATCATGCCGGACCTGCCGGGTTTCGGCAGTTCGGACGCCTTCGCCCGGGACGAGCATTCGGTGGAGCGCTACGGGCAGTTCATCAGCGACTTCATGGCCACCCGGGGGCTGGGACCGGACACCGTGCTGCTGGGCCACTCTTTCGGCTCGATCGTGGCAGCGCACTTTGTAGCCGGCAACCCCGGCGCAGTCCGCCCCCTGATCCTCATCAACCCCATCGCCGCCCCGGCATTGGAGGGACCCAAAGGCGTGATGACGCGGCTGGCCGTCCTGTATTACCGGCTGGCGGCAAAACTCCCCCGCAAGCCCGGGCTGGCCCTGCTGCGCAACCGGCTGATTGTGCGTGTCATGAGCGAGACCATGGCCAAGACACGTGACAAGGACCTGCGGGCGTTCATCCACGGCCAGCACCACGCGTACTTCAGTTCCTTCGCCGACCGCGACAGCCTGCTGGAGTCCTTCACGGCGTCGGTCAGCAACCACGTGTCCCAGGTGGCCGGGCAGCTGGACCTCCCCGTGCTGCTGGTGGCCGGCGAAAAGGACGAAATTGCCACGCTTCCCAGCCAGCACAGACTCCTGGCGCTGCTGCCGGACGGGGAACTGAAGGTGATTCCCGGCGTCGGACACCTGATCCACTATGAAACGCCGGAGCCGGCCGCCCGCTCTATCCGCAGCTTCCTGAAGGATCACCCCGCGTGAAGATTGTCATCGATGCCCGTTTTACCCGAACCGACCACCATGACGGCATCAGCCGCTACGGGGCCAGCCTGATCGCTGCGACGGCGAAAATCGCCGACGTCTCGATGCTGGTCTCGGACATCCGTCAGCTCGCCCTCCTGCCGGATGTGCCCTACACACTGATCAGCAGCCCGCTCTCACCTCTGGAGCTATTCGTTGCCCGCAAGATCAACCGTCTCGGGGCCGACGTGGTGGTGTGCCCCATGCAGACCATGGGCACGTGGGGCAGGAAGTACGGCCTGATCCTGACCCTGCACGACCTTATCTACTATGAGCACCCCGCTCCCCCGGGATTCCTGCCGGCACCCGTCAGGCTGCTCTGGCGCCTCTACCACAAAGCGTTCTGGCCCCAGCGGCTGCTGCTGAACCGGGCCGACACCGTGGCCACTATCAGCCGGACCACGGAAGCGCTCATGGCCAAGTACAGCCTGACCCGACGGCCGGTACGCATCATCGCCAACGCCCCCCAGCCGGCCCAGGTCCACCGCACCCCGGGGGACGGCGCGGACAAGACGATCATCTACATGGGCTCATTCATGCCCTACAAGAACGTGGAAACGATGGTGGCCGGCATGTCCGGATTGCCCGGCTACACCCTGCACCTGCTCAGCCGGATCAGCCCCCAACGCCGGGCGGAACTCGAAGGCCTGGTGCCGCCGGGCGCCTCCGTGGTGTTCCACAACGGCGTCACTGACGAGGAATATGACGGGCTGCTGCGGCGGGCCACCGCGCTGGTGAGCCTGTCCAGGGCCGAGGGGTACGGTCTTCCCCTCGTGGAAGCCATGGCCGTTGGGACACCCGTCATCGCCAGCGACATCCCGATCTTCCGCGAGGTGGGTGCGGACGCAGTCCTGTACGTGGACCCGGGCTCCCCCGAAGAGTTTGCCCGAGCCGTGGCGCGACTGCAGGATGACGGGCACTGGCAGGACATGTCGCGGCGTTCGATGGCGCGGGCCGCCGAATTCAGCTGGGATGAATCAGCGCGGCAGTTGGTGGACGCGGCACACGAAGTCGTTGCCAACAGGCGGCGCTAACGGGCGTGGAGGCTGCCGCAGACGGCCCCGAAGCAGGCACCGAGGCTGCGTGAGCGCTGATATGTAGGCTCTGTTGTCAAGAGTGCATGGATGAGCGACTCCTGGGTTTATTTTCAGGGGTCGCTCATCGTGTACCGGCCGGTCGTGATGCTGTGGGGGGTAGCTGGTCGTTTTTCGGCTGGCAGTGTCAGGCTGATATTC
>NZ_JBFRDA010000018.1:0-94468 GCF_052113345.1 Pseudarthrobacter sp. YAF2 | reverse complement strand
CATGTCCGGCCCCCTGGTCCGCTCCTCCTACCGCGCCGGCCGCCTCTGGGCCACCGCCATGCGCAAAAAAGGCCGCGACATCCCCGCCGAACTCGCCCACATCGCCGACGGCATCCAAGACTCCGGCACCACCCGCCAGGAAGCCAGCACCCTCCTCGCCTCACATTCCTGACCTCCCCTGCGAGGACTGGCAAGGGCCGGACACCGGAAGATTCCGGCGTCCGGCCCTTGCGTTTAAGTCACGTAGAATTGAGGCACTATGGCTAAATCCCCTGACTCCAGCAACTCCACCCCGGCGGGCTCCAGCGCGGTGAAGCGCGGCCTGTTCACGCGCAAGCCGAAGGAAGCGAAGGCCAAGAAGCCCAGCAGGCTTAAGCAGATCGGCGAGGTCTTCACCATGACCCGCCGCCACGACCCCATGGTTCCGTGGCTGATGCTGTTGGCATTCCTGGGCGTTGTGGCTGTGAGCTTCCTGGTGGGCTTCTGGCTGGATAACTGGATCACCGGCCTGATCATCGGTATTCCGCTGGGCCTGCTGGCAGCCACATTCATTCTGTCCCGCCGCGCTGAGCGCGCAGCGTTCGCGCAGATCGAAAACCAGCCCGGCGCCTCCGGCGCCGCCTTGGGCACGCTCCGCCGTGGCTGGATTACCGAGGAACAGCCCGTGGCTGTCAATCCGCGCACGCAGGATGCCGTGTTCCGTGCGGTGGGCCGTCCCGGCGTCGTCCTAGTCAGCGAAGGCCCCACCCACCGGGTAAAGCCGCTGCTGGATGCCGAACGCAAGCGCCTCGCCCGGATCCTGCCCAACGTTCCGGTCCACACCATCCAGACCGGGCACGGCGAAGGCCAGGTCCCGCTGAGCCAGGTGGCCAAGAAAATGGGCAAGATGAAGAACGAACTGACCAAGCTGGAAGTCAGCACTGTGTCCAAGCGCATCGCTTCCATGGGCACCCGGCTCCCGATCCCCAAGGGAATCGACCCCTACAAGGCCCGTCCCAACCGCGGACGCTAGCTGGCCCAACGCCCCGGTACCGGCATCGCCGGGCGTCGGGGCGTTTTTTCTTGCCGCCGAACCGGCGGCCACCCACCATGTGACGGACCGTGCACCTAACCAACGACAGGAACACCACCATGCCGCTGAGGACCACAGTGATCCGGGCCTTCCGGATCCTTGCCATCGCCGAAGCCTGCAGTTGGGCAGCGCTGCTGGCCGGGATGTACTTCAAATGGATCGCCGGAACCACAGAGCTTGGCGTCCAGGTGGCGGGGCCCGTCCACGGCGCCCTGTTCATGGCCTATGGGCTGGCAGCGCTGATGCTCTGGCGCGTGGAGCGATGGCCCTTCCGGGTGGCGGCACTGGCAGGTTTCTCCGCAGTCTTCCCGTTCGCAACCATCCTGTTCGAGCGCTGGGCCGGACGTCGCGGCTACCTTGGCACCGCCTTGCCGGAGAGCACCCCCGACCGCCTCGCGTCCAGCCGCACCTGACCTCTTTGGCGCCTACCGGCGGATCAGGAGCGTATTCATGGCCTTGTCATGAAGTCCGCGCTGGTCGGGGTCGAAAATGACGGCGGGGATGACCAGGCACAGCAGCACTGTCCTCACCAGGGCGGCGAGCGGTCCGGGCGTGCCCCCACCCGGCCTCACCACGGCAATGCCCATGATGCGGTGGCCGATGCTGTAGCCAAGGGTTCCCACCAGCAGGATCTGTTCGGTGGCGAAGACCGCAAGCGTGGCCCAGGAGTCACCGCCGAACGCAAAGTTGCTGATCAGGAGCGCAATGCCCCAATCGATCATGATCGCGGCGATCCTGCGTCCTGCCCGTGCGATGGAGCCGGGACCGGACTCCGGCAGGCCCAGCCGCTCACCCGGATATTTGGAGACGCCGGACGTATCCGGTCCGCTGAGCCAGGAACCAATGTCTTTGCGATCTACCACCATCCAAGCCTACCGGCCCTGCGGCAGGTGGGCGCCCACAGTGTGGATGGGGTTGGACCACACTGTGGACCGGCGATAGCGTTTCCATAGCAGGGCATTCTGTAACCTGCCCGAAACAATGCGGACACGGACGGGAAATGCCGGATCCATAGGCTGTGAGAAGTTTCAAGCAAATCCCCTCGGCAGGTGTACCAGCAGGGAAAACCTTGCGTTCTCCCTGCCTTTGGATTGCGCTGGACCACATGGCTTGCATGCCAGATATTTACATATGCGTTAGGAGCATAGATGTTCAAGACTGCGGACGAAGTCCTCAAGTTCATCAAGGACGAAGATGTAAAGTTCGTCGATATCCGCTTCACCGATCTTCCGGGCGTCCAGCAGCACTTCAACGTCCCCGCAAAGAGTGTTGACGCCGATTTCTTCGTCAACGGCCAGCTCTTTGACGGTTCCTCCATCCGCGGTTTCCAGGGCATCGCCGAATCTGACATGCAGCTGATCCCGGACGTGACCACCGCGTTCCTGGACACCTTCCGCATGGAGAAGACGCTCGCGCTGAACTTCTCGATCGTGAACCCGCGCACCGGCGACCCCTACCACCGCGACCCCCGTGGCGTGGCCGAAAAGGCAGAGGCCTACCTGGCCTCCACCGGCATCGCCGACACCGCGTTCTTTGCTCCCGAAGCCGAGTTCTTCGTGTTCGACAACGTCCAGTACCAGTCCTCACCGCAGGGCAGCTTCTACAAGATCGACTCCGAGGAAGCCCACTGGAACACCGGCCGCGAAGAAGAGGGCGGCAACCTGGGCTACAAGACCCCCGTCAAGGGCGGTTACTTCCCGGTCTCCCCTACCGACAAGCAGGCGGACCTGCGCGATGCCATGTGCGTTGCCCTGGACGAAGCCGGCCTTGAGGTCGAGCGCAGCCACCACGAAGTTGGATCCGCCGGCCAGGCCGAGATCAACTACAAGTTCACCACCCTGACCCACGCGGCCGATGACCTGCAGAAGTTCAAGTACGTCATCAAGAACACCGCAGACGCCTGGGGCAAGTCCGTTACCTTCATGCCCAAGCCGGTCTTCGGTGACAACGGCTCGGGCATGCACTGCCACCAGTCGCTGTGGAACGGCGGCGAGCCGCTGTTCTACGACGAGAAGGGCTACGCCGGCCTGTCCGACACCGCCCGCTGGTACATCGGCGGCCTGCTCAAGCACGCGAACGCCGTCCTGGCCTTCACCAACCCAACGGTGAACTCCTACCGCCGCCTGGTCAAGGGCTTCGAAGCCCCGGTTAACATGGTCTACTCGCAGGGCAACCGCTCCGCCGGTATCCGTATCCCCATCACGGGTACCAACCCCAAGGCCAAGCGCATCGAGTTCCGCGCACCGGACCCCTCCTCCAACCCGTACCTGGCCTTCGCTGCGCAGCTGATGGCCGGAATCGACGGCATCCGCAACCGCATCGAGCCGCCGGCTCCGATCGACAAGGACCTCTACGAGCTCCCCGCCGAGGAAGCCAAGGACATCCCCAAGGCTCCGGGCACGCTCGAAGAAGCCCTGGAAGCCCTGGCCGAGGACAACGAGTTCCTCCAGGCCGGCGGCGTCTTCACCCAGGACCTGATCGACACCTGGATCGAGTACAAGTACGAGAACGAGATCCGCCCGCTGTCGCTGCGCCCGAACCCCTACGAGTTCGAGCTCTACTACGGCGTCTAGCCTGCAGCCTGCCTGCCAGGCCTGCTGACCAAACGAAAGGCGGCCACCGGAACCATCCGGTGGCCGCCTTTTTGCGTTCCGTGGCTCCCGCCGCCGGAACGGCGGGCCGCAAGGTGGGGGCCCGGCTCCAGACGTGCTGAGACCGGGAGCCGGCCCCCCTGACGAATGCCCCCCGAGACGAAGACTCAGTACAGCCTTCCCCCCAACAAGGTTGAAGAACACCGCCAATCCACATGATCGGGCAAACGCTTGCTGAGCGCAATGCCGGTCAGGCGCGTTACGGCTGCGCCACGCCACCGAAACTGTGGAACATGGTCCGTTGCGGCCCGGCGGATCCACCCAGGTACGGTCCGGCGTCGACGAAACCGGCGCGCCAGTAAGCGGACAGTCCGGCATGGTTTGCCTCGTTGACGGACAGGACGACGCCGGACTCACCGCTGTGCTGCCGCGCGGTCAGCCGGCGGGCGGCGTCCACGGCAGCGGCGGCCGCGAGCGTCCCAAGCCCTTTGCCCTGGTGCCTCCGGTCAATGAGGAAACCACGGAGCAGCCAGGCTGAATGGTCGTCAGGCCAGCCGGCCAGTCCTGCCGCCCCCAGCTGGAGCGTCAACACGCCTGCGGCGGCTCCTGACGCCTCCACCACATACGGCCGCCGTGACTCTTCTTCCAGCCCCGCCAGCGCCATCCGCAAAGGATCGCCGACAAAGCGCTCCTGGCCGGGCTGCAGCCCCATGCCGGCGATCGCACCGAGCTGGATGGCGCGGGCGTCGGAGTCGAGGTCGCGCAGCGGGATGAGCCAGACCCAGTCCCGGGCCTTACTGGCCATAGAAGACGCGTTCAAAGACAGCCCGGGCCCGCCGGCTTACCCTCAGGTAGTCCTCCTCCAGCGCTGCGGCCCGGCCCGGCTCGTAGCCGCACCAGCGCGCTACCGCTTCGAGGTCCCGGCGGGAAGACGGCAGGAGGTCTGAGGCTTTGCCACTCCAGATAACGTTGGCGGACCGGATGCGGCTGGCCAGCCGCCAGGCGTCGGCCAGGAGCCCCGCGTCGACGTCCTCCAGTAACCCCAACCGGGCGGCCGCGGCCAAAGACTCCAGGGTCGACGTGGTTCGCAGCTCCGGGTGCCTTCCGGCGTGCTGGAGTTGCAGCAGCTGTACCAGCCACTCGACGTCGCTCAGCCCGCCACGGCCCAGTTTCAGGTGGCGTGCGGGGTCGGCACCGCGCGGCAGCCGCTCGGATTCCACCCTGGCCTTGATCCGCCGGATCTCGCGCACGTCCTGGTCGGAAACCGACGCCGGGTACCGGATGGGATCGATCAGCTCAAGGAAATCAGCGGCGAGGGTATCGTCGCCGGCCATCGGGCGTGCCCGCAGCAGTGCCTGCGCCTCCCATATCAGGGACCAGCGGCGGTAGTACTCGGCGAAGGAGTCCAGGGAACGCACCATAGCCCCGTTCTTGCCTTCCGGCCGGAGGTCGGCGTCCATCTGGAGCACGCGTTCGGCCATGATGGCCGGTTTCAAGGGCTGGGTGAGCAGGCTGGATACCTTGCCCACGAGGCGGGTTGCCTGCTCCTGGGCCTCGGCCTCGGTGAAGCCCGGGAGGGCCCGGTGCACGTACATGACGTCGGCGTCGGAGCCATAGCCGATCTCCCGGCCGCCCTGACGGCCCATGGCCACCACCAGCACTGTGGTCTTGAGCGGGCCGCCGGCGGAAACGATCCCCTCCGCCACCCTGAGCGCGCCAAGGACGGCTGCACGGTCGGTGTCCGCCAGCGCCCTGCCCACCTGGTCCTGGTCAAGCAGCCCGGCCGAGTCGGCGATGGCAATGCGCAGGATCTCCCTGCGCCGGATCAGGCGGATCAACCGCATGGCGCTCTCCGGGTCCGCGTGCCGGGACATCTTGGCGGTAATTTCCTGCCACTGGGCCTCGAAGCCAACCGGAACCAGGTCCTTGTCCTGCCCCAGCCATGCCACGGACTCCGGAGAGACTTCCAGCAGGTCGGCGATCAGCCGGGAGTTGGACAGCACGTGGCACAGGCGTTCAGCCGCAGCGTTGGAGTCGCGCAGCATGCCCAGGTACCAGTGGGTGGTGCCCAGTGCCTCGCTGATGCGCCTGAAGGCGAGCAGCCCGGCATCGGGATCAACCCCCTCCGCGAGCCAGTCCAGCAGGATGGGCAGCAGCTGCCGCTGGAGCGCGGCGCGGCGGCTGACGCCGGCCGTCAATGCCTCGATGTGGCGCATCGCCCCTTGCGGGTCCCGGTAGCCGAGGGCGGCAAGCCGCCCTTGGGCTGCTTCCGGCGTCAGCTTTGCGTCCTCGGTGCTGAGCTTGGCCGCGGTGTTCAGCAGCGGCCGGTAGAAGATGCGCTCATGCAGTTCCCGGACGGAGCGCTTGGTCCGCTGCCACGCTGACAACAGTGCATCGGGTCCCGGCCGTTCGTTGGAGAAGGGCCCCAGCACGGCCTTGGCCAGGGAGCGCAGGGCCGGCTCCGCCACGGGCATGAGGTGGGTCCGGCGCAGCTGGAACAGCTGGATCCGGTGTTCCAGCAGGCGCAGGTAGCGGTACGCATTGTCGAACCCAGCGGCGTCAGAACGCCCGATGTAGCCACCTGCGGACAATGCGGCGATCGCCGAGGTGGTGTCCCGTCGTCGTAATGACTCATCGGCCTTGCCGTGCACCAGCTGAAGCAGCTGGACCGTGAATTCGACGTCCCGCAGGCCGCCGCGGCCCAGCTTGATCTGCCGTTGTTCCTCCGCTGGTGGAATGTGCTCTGTCACCCTCCGCCGCATGGCCTGGACGGATTCAACGAAGCCGTCGCGTCCCGCTGAGTTCCAAATCAGGGGCGCCACGGCTTCCTCGTACTTGCGGCCCAGCACAGCATCACCGGCCATGGCGCGGGCCTTCAGCAGCGCCTGGAATTCCCAGCTTTCAGCCCATCTGGCGTAGTACGTTTCATGCGAGGCAAGGGTGCGGACCAACGGACCGGACTTGCCCTCGGGACGCAGGTTCGCATCCACTTCCCACAGTCCGGGTTCCCGGGCCACCGACGAGATGGCCCTCGAAATGCCGCTGGCCAGGGCGGTGCCGATGGTGTTGGCGTGCGCGTCCTCCAGGCTGCCGGCGTCCACCACATAAATTACGTCGACGTCGGAGATGTAGTTCAGCTCGCGGGCGCCGCACTTGCCCATGCCGATGACGGCGAGGCCGACGTCGGCGACGTCGGCAGCGCCGTACTGGCCGGACGCTTCGGCGCGGGACACAGCGAGGGCGGCTTCGATGGCGGCCGCCGCGAGGTCCGCAAGTTCACGACCAACCGACGGCAGGAAGTCCAGCGGATCCGCGGCGCAGAGGTCCTTGACGGCCAGGTCCACCAGTCCGCGCCGGTACGCCGTGCGCAGGGCGGCGTAGGCGTCGACGCCGGTCATGGCGGCGACGGGACGGGCGGCGCGTGCGTCGGCGCCGACTGATTGCAGAAGTGTTGCCCGAAGCCGGTCAGGATCGGCCGGCAGCGGCTCGGGACTGGCACGGACCCAGAAGGCGTCCAGGTGTTCGGGGTGCCGGATCAGGAACTCCCCCAGCGCTTCGGAGGCCCCAAGGACCCGGTACATCGGCTCGCTGGCCTCCGTCCCGGCGGCGGCCAGCTCCCGGAGCTGCGGATGCTTTTCGATCAGACGGACCAGGGACTGCAGGGCAGTATCCGGACTGGCCGCAAGCTGCAGCCCGGCGAAGAGCGTGTCCTGGTCCAGCCCCTCGAGTTCGCGCGCGGCCAGGAACCGTTCGCCCTTCTCCAGGTCGCTGAATCCGGCCGCGATGAGGCGGCGTGCCAGGCTCACGCCGGGCACCTAGAGGATGCCGAGGTTGCGCTGCAGCTCGTAGGGCGTCACCTGCAGGCGGTAGTCCTGCCACTCGGCGCGCTTGTTGCGCAGGAAGTGCTCGTAGACCTGCTCACCGAGGATCTGCGGCATCAGCTCCGAGTCCTCCATGGAGCGGATGGCATCGTGCAGGCTTGCCGGCAGCGGATCGTGGCCCATGGCGCGGCGTTCGGCCGAGCTGAGCGACCAGACGTCGTCCTCGGCGGCTGCCGGCAGCTCGTAGCCTTCCTCGATGCCCTTCAGCCCTGCACCGAGCAGGACGGCATAGGCAAGGTAGGGGTTGGCTGCCGAGTCGATGCCACGGTATTCGATCCGGGCGGACTGGCCCTTGCCCGGCTTGTACAGCGGCACGCGGACCAGCGCCGAACGGTTGTTGTGCCCCCAGCTCAGGTAGCTGGGTGCCTCGCCGCCACCCCACAGCCGCTTGTAGGAGTTAACGAACTGGTTGGTGACCGCCGTGAACTCGGGGGCGTGCTTGAGGATGCCGGCAATGAACTGCCGGGCCGTCTTGGACAACTGGAACTCGGCACCTGCCTCGAAGAACGCATTGCTGTCCCCCTCGAACAGCGAGAAGTGCGTATGCATGCCGGAGCCGGGGTGATCGGTGAACGGCTTGGGCATGAAGGTGGCGTAGGTTCCCTGCTGCAGGGCCACCTCCTTGATGACCGTGCGGAACGTCATGATGTTGTCCGCGGTCTGCAGTGCGTCGGCGTAGCGAAGGTCGATCTCGTTCTGGCCGGGACCGCCTTCGTGATGGCTGAACTCCACCGAGATTCCCACCGATTCCAGCATGGTGACGGCGGTGCGGCGGAAGTCCTGGGCCACGCCTCCGGGAACGTGGTCGAAGTAGCCGCCCTCATCCACCGGAACGGGTGCGCCGTCCGGACCCGGCTCCTGGGACTTGAGCAGGTAGAACTCGATCTCGGGATGCGTGTAGCAGGTGAAGCCCATGTCCGCAGCCTTGGCAAGGGTCCGCTTGAGGACGTTGCGCGGATCAGCGGTGGAGGGCTCGCCGTCGGGAGTCAGAATGTCGCAGAACATGCGCGAGGTCTGCTCCGTCTCGCCGCGCCACGGCAGGATCTGGAAGGTTGCCGGGTCCGGCTGCAGCAGCATGTCCGATTCGAAGACGCGGGCCAGGCCTTCGATGGAGGAACCGTCGAAGCCGAGGCCTTCCTCGAAGGCTCCCTCGACTTCCGCCGGCGCCAGCGCCACGGACTTCAGCGATCCCACGACGTCGGTGAACCACAGCCGCACGAAACGTACGTCGCGCTCTTCGATCGTGCGCAGGACAAACTCTTGCTGGCGGTCCATGATGGCCTCTTCTCCGGTCAACGTTCATGCTCCGGGGCCCGCGCAAAGGGGAAAGCCGGCAGCAGTTCATCAACACTGTACTAATCATTCGGCGCCGATGCTTGAGCCTGCGCCGTGCGTAACACAGCATTAACCTCCCGCGGCGCCCGCAGCGCGCACCGGCGCGGTTTACTGCGGGACTTCCACTGCGTTCCGGCGCAGCCGTTATGACGCTAATCACCTTTACCCGGAGCCGGCTGCGGTAGCAAGCACGGCAGGTCCCGCACTACGCTCATCCCATGGCCACCAGCAACAGCTCCGACTCCAGCGCGTCCGCAGAAGTACCAGCCCCTTACGGCAGCGGCCCCGGAACACCGGCGGCCGCCGCGCCGAAACCAGCCAAGGTCCGCATCCACCACCTGCAGCAGGCCAAGCGCGACGGCACCAGGTTCGCTATGCTCACCGCCTACGAGCAGTACACAGCGGAGATTTTCGACGCCGCGGGCATCGAAGTGCTGCTGGTCGGTGATTCGGCCTCGAACAACGTTTTCGGCAACGAAACCAGCCTCCCGGTCACCGTGGACGAACTGCTGCCGCTGTGCCGCGCCGTCGCCAGGTCCGCGAAGCGCGCCATGGTGGTGGCGGACCTGCCCTTCGGCAGCTATGAGGTCAGCGCCGAACAGGCCGTCGCCACCGGTGTCCGCTTCCTGAAGGAAGGCCTGGCCCATGCGGTGAAAATCGAGGGCAGCCAGTATTACGCACCCACGGTGCGTGCAATGGTGCAGGCGGGCATTCCGGTGATGGCACACATCGGCTTCACCCCGCAGAGCGAACACGCCTTGGGCGGATACCGGGTGCAAGGCCGGGGCGACGACGCCCAGCGGCTGATCGACGATGCCCGCGCCCTCGCCGACGCGGGCGCGTTCTGCGTGCTCATGGAAATGGTCCCCGCCGACACTGCAGCCGCGGTGGACGCTGCCGTGGACGTTCCCACCATCGGCATTGGCGCCGGGAGCGCGACCACGGGCCAGGTCCTCGTCTGGCAGGACATGGCCGGCTTGCGCGGCGGCCGGATGGCGAAATTCGTCAAACAATACGCGGACCTGCGCACCACCCTCCTGGACGCAGCCACCGCCTACGGCGAGGACGTCCGATCAGGCCAGTTCCCCGGCCCGGAACACTCCTTCTAGGCCCGCGCGGGCAAGCAGGCTGCAGAGGCCGCCTTTCGGCACTCCTCCGCGGACTGCCTCGGCCGCGGGCGGCCTCACCTTGACGTCCGCTTCCGGAGCACCGAAAGGCGGCTGGACCCACCCAACTGTTCAGTCGTCGTCGCCCTTTTCCCAGGCTTCATTGCGCGCCCTGACCTTCTCAATGGCGTGCTCCGCTTCTTCGCGGGTCTTATAGGGCCCAATGAGCTGGCTCCAGTCAGAGAGCCGGTCCTCTTCCACTTCGTGGGTATTGACGTTGAACCAGTACTCAGTCATCGTTGCTCCTCGTTCCGGCGACAGGAAAGCCGCGGGTGATCCACGTAACACAATCAGCTACGTGCGTCCTCCGCCGCTTGTCGGTTGTTAGGCGTTCTGCGGTGCCTTATATGATCAATCTATGCCTTCCCTTGCCTCCACTGCACCCACCGGCACCCTCACCCCGGGTACCGTGGGCCCGCAGCGTTCCGTCCCGGCGTCCATCCCCCGTCCGGAGTATGTCGGCAAGCCTGCCCCGGCCAAATTCACCGGCTCGGAGGTCAAGTCCGCCGAAACCATCGAAAAGATCCGAATCGCCGGACGGATTGCGGCCCAGGCCATCGTCGAGGTCGGCAAGCACATCCAGCCCGGCATCACCACCGATGAACTGGACAAGGTGGGCCACGAATTCCTGCTGGACCACCAGGCCTACCCTTCCACGCTCGGCTACCGCGGATTTCCCAAATCCCTGTGCTCGTCGCTGAACGAGGTCATCTGCCACGGCATCCCGGACAGCACTGTGGTCCAGGACGGCGACATTCTGAACATCGACATTACGGCGTACATCAACGGGGTCCACGGCGACACCAACTACACGTTCCTGGTGGGTGACGTGGACGAGGAATCCCGGCTGCTCGTCGAACGCACCCGGGAGTCGCTCAACCGGGCCATCAAGGCGGTG
The DNA here is from genome assembly GCF_052113345.1 of Pseudarthrobacter sp. YAF2. Taxonomy (NCBI): domain Bacteria; kingdom Bacillati; phylum Actinomycetota; class Actinomycetes; order Micrococcales; family Micrococcaceae; genus Pseudarthrobacter; species Pseudarthrobacter sp. YAF2. The sequence goes on along the minus strand of NZ_JBFRDA010000018.1, from coordinate 83,525 downwards.
GCCCCGGGGCGGGAAATCAACGTGATCGGCCGCGCCATCCAGTCCTACGCCAAGCGTTTTGGCTACGGCGTGGTGCGCGACTTCACCGGCCATGGCGTCGGCGAAGCATTCCACACCGGACTGATCATCCCGCACTACGATGCCGCCCCCGCGTACAACACCGTGATCGAAACGGGAATGGTGTTCACGATCGAACCCATGCTCACCCTCGGCACCGTGGAGTGGGACATGTGGAGCGACGACTGGACCGTGGTGACCCGGGACCACAAGCGCACAGCCCAGTTCGAGCACACCCTGCTGGTCACCGAAACCGGTGCGGAAATCCTCACCCTGCCGTAGTCTGTCCCCTGCCCGCATCCGGCATCTGCTGCCGGGTGCTGGCACAATACCTGTTTTTGGGGCCGCCCCAGGCCGCCCCTTCCCTGCCCGCCCCAGCCTAGAACGGAATCCCATTGGCCAAGAAGGACGAGAAGTCGCACAAGAACGCACCACTGATCGGCATCGACATCGGGGGTACGGGCATCAAGGGCGGCATTGTCGACCTGAAGAAGGGCAAGCTCCTCGGTGAACGCTTCCGGGTGCCCACCCCGCAGCCCGCCACCCCCGAAGCTGTCGCCGAAGCCGTAGCCCTGGTGGTGGCCGAACTCTCGGCGCGCCCCGAAGCCCCGGAGGCCGGCTCCCCCGTCGGCGTGACCTTCCCCGGCATCATCCAGCACGGCGTGGTCCACTCTGCAGCCAACGTTGACAAGAGCTGGCTGGACACGGACATCGATGCCCTCCTCACGGAACGGCTGGGCCGCCCCGTGGAGGTCATCAACGACGCCGATGCCGCAGGCCTGGCCGAAGCCCGCTATGGCGCCGGCGAAGGCGTCGCAGGCACCGTCTTGGTCATCACCCTGGGCACAGGCATCGGCTCCGCCTTCATCTTCGACGGGAAACTGGTACCGAACGCGGAGCTGGGACACCTTGAGATCGACGGCTTCGACGCCGAATCGAAAGCCTCAGCCGTGGCCCGGGAACGGGACGGACTGTCATGGGAGGAGTACAGCGTGCTGCTGCAGCGGTACTTCTCGCATGTGGAGTTCCTGTTCTCGCCGGAGCTGTTCATCGTCGGCGGCGGAATCTCCAAGCGCGCGGACGAGTACCTTCCCAACCTCAAGCTCAGGACCCCCATCGTCCCGGCCGTCCTGCGGAACGAGGCCGGCATTGTGGGCGCCGCCCTGGAAATCGCACTGAAGCACAAACTGACCAAGTAAAGGTGGTGCCGGTGACGGCTGCGGCTTCCCCTCCGCTGCCGTCACCGGAGATTAGAGAGGGCTCTTCTCGGAGCTCTTCGGGCCGGCAGCGCCATTTGCGCCTTCCTCGGCCTCGTGGCGGAGCAGGGCAATAGCCGATTCGAAGTCCTCCAGGGATTCGAACGCCTGGTACACGCTCGCGAAGCGCAGGTACGCTACCTCATCCAACTTCTGGAGCGGTCCGAGGATTACCAGGCCTACCTCGTGCGCATCGATTTCGGCGGCGCCGGACGAGCGGATCTGCTCCTCCACTTCCTGGGCCAGCATGGCGAGATCGTCTTCGCTGACAGGCCGTCCCTGGCATGCTTTACGCACCCCGTTGATCACCTTGCTGCGGCTGAAGGGTTCACCGACCCCCGAGCGCTTGATGACGGAGAGGCTGGTGGTTTCAACGGTGGTGAACCGGCGGCCGCATTCGGGACACTGGCGCCGGCGTCGGATAGCCGAGCCGTCATCCGCCATCCGGCTGTCCACCACGCGGGAATCGGGGTTGCGGCAGAACGGGCAGTACATGGCGTTTCCCCTCTCACTTCCGGCGTCGAACGGCAACGGAGCCGGCAGCGCCGTTGGACGGGCTGCCATCCCAGTTTACGGCTACATGTGGGGTAATAACAAGCCTGTAATTACTATATGTAGTGGCTGGGACGCTATATGTAGTGGCTAACCGCGGACCGGGAACCGTGCACTGATTGCGTCCCCGTGGGCGGGCAGGTCCTCGGCCCGGGACAGGCTCACGATATGGCCGCTGACCTCCGCCAACGCCTCCCGGCTGTAGTTGACCACCTGGATGGCGCGCAGGAAGGTGGTGACGTTCAGGCCGGATGAAAAGGCAGCAGTCCCGCTGGTGGGCAGGACGTGGTTGGAGCCTGCGCAGTAGTCGCCCAGGCTCACCGGACTGTAGTCGCCCACGAAGATCGCGCCGGCATTCCGGATCCGCGCGGCCACGGCGGCGGCGTCCCGCGTCATGATCTCCAGGTGCTCGGCGGCGTAGGCATCGCACGCGGCAATACCCTGGTCCAGGTTGTCCACCAGGACGACGCCGGACTGGGGACCGGACAGCGCCTCCCGGACCCGGGCGGAGTGCTTGGTTGCGGCGGCCTGCAGTTCCAGCTCGGCGCGCACCGCCGTGGCCAGCGGCTCCGAATCGGTGACCAGGACCGATGCCGCCTTGGGGTCGTGCTCGGCCTGGCTGAGCAGGTCCGCGGCCACCAGCGCCGGCCGGGCGGAATCATCGGCCAGGATGGCGATCTCCGTGGTTCCTGCCTCGGAATCGATGCCCACCACACCCTTGACCAGGCGCTTGGCGGTGGCGACGAAGATGTTGCCGGGCCCGGTCACCACGTCCACAGGCTCCAGCGCCGGACCGGCGTCACCGGCTTCCACACCGTAGGCAAACGCGGCGATGGCCTGCGCCCCGCCGATGCCGTAGACCTCGCTGATGCCCAGCAGCGCCGCAGCGGCAAGGATAGTGGGGTGCGGCAGGCCGCCGAACTCCTTCTGTGGCGGTGAAGCAAGGGCGATGGATTCCACTCCCGCCGCCAGCGCCGGCACCACGTTCATGATCACCGAGGACGGGTACACGGCCAGGCCGCCGGGAACATACAGTCCCACGCGCGCCACGGGCACCCAGTTCTGGCTGACGACGGCGCCGTCGCCCAGTTCGACATCGACGTTGCGGGGACGTTGCCGGTCGGCGAATTTCCGTGCCCGGCTGATCGACTCCTCCAAGGCTGCCCGCACATCCGGGTCGAGCCCGTCCAGAGCTGAGGCGATGGCCTCCCGGGGAACCAGGGGATGGCGCTGCTCCACGCCGTCGAACTTTTCTGCAAGGTCCGCCAGCGCCGCGAAACCGCGCTGCCGGACGGCAGCGATGATGTCCAGGACCTTTGCCTCGGCATCCGCCACAGTCTGGCCCTTGGCGCGTGGAACGGCGGCGCGCAGGGCCGCGAGGGTCAGGGTGCGGCCCCGAAGGTCGATGGTGCGGAAGTCGACGGCGGCTGTCACGGGGGCAAGTGGCTGCGGGGAAGTGGTCACCGGACTATTTTACGGCGATGTTCCCGGCCGCGGTTCCGCCGGCGCCGCCGTCCGGCTTCCGGCCCGCCATGCCCACCAGCTCCAAGACGAAGACCGACACTGCCGTGGCAGCCGGCCACAGCAGCAGCACAGGCAACGCCCGGAGCGAGAAGGCGATGCTGGCATTCGCCGAGGTGTCCACCGCCGGGCCCCAGATCCGGGCCGCGAGAAGACCGGTTCCCCAGGCAACCAGGCTGCCCGCCACTGCTCCGACCAGGCCGGCCAGCAGCGCCGTTTGGGCATCCGTACGCTTGCCGTCCGCCAGGAACACCGCCAGCAGGCAGCCGGCCAGCACCAGGATCCCGGCGAGTGTCAGGTCGCGCGGAAGCCACACCAGCGGAGCAGTGCCGGAGGCCAGGGAGGGGTTCCGGGTGATCAGGTTCAGTCCGCCCGGGGCCAGCAGCCACCAGAGGAGGCCGGCCGGAACTCCCGCCGCCGCGGGGACCAGCAGCAGGGACCATGGCAGCTGCCGCCGCGCGGGGCGGGCAAAGTTCGTCATGAGAGACACCTTAACAAAGGTTCCTGCGGAGCCCATCAGGGGTTCCGCGGCTGGGTGTTTTCCCGCCTGGCCCGCGGGCCAATACGCTTGGGGAAAGAGATATGCCACTTAGCGCAGGAGTTCCGGTGACCGACAACAGCGAGCCCTTTGAGCAGACGTTCCGGGAGATGTTCCGGCGGCATGCCGCCGGCGTCGCCATCATCACAGTGAACTACCAGGACGAGCCCTACGGGTTCACCGCCACCTCGGTGGCCTCGTTGTCCGCCAAACCGCCGCGCTTCACGTTCAATATGGCCCGCAGTTCCAGGTCGTGGCCCGCCGTTGCCAACACCCAGTACCTGGGAGTCCACATGCTGGGCCTGGAAAACCAGGAGTTGGCAGCCCGCTTCGCCCGGCCGGGCAACCGGTTCGAGGGCAACCACTGGGAAATCGGGCCCCACGGCGTGCCCATCCTGAAGGATGTGGCCGGCTGGCTGATCGGCGAGGTGCAGATGCGGCTGTCCTTCGAAAACAACGCCGTGGTGGTGGTCCAGGTGGTGGACGGCCAGGTGGGCGGCGACGGTGCGCCGCTGCTGTACCACGGCGGCGCCTACGGGCAGCCCGTCCCGCTGGACTACGAAATCTAGCGGACCCGGCCTTGGCGCCGGGCTGCCGTGACCCGGAACAAAGGCGCGGGCGACGCCGGAAGCCGGCTTCCGGCGTCGCCCTCCCCGGTCAGGCGTCCAGGCAGGCCGGGCCCAGCAGCACTTTCAGGTCACCGAACAGGGACGGGCTGGGGTTCACCCGCAGGTGGACCGGCAGGCCCATGATCTCCGTGCGGGTGTCACCCTGAAGGTGCAACCGCACTTCCGAATTGCCCCGGTGCGTGCGCAGCACATCCCCCAGTTCCGTGACCACGGCTTCGGTGGCCTTATAGGTGGGCATGGTGATGACCAGCGGCCCGTGCAGGCCCTCGCTCAGGTCCGGAACGGACAATTCCATGCAGTTCAAGGTGATCGCGCCGTCGTCGCGCTTTTGCAGGCGGCCCTTGACCACCACGATCAGGTCCTCGGCGAGCACGGAGGCGATGGGTCCGTAAACCTGGCCGAAGAACATGACTTCGATGGAACCGCCCAGGTCCTCGATCTCGGCCCGGGCGTAGGCGTTGCCGCTGGCTTTGGCGATGCGGCGGCTCAGCGAGGTGATCATGCCGGCGATGGTGATGATGGCGCCGTCCTGCGGCCCGTCCTCGCCGATGATGCTGGTGATGCTCATTTCCGCGTGCTGGCTCAGCAGTCCTTCGAGGCCCTGCAACGGGTGGTCCGAGACGTACAGGCCCAGCATGTCCCGCTCAAAGGACAGCTTGTCCTTCTTCTCCCACTCGGGCAGGTCCGGGATCTCGATGCTGAGCGACGCTTCCGATTCGGCTTCCTCAAAGCCGGCAAAGAGGTCGAACTGGCCGATTGCCTCGTTCCGCTTCAAGGTAATGACGGAGTCGATGGCTTCTTCGTGGATCATGGCCAGCGCACGCCGGTGGTGGCCCAGCGAGTCGAAGGCTCCGGACTTGATCAGGGATTCGATGGTCCTCTTGTTGCAGACCACCGCCGGTACCTTCATCAGGTAGTCCTTGAAGGAGGTATAGGCGCCTTCGGTCTCACGTGCGGTGACCATGGCCTCGACGGCGTTGGCACCCACATTGCGGATGGCGCCCATGCCGAAGCGGATGTCATTGCCCACAGGGGTGAAGTTCAGGGCGGACTCGTTGACGTCCGGCGGAAGCACCGTGATGCCCATGCGGCGGCATTCGTTCAGGTAGATGGCGGACTTGTCCTTGTCGTCACCCACGGAGGTCAGCAGTGCCGCCATGTACTCGGGCGCGTAGTGCGCTTTCAGGTACGCGGTCCAGTAGGAGATGACCCCGTACGCGGCGGAGTGGGCCTTGTTGAACGCGTAGTCGGAGAAGGGCAGCAGGATGTCCCAGAGGGTCTTGACCGCCTCCATCGAGTAGCCGTTGTCCTGCATGCCCTGGGAGAAGCCGGCGAACTGCTTATCCAGCTCCGACTTCTTTTTCTTGCCCATGGCGCGCCGGAGGATGTCTGCCTGGCCCAGCGAGTAGCCGGCCAGTTTCTGCGCCACGGCCATCACCTGCTCCTGGTAGACGATCAGGCCATACGTTCCGCCGAGGATTTCCTTGAGCGGTTCCTCCAGCTCCGGGTGGATGGGGATGACTTCCTGGATCCCGTTCTTGCGCAGCGCGTAGTCGGTGTGGGCGTTGGCGCCCATGGGGCCGGGACGGTAGAGCGCCAGCACGGCGGAGATGTCTTCGAAGTTGTCAGGCTTCATGAGCTTGAGCAGGGACCGCATGGGCCCGCCGTCGAGCTGGAACACGCCCAGGGTGTCACCGCGGGCCAGGAGTTCGTAGGACGGGGCGTCGTCGAGCTCGAGGTTTTCCAGGTCCAGGTCGATGCCGCGGTTCATCTTGATGTTCTCGAGGGCATCGGAAATGATCGTCAGGTTCCGCAGGCCCAGGAAGTCCATCTTGATCAGGCCAAGGCCCTCGGACGTCGGGTAGTCGAACTGGGTGATCACCTGGCCGTCCTGGAAGCGGCGCATGATGGGGATGACATCGATGATGGGGTCCGAGGACATGATGACGCCGGCCGCGTGCACGCCCCACTGGCGCTTCAGGCCTTCGATGCCCAGGGCCGTCTCGAAGACCTTGGCGGCTTCCGGGTCGGTGGCGATCAGCTGGCGGAAGTCGCCGGCCTCGCTGTAGCGCTTGGCTTCGGGGTTCTGGATGTCCGCGAGCGGAATGTCCTTGGCCATCACGGCGGGAGGCAGGGCCTTGGTCAGCGTCTCGCCCATGCTGAACGGGTAGCCCAGGACGCGGGAGGAGTCCTTGAGGGCCTGCTTGGTCTTGATGGTGCCGTAGGTGACGATCATGGCGACGCGTTCGTCACCGTACTTGCGGGTCACGTAGTCGATGACTTCCGAGCGGCGCCGGTCATCGAAGTCGACGTCGAAGTCGGGCATGGAGACGCGGTCAGGGTTGAGGAAGCGTTCGAAGATCAGGCCGTGGCGCAGGGGGTCGAGGTCGGTGATGCGCATGGCGTAGGCAACCATGGAACCTGCACCCGAGCCACGGCCGGGGCCAACGCGAATGCCGTTGTTCTTGGCCCAGTTGATGAAGTCGGCAACCACCAGGAAGTATCCGGGGAACCCCATGGACGTGATGACGCCGAGCTCGTAGTCGGCCTGCTTGCGGACCTCGTCCGGGATGCCGCCCGGGTAGCGGTACTGCAGGCCCTTGTCCACTTCCTTGACCAGCCAGGACGTCTCGTCCTCGCCGGTCGGGCACGGGAACCGGGGCATGAAGTTGGCGTCCGTGTTGAAGGACACCTCGCAGCGCTCGGCGATGAGCAGCGTGTTGTCGCAGGCGTCCGGGTGGTCGCGGAACAGCTCGCGCATTTCCTGCGGGGATTTGAGGTAGTAGCCGCTGCCGGAGAACGCAAACCGCGAACCGCCGTTGTCGTAGGTGGGTTCGAGCAGCGTGGAGCCGGACTGGATGGCCAGCAGGGCCTCGTGGGCCTTGGCATCGTGTTCGTGGGTGTAGTGGAGGTCGTTGGTGGCCACCAGCGGCAGGTTCAGGTCCTTGGCGAGCCTCAGGAGGTCGCCGGTGACCCGCCGTTCAATGTCCAGTCCGTGGTCCATGAGCTCGCAGAAGTAGTTTTCCGCGCCGAAGATGTCCCGGAATTCGGCCGCCGCCTCCAGTGCTTCGCGGTACTGGCCAAGGCGGAGCCGTGTCTGCACCTCACCGGAGGGGCATCCGGTGGTGGCGATGAGCCCTTCCGAGTAGGTGTTGAGCAGCTCGCGGTCCAGCCGCGGCCACTTGCCGAACACGGAATCAAGGGAGGCGATGGAGGAGGCCCGGAAAAGGTTCCGCATGCCCACGTTGTTGTAGCTCAGGAGCGTCATGTGGGTGTAGGAACCACCGCCGGACACGTCGTCCTTGCGCTGGGACTCATCGCCCCAGCGGACGCGTTCCTTGTCCGTGCGGGCGGTGCCGGGGGTTACGTAGGCTTCGACGCCGATGATCGGTTTGATGCCCTTGTCCGTGGCCTTGCGCCAGAAATCGAACGCCCCGAACAAGTAGCCGTGGTCGGTGGTGGCAAGGGCAGGCATGCCCAAGCGCTCGGTTTCATCGAACAGCTCGCCCAGGCGGGCGGCTCCATCCAGCATGGAATATTCGGTGTGGGTGTGCAGGTGGACAAACGAATCTTTGCTGGAACTCACCGCACTATTCTAAGCGCTGCCGCTTGGCGGCCCGGCGCAGGCTGCCCGTGTCAGGCCTGACCCGATTCCAGCACGTCCAGGGCGTAGGCCAGGTCCTGCGGGTAATCGCTGGTGACGGTGACGCGCTCCCCCGTCACCGGGTGGTCGAATCCCAGTTGGCGGGCGTGGAGCCACTGCCGGGTGAGCCCCAGGGTGGCTGCAAGGCGCGGGTCGGCACCGTAAGTGAGGTCGCCGGCGCAAGGGTGGCGGAGGGCGGAAAAGTGGACCCTGATCTGGTGCGTCCGGCCCGTTTCCAGGTGGACTTCCACCAGGCTGGCCTTGCCGAAGGCTTCCAGGACTTCGTAGTGGGTCACTGAGGGGCGGCCGTCCTCGATAACGGCAAAACGCCAGTCGTGTCCGGGGTGCCGCCCGATGGGGGCGTCGATGGTGCCTGTCAGCGGGTCCGGAAGGCCCTGCACCACCGCGTGGTACACCTTGTCCACCGTGCGCTCCTTGAAGGCCCGTTTGAGGGCCGTGTAGGCCCGCTCGGACTTCGCCACCACCATCACTCCGGACGTTCCGACGTCGAGCCGGTGCACGATTCCGGCCCGCTCGGGCGCGCCGGAGGTGGAGATGCGGTAGCCGGCGCCTGCCAGTCCGCCCACCACGGTGGGTCCCACCCAGCCGGGCGAGGGATGCGCCGCAACACCCACGGGTTTGTCGACGACGACAAAGTCCTCGTCATCCAGCAGGATCTTCAGGCCTTCCACAACTTCCTCCACGACTTCCAGCGGGTCCCGCCGCTCCGGGACGGTGACGTCAAGGACATCCCCCGCCACAAGTTTTGCCGATTTACCCAGCGGCTTGCCCCGGGTGAGCACATGGCCCTCGGACAACAGGGACGCGGCCACGGACCGTGACACACCCAGGAGGCCGGCCAGTCCGGCGTCGGCCCGTGTCCCGCCGAATTCCTCGGCGACAACGATTCGCTCACTCATGGCCGGGCTTGTCCTTGTGCGCGTTCCCCAGGCGTGTGCCGTCCAGGGCGATTCCGCGGATGGTCAGGATGCAGATGATGGCGACAGCGGACACGACGGCGGAGTCCGCGATGTTGAAGATCGCGAAGTTGGGGAGCTGGATGAAGTCCACCACGTGCCCCATGCCGAAGGAGGGTTCGCGGAAGAGCCGGTCCGTCAGGTTGCCCAGGGCGCCGCCCAGCAGCAGGCCGAGCGCGAGGGACCACCAGGCCGAGCCCAGCCTGCGGACCTGGAAGAGGATGGCGACGGCGACCCCGGCCATGATGATGGAGAACACCCACGTGACGTTCTCCCCGATCGAAAACGCGGCACCGGAGTTCCGGATGAAGTACCAGTGCAGGAGGGGCGGCAGCACAGGGATCCGTTCGCCTTCCACCATGGTGGAGGTCACCCAGAGTTTGGTCAGCTGGTCCAGGACGTAGGCAAAGACCGCGAACCCGCCGAAGAGGGACAGCAGCACAGCCCGTCGGGGGCGCGGAGAGGATGGGGCAGGGCGAGCGGCGTCGGCTGCAAGTTCGTCAGTCATGGTGCTTTCACTTCGAAAAACTTAGGTATCAATGCCAAAAGCCGGTGGCCGAGGAATCCTCAGCCACCGGCTTTCAGAATACGTGCTGCCAGGGTTAGTTCGCTTCGCTGACTTCCGGCGTCGCAACGGAACCACGGGCGTCCAGGTCGCGGAGCTGGCCCTCGATGTAGGCCTTCAGGCGCGAACGGTAGTCGCGTTCGAAGCCGCGGAGCTGCTCTACCTTGCGCTCCAGGACGGAACGCTGCTGTTCCAGTGCGCCCAGGATCTTGCGGGACTTCTCCTGTGCGTCGTTGACAAGGCTGCTGGCTTCGATCTGCGCTTCCGCGATGATCTTGTCCTTCTGGGCCTGGCCTTCGGCGACGTGGCGGTCGTGCATCTGCTGCGCCATGGCCAGCAGGCCGGCAGCGGATTCGGCGGAAGGAGTGGAGGCGGCAGACGCTGCGGGGGCGGCGGCGACCGGAGCGGCCGGCTGGACGTCCTTCTTCTTGCTGGCTTCGGCAGCCTTCGCTTCGGCTTCAGCCTTCTCGCGGGCTTCATCCTTGTCGGACTTGACCGGCGCGGGGACCTTTTCCACCACAGGTGCGGCAGCGGTGCTTGCCGGAACGCTGGAACCGGCCTCGGCGAGCTTCTTGCGGAGCTCGTCGTTTTCCTGGTTCAGGCGGCGGAGTTCAACGACGATTTCGTCCAGGAAGTCATCAACCTCGTCCTGGTCATAGCCCTCGCGGAACTTGGTGGGCTGAAAGCGCTTGTTGACAACGTCTTCTGGCGTCAAAGCCATCTGGTCACCTCACTGGTCTGGTTAGTCAGTAGGCCTTCCGGCCGTCAAAACTACGGTACCTAAATTTGGTCTGCTTACTCTAATTCAACACTGCGGTGTCAAACGGGAGGTTTCTTTGCTTTACAGTAGCTGTTCCCGGGAGGATCATCCTGCATTGCCAAGTCTTTGTTGGTGAATCAGGCCAGGTTCCTGGTGATGCTCATCGCAATGCTGACGCCGATGAACAGGATCAGGAAGCCCAGGTCCAGGGAGATGCCGCCGAGCCGGAGGGGCGGGATCATGCGCCGCAGTCCCTTGAGCGGCGGGTCGGTGATGGAGTAAACAGCGTGTGCCACCACAAGTGCCGCGCCCCGGGGCCGCCATTCCCTCGCGAACATCTGCACCCAGTCGTAGACCAGGCGGATGATGAGGGCGACGAAGAACAGCAGCAGCGCGAGATAGAGAAGTCCGAAAACAATTCCCATGACTTATTTCATATCTCCATATATCGTGCGGACATCCCGTCCGGATGCCGCGTTGTCCTGCCGTTGTCTTCTCTATTTCAGCACAGATGCCAGACAGGTGTCCCTGCCTGGCATCTGTCTGCGGCGTTGGCCTTCAGCTCTGGTTGAAGAAACTGGCCTGCGTTTCGCTGACCTTCTTGTCGTCGCCGATCACTTCGACGTAGGACGGTGAGAGCAGGAACACTTTGTTGGTCACCCGTTCGATGCTGCCGCGCAGGCCGAATACCAGCCCGGCCGAGAAGTCCACCAGGCGCTTTGCGTCTGCCTCGCCCATGTCAGTGACGTTCATGATCACCGGGATACCGTCCCGGAAACTCTCACCGATGAGCTTGGCATCGTTGTAGGAGCGGGGGTGGATGGTGGTGATCTGGCGAAGTCCGGTGTTCTCTTCACGGCTCGACGCCGCACGCTTAATCGGGGTCACAGGGGCGCGGTATTCCTCTTCAGGGGTGTAAGACGCCTCACGGCTGACTTCGCGGACCGGTGCCGGAGCACGGCGCTCATCGCGGTCGACTTCCATGGGTTCGTCCTCATCCTTACGTGTGGTCTGTTGCTCGGACTCGTAATGCTCATCGCCGTCGGCGAGCCCAAGATAGATCATTGTCTTGCGCAGAGCGCCGGCCATGGTCGACTCCTAATCGTGTCCCGTAAGCGGGCCGCCCAATGACTTGACAGCACTGGAGTCCCCCGCCCATCACTTCCAACAGGTCCGACGCTACCCCACCGCGGGACGCGATCCGAGAATATCGGAACCGATTCGCAGGTGTGTCGCCCCGAACTTGATGGCCGCCTCCAGGTCCTGGCTCATGCCTGCCGAGATGGCCGAGGCGCCCGGGTGGTCCGCCACAAGCCGGGCCGAGACAGCTGCGAGTTTCTGAAACGCCGGTTCAGGCGGGGCACCCAGTGGCGCCACCGCCATCACGCCGGCCAGGTGCAGGCCGGCGGAACCGGCGATCCTCTCCGCCAGGAGCGGCACCTCGGCCGGGGCCGCCCCGCCGCGGTGCGTACCGCCGTCGTCCTCCAGGCTGACCTGGATGAAACAGGCCAAAGGATTCCGCCCACGGGCATCCATCTCGTTCCGCACCGCTTTGGCCAAGGCGTCCACCAGCTGGACACGGTCCACTGAATGGACGGCAGCCGCGTACCGGGCCACCGACTTGGCCTTTTTGCTCTGCAGCTGGCCTACGAAATGCCAGTTGAGGGCCAGCCCGGCCAGTTCGGCTGCTTTGGCGGCCGCCTCCTGGTCCCGGTTCTCGCCGACGTCGGTGACCCCGAGCGTTGCGAGGCGACGGATGTCGGCGGCCGGGTGGAACTTGGTGACCACGATCAGCGACGGCGGCCGGTCACCGCGTCCGCTTGCCTCGGCAGCAGCAGCGATCCTGTTCCTTACCGCGGCGAGCCGCTCTGCGAGCTCGGCGGCGCGGGGATCGGGCGCCGGGTCCTGAACGTCGTGCGGATGCTCAGTCATGGCACCACACCAGCCCGGCGAAACGGCCGGTATTCGGGTCGCGGCGGTAGGAGTACAGGGTTTCAGTCTCGAGGGTGCAGGGACCGGAGTACGCCACTTCAACGCCGGCGGCCTCAAGTTGACTCCGCGCACCGGCCGGGAGGTCCAGCGCGGGTGTTCCCCAGGAGGTGGTGCTCCACGTTGCCGGCACCTTGGCGGCCACCTCCTCACGCAGGGCAGCGGGGACCTCGTAGCAGGCTCCGCAGATTGAGGGCCCCAGCCAGGCACGGATACGGGACGCCCCAAGGGACTTCATGGCGTCCACGGCGGCGGGCAGGACACCATTGGCGGTACCCGGGCGGCCGGCGTGGACTGCGGCGAGGACCGGCCCGTTGCCCGACTCCCCGGCGAGCACCACGGGAATGCAGTCCGCCACCATGACAGCCAGGGGAATGCCCCGCGACACCATAGCGTCGGCCTCGGGCACGGGAGAGTCCCACTCCATCAGGGCGACGGTGGTGCCGTGAACCTGGTTCATGAAGCGCAGTGACCGCGGGGCGGCCCCGATGGATTCCTCCAGGCGGCTCCGGTGCTCCATGACCTGCGTGGGGTCATCTCCCACGTGCAGGGCCAGGTTTCCCGCGCTGGCGTCGGTAAACGCGGCCGACACCCCGGGCAGGATGTCGGCCCGCCAATGGAACAAGCCGGTGCCTACTTCAGGAAGTCGGGGACATCCAGGTCATCCGGGTGGTTGCCGGTCAGGTCCGGCTCCACGACGGAGGGGAGGTCGACGTCGAAGCCGGAGTCGGCAGGGACAGCAGACGGACGCTGCTGGCCCCAGTTGCTCAGGCCCGCTGCGCCGACGCCGGCGTGGATGGGCTGGACGTTCTGCTGGTGGCTTCCATTGCCCTGGTGGTTTCCGCCCTGGTGGCTTCCATTGCCCTGGGGGTGGGCCGAGGCGGGAGCGGCAGCGGGGGCAGCGGGCCGCTGGGGGGCGGCCTGCGGCTGGGACTGGTCCATGGAAGGTGAAGTGGCCTTGACGTCGTCGAAGCCGGCAGCGATAACGGTGACGCGTGCTTCGTCGCCCAGGGCGTCGTCGATGACGGCACCGAAGATGATGTTGGCCTCGGGGTGGGCCACTTCCTGGACCAGCCGCGCGGCTTCGTTGATCTCGAACAGGCCCAGGTCCGAGCCGCCCTGGATGGAGAGCAGCACGCCGTGGGCGCCGTCGATGGAGGCTTCCAGCAGCGGTGACGCGATGGCCAGTTCGGCAGCCTTGACGGCGCGGTCCTCACCGCGTGCCGAGCCAATGCCCATGAGGGCCGAGCCGGCACCCTGCATCACGGACTTGACGTCGGCGAAGTCGAGGTTGATCAGGCCAGGGGTGGTGATGAGGTCGGTGATGCCCTGGACGCCGGACAGCAGGACCTGATCGGCGGAGCGGAAGGCGTCCAGCACCGAGACGTTGCGGTCGCTGATGGACAGCAGGCGGTCGTTGGGGATCACGATCAGGGTGTCCACTTCGTCGCGCAGGGCGTCGATTCCGGCCTCGGCGGAACCGGCGCGGCGCCGGCCCTCGAAGGTGAACGGACGGGTTACCACGCCAATGGTCAGAGCCCCGAGGGAGCGTGCAATGCGGGCGACGACGGGCGCGCCGCCGGTGCCCGTCCCGCCGCCTTCGCCGGCGGTCACGAAGACCATGTCGGCGCCGCGGAGGACTTCCTCGATCTCGTCCGCGTGGTCCTCGGCAGCCTGCTTCCCCACCTCCGGGTTGGCGCCGGCCCCCAGGCCGCGGGTCAGCTCGCGCCCGACGTCGAGCTTGACGTCGGCGTCGCTCATCAGCAGGGCCTGGGCGTCGGTGTTGATGGCGATGAATTCAACACCCCTGAGGCCGACCTCGATCATGCGGTTGACTGCGTTCACGCCACCGCCGCCGATGCCGACGACTTTGATGACGGCCAAGTAATTCTGCGGAGCTGCCACGTTACGTGTCCCTTGTTCGTGTCTGTATTGCGAAAACTGATGGTGAGCTTGAAGCCTGCAACCTTAACCTTCGACTTGAAGGTTATAGTTATGTCAAGTAACTCATGTCTGTGACGGTATTTCCTCTGGTTCCGACATTCAATAACCGGGTCCGCGTGTCGGATTAATACCGGGAAAGAAAGCGCTCAGCGCGTCACGGGGTGCCGGGGCACACTGACATCGTAGACCCTGACGGGATTCTTCGGATCCGCCGGAACCTTGAGCAGTGCGGCCAGCACCTTGGCCTTAAGTTCCTTCTCCGAGGCGTTGCCCCACACAACCGTCTGGCCCTCCACGAGCTTCAGCTCCACGGCGTCCACGGACTGGGCCGAGGCATTCGAAAGCCTGGCCAGCACATCCGCCGGCAAAGCACCCAGGACTGCTGCCGTTGCACGGAAAAGGTCCTGGCCGATTGCGCCGGCGCCGCCGTCAATCACCGGCAGGGACGCCGAGCCCGGGTCGGCCGTGGTGGCCAGCTGGACGCCGTCGACGTCCACCAGCTGGTACTGCTCCCCCTGCTTGACCAGGGCCACCGGAATCCGCTCATGCACGGCGATGGCCAGCGTGGAGGGCGGCCGTGCCTCGACCGAGACGGACTTGACCTGAACCAGGGGCCCGAGGAGGCCGCGCACGTCGTCGTCACTGATCTGCGGCAGCGGCTTGCCGCGGAGGGGTTCCAGTGCGGCCTGCACCTGGGCGGGCGTCAGCAGCCGGGTGCCACTGACCGAGATGGTCTGCAGGGCGAGGACGGGCGAATAGATGGCCCCGGCGAGGAGTCCCGCCACGAGCACCAGCACGGTGCCGATCGCAAGCAGGACTTTCTTCCGGCGCCGCTTGGCTTTAGGCTCCGGAAACGCCAGGACCGTCGCACCGGCAGGTTCCTGCGCCTTGGCCGGTTTTTGCACGGTCTGCTCAGGAATGCTGCGGGAAGCGGTAATGACATCGCCACCGGCGGGACGGGGTGCGTCTTTCTCCGGGTCCTTCCGGGCGCCGGTGCCCGCTGCAGCGCCAGTACGGTTGTTCCGCTTCGGAGGAGCGTAGGTGGGGCGGCGGGAGCTAGGCATCCAGCGCCTCCACTATCCGGGGGCCGTAGGCGGTGACGTCACCGGCACCGACGGTCAGGACGACGTCGCCATCACCGGCCGCTGCTGCCAGGGTGGCGACGGCGTCGGCGGCGGCCACCAGCCGTCCTCCGCCAGTGAGGTGGTCGGCGATGAGCTGGCTCGTGACGCCCGGAATGGGGTCCTCCCTGGCCGGGTAGATGTCCAGGACCAAGGCGGTGTCCGCCAGGTTCAGGGCGTCGGCGAACTGGGCGGCGAACTCCCTGGTCCGGGAGAACAGGTGCGGCTGGAAGAGCACGTGGACCTTGTGGTCTCCGGCTACGGAGCGGGCCGCGGCAAGGGCAGCGCGGACTTCCGTCGGGTGGTGGGCGTAGTCGTCGAAGACCCGCACCCCCCGGGCTGTGCCTTTCAGTTCGAAACGGCGGGAGGCGCCCGCGAAGCTGGCAAGGCCGGCCGCGGCGGCCGCCGGCTCCACGCCGAGTTCAAGGGCCACGGCAAACGCTGCTGCGGCGTTGAGTGCGTTGTGCCGGCCTGGAACCTGCAGGGCAAGCGCCCACTGCCCGGCGGAGGTTGCGACGGCCAACTGGCCCGGACCGTCGTCGATAAGCCGTATATCCGCCGCCTCGTTGGTGCCGTACAGGACCACGCGCGTGGCGCCGCCGTCCCGAGTCCTTTCCGCGAGGGCCAACGCCCCGGCGTCGTCTGCACAGGCGACCAGGAGCCCGTCAGCGGGCAGCAGGGCGGTGAACCGGTCGAACGACTCGTAGACCGCCTCGGCCGTGCCGTAGTAGTCGAGATGGTCCGGCTCGACGTTGGTGACGACGGCGATGCGGGGCCGGTAGTTCAGGAAGGAGCCGTCGGATTCATCGGCTTCCGCTACGAAGATGCCGGAGGTCCCGTGGGCGGCGTTGACGCCCAGGGCAGGAATATTCGCACCCACGGCAAAAGAAGGGTCCAGGCCGGCGGCCCGCAGCAACACCGTGATCATGGACGTGGTGGTGGATTTTCCATGCGTTCCCGCCACTGTCACCACGGCGTCGTCCCCCATGGTGGCTGCCAGGGCTTCGGAGCGGTGGAGTACGGGCAGCCCCGCCTGCTTCGCGGCAGCCACTTCCGGGTTGTCTTCCCTGATGGCGGACCCGGCCACCACTGTCTGCGCGTCCCCCAGGTTCTCCGCGGCGTACCCGATCGCGATGCGGGCACCGGCCGCCGCGAGGTCCGCCATGACGGGCAGGTCCTTGGCATCGGATCCGCTGACCGGGACCCCGCGCGCCACCATGATCCGGGCCACGGCGGACATGCCCACTCCCCCGATGCCGATGAAGTGCACCTTGCCGAGGGTGTCAGGGCGTGCGTTGGTGTGGGGATTCATGCGGATACCGCTTCCAGGACAAGACCAGCCATCCGCTGGTCGGCGTTTCGGATACCGAGCCGGTAGGACTTGGCTTCCATGGCGGCGAGCCGTGCTTTGTCCGCGATCAGGGGGATCAGTTCGCGTGCCACCCAGTCGGGCGTGAAATCACGGTCGGCCACCAGCAGCGCGCCGCCTGCGGCCACCAGGCCCGCCGCGTTCAGGGCCTGTTCACCGTTGCCGATGGGCAGCGGCACCAGGACCGCGGGAACGCCAACGGCAGCCACCTCGCAGACAGTGGCGGCGCCCGAACGTGCCAGCAGAAGGTCTGCTGCGGCGTAGGCGAGCTCCATGCCATCGATGTACTCCACCTGCCGGTACCCGTCCGCCGTGAGGGGCTGGCCGGCCTCGTCCAGCACGGTCTTGCCGCGGCCGGTGACATGCAGTGTCTGGATGCCGGCCCCGGCCAGCCGGCCCACCGCGGCGGCGATGGTCCGGTTGATGCTTTGCGCCCCGGAAGACCCGCCGGTGACGATCAGCGTCGGCTGTTGGGGATCGAGCCCCAGGGCTGCCCGGGCCGCGGTCCGCGCGCTCTTCCGGTCCAGCCCGGAGATTTCCTTCCGCATGGGCATGCCGACGTGGACGGCATGCCTAAGCGGGGTGCCCTCGAATGCCACGGCAACCGTGCCGTTGAGGAATGCTCCCACGCGGTTGGCCAAACCCGGGCGTGCGTTGGCTTCGTGGATCACCACGGGGATGCGGCGTTTGCGTGCCGCCAGGTACATCGGGGTGCACACGTACCCGCCCACTCCCACCAGCACATCGGCGTTGGCCCGGTCCAGGATTGCGCCGGCCTGGCGGACCGCACCGGCCAGCCTGCCGGGCAGGCGGAACAGATCCGCTGACGGCTTCCGCGGAAAGGGCACACGGTCGATCGTGGCCAGTTGCACGCCGGCAGCGGGAACCAGGCGGGTTTCCATCCCCGATGGCGTTCCGACAGCGAGGATTTCCGCCCCCGGTGCTTCGTTCCGGAGGGCCGCGGCGATGGCGAGGAGCGGGCTGATGTGGCCGGCTGTTCCGCCGCCGGCCAGGACGATAGAGGGGGTGGCTGGTGTCATCTCGGGTTATGCACGCTTTCTGGAATTCTTTGGTTGGCTCTTGTCACGGTTTTTCCTGGCCTTGAACTTCAGCATCCGTTTGGGCCGCATGGCAGGTGCCATCTGTTCGCGGGCCAGCGACAGAACCACGCCCACGGCGCACAGCGACATCAGCAGGGCCGAGCCGCCGTAGGAGATAAACGGCAGGGGCACGCCGATGACGGGCATCAGGCCGGTGACGACGGACATGTTCACCGTGGCCTGGCCCAGGAGCCACACCATGATGGTGCCTGCCAGGACGCGGTGGAACATGTCTTCCTGTGCCACCACAACGCGGTAGATGGCAGCGCCCAGGATGGCGAACAGGACCAGTACGACGACGGTCCCCACCAGGCCGAGTTCCTCGCCAATGATGGCGAAAATGAAGTCGTTGTGGGCTTCGGGGATCCAGCTGTATTTTTGCCGGCTCTGCCCCAGGCCGACGCCGAGCCAGCCTCCGGAGGCGAGGCCGTAGAGGCCGTTGGTTGCCTGGTAGTTGGCGTCGACGCCGTCAGCACAGGACTGCCCGGTCCACCACGACGTGATGCGGCACATGCGGTTGGAGCTGGTGACGGCCATGAAGGCGGTCCCTGCGGCGGCGATGAGTCCGGCGATCCCGAAGAGGTAGAGCGGCACGCCGGCGAAAAAGAGGGCGGCGGCCATGATCATCATGATGATCATGGCCGTGCCGAGGTCGTTGCCCACCAGGATCAGGACGATGACGACGGCGGCCATGGGCACGGCGGGAACCAGCACGTGCTGCCAGCGGCTGAGCAGCCGGCCTTTCATAGCCAGGACCGTTGCCATCCAGAGGGCAAGGGCAAGCTTGGCTGCCTCGGAGGGCTGGAAGGTGATGCCGCCGACGTCGATCCAGTTCTTGTTGCCGTTGATTTCGGAGCCCACCACCTGGACCAGCCCCAATAACAGCACGGCGGCCCCGACGGCGGGCCAGGCCAGCCGCTTGAGCCACACCACGTTGACGCGCGAGAGGACGAACATGGTGAAGATCCCGATCGCCGCGAAGCCACCCTGTTTCAGGGCATCGCCGTAGGGGGATTTACCGGCGGCGATCGATTCGACGCTGGAGGCGGAGAGGACCATCATGATCCCAATGGCGGTCAGCGCCAGGGTGGCACCGAGGATCAGGTAGTAGGTGGAGCCGTTCCTGGAGGTTCCGGTGCCCTCCAGGGCGGACCAGAATTTATGGTGGAGGGCCCGCAGTTTCGTCCCGGCTGAAGCCGGCGGCCGCGCGGCCTTGGCTGCGGAGCCGGAGCGCGGCTTGCTGCCCTGCGGCCGGGTGGGCGTGCTGACCATTGTTACTCCTCGCCGGTCTGGGCCTGCCCTTCCACCAGCTCGCGGACAGCGTCGATGAATGTACCACCACGGTGAGCGTAGGAAGAGAACTGATCCATGGAGGCCGCGGCCGGGGCCATCAGCACGGTGTCGCCTGATTCGGCGAGCCGGGCTGCTGACGCGACGGCCCGGGTCATCACCAGTTCTCCGTTGACGGGGGAACCGGCCGGTGTGGCACCGGGCGCCGAAGCAGTCTCCACGTCTTCAGTGTCGCCCGCTTCCGGCTCGATGACCGGGACATCGGGCGCGTGTCGCCGGAGGGCCTCACGCAGGGGGCTCCTGTCTGTTCCGATCAGGACCACCGCCTTGAGCCGGGCGGAGTGCTGCCTGACGAGATCCTCGTAGCTGACGCCCTTTGACAGTCCGCCGGCTATCCAGACCACCTTGGTGAAGGCCGAGAGGGACGCCGAGGCGGCGTGCGGGTTGGTGGCTTTGGAGTCGTTGACCCAGAGGACGCCGTTCAAGCGGGCCACGGGCTGGATGCGGTGGTCCCCCGGGACATAGTCCAGGATGCCCTGGCGGACGGCCTTGGCGTCAACACCGTAGGCGCGCACCAGGCCGGCAGCGGCGAGGGCGTTGGCGACCATGTGTCGCGGTGCCAACGGTCCGAGGTCGGCCATGGACGCAAGTTCCGCTGCGCTGTCCCGCCGTTCTTCGATGAAAGCCCGGTCCACCAGCAGACCTTCCACGACGCCGAGCATGCTGATGGCGGGGGTGACCGTGGTGAAGCCTACCGCGCGGCAGCCTTCCACGACGTCGGCGTTTTCCACCATCCGCTCGGTTTCAATCTGCTCGGCGTTGTAGATGCACGCTCTTTGGGTGTGCTCGTAAACCTTGGCCTTGTCCGCCAGGTAGGAATCGTAGGAGCCGTGCCAGTCCACGTGGTCCTCAGCGACGTTGAGGCACACGCTGGCCACGGGTGAAAGCGATTCGGCCCAGTGCAGTTGGAAGCTGGAGAGCTCGACTGCGAAGACATCGTAGTCAACCGGGTCGCGGAGGGCATCGAGGATGGGTGTGCCGACGTTGCCGACCGCGATGGCTTTGAGCCCGGCGGCCCGGAGCATAGATTCCGTAAGACCCACAGTGGTGGTCTTTCCGTTCGTCCCCGTGATGGCCAGCCAGTCCGCCGTCTTCCGGCCTTCCCTGATCCGTACGCGCCAGGCAAGCTCGACGTCCCCCCATACCGGGATGTGCGCACGGGCCGCGGCCGCGAGAAGGGCCTGGTCCGGGCGCCAGCCAGGCGAAGTGACAATGAGTTCCGGGAGTTCGCCGTCAATCCGGGGAATATGCGTGACGGCATCCGGGCCCAGCAGGACGTCGGCGGCACCAACGATTTTCAGGGTGTCGGCATGTGCCCGCGCCGTGTCGCTGGTGGCCGCATCCACCACCACCACTCGCGCGCCAAGTTCGATCAGGGTGTCTGCCGCTGCGAACCCGGAGACGCCGATGCCGGTGACGGCAACGCGCAGGCCGGCCCAGTCGGAGTCCCAGGAGACGAGGTTGGCCAGGCGGGAGGAAACGGTCACAGCAGTACAACCCATTCAGCGTAGAAGATGCCCAGGCCCACGGCGACGAAGAGTCCGCCCAGGATCCAGAACCGGACCACAACGGTGACCTCGGCCCACCCCTTGAGTTCGAAGTGGTGCTGCAGCGGCGCCATCTTGAACACGCGCTTTCCGCCCGTGGCCTTGAAGTAGCCCACCTGGATGATGACGGACAGGGTGATCAGCACGAAGAGACCGCCGACGATGCCCAGGAGAAGTTCGGTCCTGGACAGGATTGCGAATCCGGCCACCGCTCCACCGATGGCAAGGGAGCCGGTGTCGCCCATGAAGATCTTGGCCGGTGAGGTGTTCCACCAGAGGAAGCCCACCAGGGCTGCACTCAGGATCGCCGCAAGCAGGGCGAGGTCCAGCGGGTCCCTGACGGAGTAGCAGCCGCTGCCGGCTTCCCGTGGAGACCCGCACGCCTGGTTGCTCTGCCATATGCCCATGAGCGTATATGCACCGAACACCATGATGGAGGCGCCCGCGGCCAGGCCGTCCAGGCCGTCGGTGAGGTTGACGCCGTTGGTGGCCGCCGTGACGATCAGGTTGGACCAGATGACGAACAGGATCGCACCCAGGACTGTTCCACCGAAGGCGAGGTCCAGCCACGGCAGGTCGCGGACCAGGGAGATCTTGGTGGACGCCGGAGTGAGTCCTGCGTCGTTGGGGAAGTTCAGGGCCAGGATGGCGAAGATGATGCCGACGGCGGCCTGGAGGATCAGCTTCGCTTTGGCGTTGAGGCCAAGGCTCCGTTGCCGCGAGATCTTGATGAAGTCGTCCAGGAATCCCACCAGGCCCATGCCCACCATCAGGAACAGCAGGATGAGGGCCGAGGCGGAGGGGCCAGGCGAGTCGGGGTTCATCATCAGCATGATGAGGTGGGTCAGCCCGTAGCTGAGCAGAACCGCCGCCACCACGACGGTGCCGCCCATGGTAGGCGTTCCGCGTTTGGTGTGGTGCGAGGTTGGACCGTCGTCGCGGATGAACTGGCCGTAGCCGCGGCGCACCAGCAGTCGGATGAACAGCGGGGTGCCGACGAGGGCGCAGAGCAGGGCAAGGCCCGCACCGATCAGGAGAGCAATCACAGCAGAGTGCTCCTTTCGTCGGCAGGTGTCGGGGATGTGGGTAATGCTATCCGATCGCCCAAATGGCGAAGCCCAACGCTGTTGGAGGACTTGAACAGCACGAGGTCCCCTGGTTGGAGCTCGGCGCCAAGGATTTGGTAGGCCTCATCGGCGGTTTCGGCGAAGAGGCATTCGTCGCCCCAGGATCCTTCCTGGACGGCGGACACGTAAAGGGCCCGGGCTTCGCGGCCAACCACCAGCAGCCTGGAGATGTTGAGGCGTACCACCTGGGTGCCGACTGCCGTGTGCTCCCGGATGGAGTCCTCACCGAGTTCGAGCATGGCCCCCAGGACGGCCCAGGTCCGGCGGCCCCGGCCAAGGTCGGCAAGGGTGCGCAGGGCTGCACGCATCGACTCCGGGTTGGCGTTGTAGGCGTCGTTGATGATGGTGACGCCGTCCGGCCGTTCGGTCCGCTCCATGCGCCAGCGGCTGGCGGCGGCCTGGTTGCTCAGTGATTCTGCGATATGGTTCCCCGGCACCCCTGCGGCCCAGGCGGCTGACGCTGCTGCCAGCAGGTTGCCTGTGTGATGGGCGCCGATGAGCCGGCTGCGGACGTGGCGTGGGGATTCGCCGTCCGGCAACTGGAGATCGAATTCCGGGCAGCCTTCAGCGTTGGTGTCGGCATTCAGTGCCTGCACCTGGGCATCCGGGCGGCCTTCTGCGGAGAACCCGAGGACTGCCGCGGAGGTCCGGCTGCGCATCGCCGCGACGCGTTCGTCGTCAAGGTTGATAATCGCGGTGCCTGCAGCGGCAAGTCCTTCAACCATCTCGCCCTTGGCCAGGGCGATGTTCTCCACTCCCCCGAACTCGCCTGCGTGTGCCGTTCCGACGGCGAGGACAACTCCGATGTCGGGCTTGACCATCTCCGCCAGGTAACGGATGTGGCCGACGCCCGTGGCGCCCATTTCGATGACCAGGTAGCGGGTGTCGGTCCCGGCCCGGAAGACCGTCAGCGGAACGCCCACCTCACCGTTGTAGGACCCCTGGGGCGATACGGTCGTCCCCTGGGTGGCGAGTACCCCCGCCAGCAGGTCCTTGGTGGTGGTCTTGCCGGCCGAACCGGTAATGCCAACAACCGTCAGCTGGTCGCCTGCTTCTGCCCGTGCGGCACGGATCCGGCGGACAGCTTCAGCGGCCAGGGCGCCCATGGCAAGGACGGCGTCGGCAACCAGGACCGTCGGGTAGCCCGTGCCGTCCGGCGCGGCGACGGGGCGTTCGACGAGGGCCAGGACGGCTCCGGCGGCAAAGGCGGCGTCCAGGAAGTCGTGGCCGTCGGCCTGCTCGCCCGGCTTCGCGACGTAGAGCGAACCCTGCGTGGCTTCGCGTGAATCCGTCACCACCGAAAGGGGCGTAATTCCGGGATCGGCGTCCAGGCGCCCGTTGGTGATTTCGGCGATTTCCGCCGCAGTAAATGCAATCATCTCGGTCTAGGACTCTATCCGGTGGTCATGGAGAACGTTGAATCCCCTGGCTGTCAAGGCGCTGCGCAGTTCCACCCTGTCGTCCAGGGCGAGGTTGACGCCTTTTACCTCCTGCCAGACCTCGTGCCCACGGCCGGCGACAAGAATGGTGTCCTGCGGGCGGGCAAGTTCCGCGGCGCGGCGGATGGCCTCGGCCCGCGGGAAGACCTCCATCAGCTCGGCGTCGAGGGATTCCTTCTGCACGGCCTCCCGGGCCCCGGCGAGCACGTCCGCCCGGATAGCGGCGGCGTCTTCGTCGTGCGGGTCGTCGTCGGTGATGATTACGGTGTCCGCCAGGCGTGCGGCGATGGCGCCCATGGCCGGGCGTTTGCCCTGGTCCCGTTGGCCCGTGGCACCGAACACCACGATCAGCCGTGAGTCGGGTTCGGGCGAGCGGACCGCTTCCAGGGCCCGCGCCAGGGCATCGGTGTTGTGGGCAAAGTCCACGACGGCGGCCGGCCGGTCGGAAATCAGCTGCATTCGGCCGGGCACAGCCACCGTAAAGGGGTCGGCACGGTCCAGTGCATCCTGCAGGACGGCGGCGTCCACCCCTGAGGTGAGGACCATCAGGGCCGCGAGGGCGGCGTTGGCAACGTTGAAGCCGCCCGGCAGTCCGGTGTGGACGTTCAGGACTGCACCCGCCGGCCCCGTCAGCGTGAAGTCGGTCCCGAGCCCGCGCGGCGAGGAGGCCGTCACGGTCCAGTCAGCGGGCGTTCCGCCGCCGGTGCTGAGCGTGGTGACCGGCACCAGGGCCTTGCCTGCCAGCTGACGGCCCCACTCGTCGTCGACCGTCACCACGGCCTGGCGGGCGCGCCCCGGAGTGAAGAGCTCTGCCTTCGTGGCGAAGTAGCCGTCCATGCTGTGGTGAAGGTCCAGGTGGTCCTGGGTCAGGTTCGTGAATCCGGCGACGTCGAAAAGCAGCCCGTCCACCCGCTGGTAGGAAATGGCGTGGGAGGACACCTCCATGGCTGCGGCGTCGAGCCCCCGTTCATGCATCAGCGCCAGCAAACCGTGGACCTCCGGTGATTCCGGCGTGGTGAGGAGGCTGGGAATGGGTTCACCGCCGGCTTGGATTTCGATGGTGCCGATCAGGCCTGTCTGCCGCCCCAGGGCCCGCAGCAGCGAGGTGATGAAGTAGGTGGTGGTGGTTTTCCCGTTGGTTCCGGTAACCCCAAGAAGCTGCAGCGGACGGCCGGCCGGGGACTGGCTCCGGTAGATCAGGGCAGAGAGGGGCCCAACCTCGTTCCGTGGACTGTCCACAACCAGCACCGGGACGGACGTTTCCGCGGCGAGGGCAAGGAGCCGTGCGCCCGCATCATCCGTCAGCACAGCTGCCGCACCTGCTTCGATGGCATCCGTGACGAAGTCCGCGCCATGCCGGCTGGCCCCGGGCAGTGCCACGTACAGGTCGCCGGGCTCCACGGTGCGGGAGTTGATGGAGATGCCCGTCACCTCCACCTCGGCGGCCGGAGCGGGAACAGCTACTCCAATGGCGTTCCCGACGGCGGCCAGTGGGACAGCGTCTACGGCAGCCGGCCGGAAGCGGCCCGGACTTTCGTCCCGGGCAGCGTCGCCGCCGGGCGTGGTGAACTCTGACAAGGGGATCTCCGATGGTGCTAGTGCGTGCCCGCCATGGTTCGCGCCGGGCACTGTGATGCGCTGGATGCTGCTGGTATTTACAGCGTGGCGCAGCGGCTACTTCGCGTACTGGGGCAACCTGGCCGGCTCCCCGGTAGAAGGCTGGACGTTGTAGGTCCGCAGCGTCTGGCTCATGACGGACCGGAAGACCGGACCGTTGGTGATGCCGTAGATGCTGCCCTTCGGCCGCTGGAGCACCACCTCCACAATAAACCGCGGATCATCCATCGGCGCCATTCCAACGATGGAGGCGGTGTAGCCGCAGTAGCCTGATTTGCCGTCGTCACACGGCGATTCGGAGGTGCCTGTCTTGGCGCCGACCCTGTAGCCGTCGATGCCGGCGTCCTTGATTTCACCTTCGGTGACGGCGCTTTCCAGGATGTCCTTGACCTGTTGCGCCGTGCTGCCCGAAACCACCTGGCGTGACGGTTGCGCCGGGACTTTCTCTTCCGTGCCGTCTGCGGATATGTACGAGTCGATTAACCGGGGCTGCAGCATGACGCCATTGTTGGCGATGCTCTGGTAGGCGCGGACGGTCTGGAGGGTCGACTGGGAGACACCCTGTCCGAACAGGACGGTGTACTGCTGGCGTCCGTCCCACTGGTCGGAGGGCGAAAGGATGCCCGACGCCGTCGCCGGCAGCCCGATGTCAGGCGCCTCGCCGATGCCGAATTTCTTCAGCCAGTCGTAACGCTGTTCCTTGCTGAGCCGTTGGCCGGCCATCACGGTTCCGGTGTTCATGGAGTACCCGATGATGCCGGCAAGTGTCCGTTCCTCGGTCCCGTGGGTGAAGGCGTCACTGAAGGTCTGGCCGTCGACGGTGTAGGTGGGCGGAATCGTGAACTTGTCCAGCGGGCCGGCCAGGCCTTCATCGATGACTGCCGCGGCCGTGATCATCTTTTCCACGGATCCGGGCTCGTAGGCCGCGGTCACGGAGCGCGTGCCGCGGTCCTTCGCGGCCACCAGCCCCGGGTTGTTGGGGTCGGGGGCATTGGTGTCCGCCAGGGCAAGGAGGTCGCCGGTCTTTGCATCCATCACGATGATGACGCCCCATTCGGCGCTGAGCTTGTCAGTTTGGCTCTGGATGGCCTGCTGGGCGAAGTACTGGAGGTCCGAGTTGAGGGTGAGCTTGACGTCCTTGCCGTTTTGGGGCGGCGTCAGCTCGTCGAGGCCCACGGGGATGCGCAGCCCGTCCGCGCCGATCTCGAAGAGGCGCTTGCCGTCCGTGCCCTTCAGCTTGTCATCCTGCGTCTGTTCGATGCCGGCCTGGCCGGTGCTGCCGTCCTGGAGGAAGCCCACCACGCCTCCTGCCACTGCCCCATTGGGGTAGACACGCTTGCTGACGCCCTCGGCAACGATGCCGGGGACCTGGAGCTTGGAGATGCGGTCCTCGACGTCGGGCTTTACGTCCTTGGCCACGATGTAATAAGGCTGCTGGCCGGTCACGGCATCCCTGACAGCGCCGGAGTCCATCCCGAGCGCTGCGGCCAATTCTGAGATTGCCTGGTCGCGGCTGACGTCCACCAGCTTGTCGTGGCCATCGGCCTGCGGCTCATACCTCTTGTAGGAGTCGGTCTTGGTGTTGACGCGCTGGTCCACCACGATGTTGTAGCGGATCACGCTGTTGGCGAGTACGGTGCCGCGGGAGTCCAGGATGCTGCCGCGTTCCGCAGGCAGGA
This sequence comes from Pseudarthrobacter sp. YAF2, assembly GCF_052113345.1. Lineage (NCBI taxonomy): Bacteria > Bacillati > Actinomycetota > Actinomycetes > Micrococcales > Micrococcaceae > Pseudarthrobacter > Pseudarthrobacter sp. YAF2. The sequence continues at coordinate 56,745 of NZ_JBFRDA010000018.1, read as the reverse complement.
TCGCCGAGGTCATCCGGCTGTTCAGTGCCGCTTCAGCCATGCCGCCGACGTCGAGCCCCTGGACCAGGAACAGCTTCCCGCCCACCACCAGCAGGAGCGTGAGCATGATGCCCAGCCCCAGGCGCAAGCGCTTCGTGGCGTTGGGTGCTTTGCTTTTTCCTGCTTTGCCGGTCGTTTGCGCCACCGTGATATTCCTTGCTGTTCGACCTGCTGCCTGTCTTGCCTGGCGACTTACTGTCCGGGGACCTTCTGCTGCGGCGCCGGGACGGAGCCGCCGTGCAATTCAGGTGCCGGAACTGCCGCCGCGGCTGCAGCCTTTGCGGCTGCCTGTGCCTGCGCGGCGGCCTGTGCCTGTGCTGCCGCCTGGGACGCCTCCGCCGCGGGGGCTGAGGACGTCCTGCCGGCATCCGACGGCGTCACTTTGTCCGCAGCCGCATCCTTTGCTGCCGGTGGCACGACGAGCTGGCCCGCCACGGCCGGCGACGGAATGACTGCGCCAGCCGGTGCACCCTTAACCGCAGGTGTCGCCTTTCCGGTCACGGACAGCGTGGACAGGTCGATTTGTCCTTTCACCGTTGACGCCACCATGCCCAGTTCCGTGGCCTTGGCGGCCAGGTTCTGGGGTGCCTCGAAGTTCTGCACCTGCTGGGTGAGATCCTGGTTGGCCTTGGTCAGGGTGCTCTGCTTGGCCCGAAGCTCAACGAGCTGGTACTGCGCCGTTGACACTGAGATGTTGAGGACGAGCACCGCAACCAGCGCGACGGCGAGCATGGCGAAACACAGCACGACGAAGGGGGCACGGCGCTTACGCGGAGCAGTGCGAACGACGGAGAGCGGCGTCCGTCCCTTGCGTCCTTCGTCAGGACGGCCCGCGGGCCTGCTGTCGGCCGCCGAGCTGCCGGAAACGACGGGAAAGTTCTTGACGGCGGCGGTGCTCATGCAGCTCTCCTGGCTCTGATTCGTTCTGCAGCACGAAGCCTGGCGGAGGCAGCGCGCGGGTTTTCGGCGATTTCGACGGCGGTGGGCACCTCAGTGCCTTTGGTCAGGGTTTTCAGTTCGGGCTTGTGCTCCTCCAGCTCCACCGGGAAGCCGAGGGGAGCCGAAGACTTGGACCGGGCCTGGAACACGCCCTTGACGATCTTGTCTTCCAGCGAGTGGTAGGACATGACCACGATGCGGCCGCCCAGAGCCAGAGCGTCGACGGCGGCCGGGACGGCCCGCTCCAAGACATCGAGTTCTTCGTTAACCTCGATCCTCAGGGCCTGGAAAGTCCGTTTGGCGGGATGTCCGCCGGACTTTGCGGCCGAGGCAGGGACAACCGAGCGGATTGTTTCCACGAGTTCGCCGGTGGTGGTTAACTCCTTGACCGCGCGGGCCGCGACGATCCGGTTGGCTATGCGTCCTGCGAACTTTTCCTCGCCCCATTTGCGGATGATCCGGACCAGGTCCGCTTCGCTGTAGGTGTTGACCACATCCGCTGCCGTTTGGCCCCGGCTGGTGTCCATCCGCATGTCCAAGGGTGCATCGAAGGAGTAGGCGAATCCGCGCTCACGCTCATCCAACTGCAGGGAAGAGACGCCGAGGTCCATGAGGATCCCATGCACTTCGGCTACACCGAGATCCGCCAGGACGTCCTCGATTTCGTCATACACGGCGTGGACGAGGTCGGTCCGTGCCGCAAAAGGCGCCAGCCGCTCCCCTGCGAGGGCCAGGGCTTCTTCATCGCGGTCGATCCCGATGAGGTGAAGGTCAGGAAAGCGCTGAAGCATTGCCTCTGAGTGGCCGCCCATGCCCAGGGTTGCGTCAACGGCTACGGGAGTCCGGCCCCGCAGTCTCGCAGCCTCAAATCCCGGGGCCAACAAATTGATGCACCGGTCCCGCAGGACCGGCACATGGCGTTCGGACGTAGGCTTCGGTTCATCGGTCATGCCTGGTCCTTTCCCGCCGTCATTGTCACCTGCTGCTTCTGGGACCAGATCCCCATCCGCGCCTACCGTCCTGCCCGCCTGGCTCAGGGGAAGTTGAGCCAGGTTGGCAGCCGATGGGCCGGCTGGAGATCTCGTCCAAGAAGCCACCCGCTGCCCGTTCCGGATTCAGAGAATGCCCGGAATGGGGTCGTCAGTTTCGGAGAAGGCGGTTTCCTTCTCCGCGAGGTATTCGTTCCAAGCCTGAGCGTCCCAGATCTCGGCGCGGGTACCGGCGCCGATGACGGCCAGTTCCCTTCCGAGTCCTGCATACTCCCGGAGCGCTGGTGGTATGGTCACGCGCCCCTGCTTGTCAGGTACCTCGTCCGAGGCTCCAGAGAGAAATACACGGATGTAGTCACGTGCTTGCTTGGAGGAGATTGGCGCCTCCCGCATCTGCTCGTGGACCCGTGCAAATTCCTTCTCGCTGAAGACGTAGATGCAACGTTCCTGGCCCCTTGTGAGCACCAGCCCGCTGGCAAGCTCCTCGCGGAACTTTGCGGGGAGAATGATCCGTCCCTTTTCATCCAGACGCGGCGAGTGAGTGCCCAGAAACACTGGCCCACCGCCTGTCCGCCGTCAGGAACTGCACATCCCCTATGTTGCAACCACCCTCTTATGTCCTCCACATTACTCCACTTTCCACCACAGTCAACGCAAAACGGCCGTTCAGGCCCTCCATTTATGGGATAGGACCCTTTAATTGGCGCGGAAAATGACCTGGGGGTGGAAAGTGGAGGACTTTTACTAAAGTCCGGCTCCCACAGGACCGTGAATCCGGGGCACTCGCCGCTTAAACAGGAATAAGGCCCGGTCAAACAGGAAAAGGCCCGCCGAAGCGGGCCTTTAGGTGCGTTCCCCTGCCTTCAGGGGAGCGAAATGGAGAAGTGGGTGGCTTGCCGGAGAGGCCGTTCAGGACTCTCCCCGGCGCCGCTCGTCCCAACGTTCCTCGAGGCTGCTCATGAAGGAACTCCGGGGCTTGCCGGCCTTGCCGGCGCCGGCCTTGGAACCAGGCCTGCCGCGTGAACTGCGCATGGTGGCGAAATAGACTCCGCCGCCCATTACCACAAAGCCCAGGACGCCGACGAAGATGTTCTGGAGGGTAACGCCAACCAGCAAGAGGAAGACGCCGGCAAGCGCGCACAGGACTCCGATGACCACGTGCCTCGTGGACCATGAACGACCGGGGTCCGAACCCATTGAGTTCGCAAACTTCGGATCGTCCTCGTGAAGCTGCTTCTCAAGCTGCTCAAGCAGCTTCTGTTCGTGCTCCGACAGCGGCATCACGACCTCCTTTTGTAGGCCAACGTCCGGGCTGATCCCAGCCACTACTTCTGACCCCTAGAACGTCTGCTGCAGCTGGAAAGTTCCCACCCGGCCGGCGGCGGCCAAGACGGGAACCTTACATGCAGTCGCGGGGGCGGGAGCATGTCCAAGAGGGTCCGGCAGTAAGTCCATTCACTCGAAAACTATGTATATCTAAGGATAGATTGTTGAGGCCTGATCTGAAAGACGGCAATGACTTCGGCGGAGCTTCAGGCCGGCCCTTGTGTCCTCTCGCCGGACGGGCTGTCCGGCTCCATCAGGCGCGCAGGCAGTACGGACTTGCTGCCGAACCTGCGCGTTACTTCGTCCAGTGCCTGCTCGGCAGCCCGCCAGTTCTCATCCCTGCGGTCAATACTCAGCTGAAGCGAGGTCCGGGCCGCTTCCTCGAGCTGTTCAGCCCGGACCCCCACGAGCCGCACGGTCATGGCCCTGGTTCCGAGGGACTCCAAAAGCTGGAGTGCAACCGCATAGATCAGCTGGGCGCTGTCCACCGGAGTCTGGACCGTCCTGCTGCGGGTGATGGTTGAGAAGTCTGCGAAGCGGAGCTTCAGGGCCACGGTCCGCGCCACCATTCCTGAGCTGCGAAGCCGCGTCGCGGTTCGGTGGGACAGCCGCAGCAGTTCCCGCCGCAGGAGCGCGTCGTCGGCTGTATCCACGGCAAACGTCTCTTCCGCTCCAATGCTCTTTTCGAGCCGTACCGGGGTTACGGGACGGGGGTCAATGCCCCAGGCGAGCTGGTGCACGTGTTCTCCGGAGGCACCAAGGACCTTCTTCAACGAAGACACCGGGGTAGCCGCGACGTCTGCCACGGTCCTGATTCCCATATTCGCCAGGGTCTCACCCGTCTTGGCGCCGACGCCCCAAAGCGCGCCAACCGGGAGGCTGTGGAGGTATGGAACGGTTTCGTCAGGCCCAATCATCAGGAGCCCGTCAGGCTTGCACCGGGTGGAGGCAATCTTGGCCACGAATTTGGTTTCCGCAATCCCCACCGAGGCGGTAATGCCCAGTTCCGCAGCCACCCTCCGCCGGATGAGTTCCCCTATCCCCCTGGGCGGGCCCAGGCGCCGCAGCGCGCCGGTGACGTCAAGGAAAGCCTCGTCAACACTCAGCGGCTCCACGAGCCCGGTGATCGATTCGAAAATCGCCATCAGCTCTCCGGACACCTCGTAGTAGAGCTTGTGCCGGGGTTCAATCACGACGGCTTGCGGGCACATCCGCGTCGCCACGGCCATGGGCATCGCGGACTTGACGCCAAAAGCCCGCGCTTCATAGGACCCTGACAGGACCACCGAACGCTCACCCGGGAACCCGACAATAACGGGCTTGCCGCGAAGTTCAGGACGTGTCCGGAGCTCCACCGAGACGAAGAAGGCATCCATGTCCACGTGCATGATGCACGTACGCCGGCGGCCCGGGAGGCGGGCGGCGGCTGGCTGGTTCATACCTGCGGGCCCCACGGCTGCAATCCTATCGGTTTGTAATGACCCTTCCGGAGGCTGGCTAAACTGGAGGCTGATTCCGCCAACAACACCAGGAGGAAAGTCTCTGTGACGGCTATTGGAAACTTCAAGCCAGCTGGCCTTGCCGCGCTTGCCGCCATTGGGATGCTTGCCCTTGCTGCATGCAGCCAGGCGCCATCAGGTCAGGCACAGCCTTCCCAGGCCGCTTCCACTGCCGCCACGCAGTCCACTCTCACGGCCTCGTCCAGCCCATCGGCATCCCCCAACACATCGGCCACGGTCGGCGCCGTCGTGGAAGGGTTTCCGCGGCAGCTTCTTCCCCTGATGACCGGGGCCACTGTGGTGTCCAGCAGTTTTGACAAAGCGTCCACCCCGGCAACGGCCGCGCTCGTGGGGACAGTGTCGGCACCGACCAGCGCCGTCATCGACTTCTATACCAAAGCCCTCGAAGGCCAGGGGTTCAAGGCGGTGCCGGGCGATACCGTCGGTGGTGTTGCTTCCAAGGACTTCGTCCGCGGCGACAATGAAACCGTGAACCTCTCGGTAGTGGAGGCCTCCGGCGTCTCCACGTTCACCATCGGTGCGAACGTCGCAGCTGAGTCGGCCAAGTGACTGCCGCGGAGCAACTGAGGAATGAGCAGGCGGACTTCGTGGCGGGCGTTGCCGGCGAGCTGACCGGCTTCCTGACCGAGCGCCAGTCCATCATGTCGGGCATCTCGCCTGACATCGAGCCCATCATGGGCTCCATCTCCAACTTGGTCACCGGCGGCAAACGCCTCCGCGCACTCATGTGCTACTGGGGCTGGCGCGGCGCGGGCGGCGAAGCCGGAGCCGGCCAGGTTGTGACGGCCGGCGCGGCACTTGAGCTGTTCCAGGCGGCGGCCCTGATCCACGACGACATAATCGACCGTTCCGACACCCGGCGGGGCGGTCCCAGTGTGCACCGGCGCTTCAGCCAGCTGCACACCGCACAGGGCTGGGCGCTGGACAGCGAACGGTTTGGCCAGGCAGCAGCCATTCTTGCCGGCGACCTTTGCCTGTCGTTCAGCGAGGAAGCGTTCACCGACATTGGAGAGCGGGCAGCCTCCGGCAGCAGGGCAAGGCTGATCTTCAACCTCATGCGCGCCGAGGTTATGGCCGGACAGTACCTGGACATCCTGGAAGAAGTCGCGGGTCCGGTCCGCGACCGTGCCGGCGCTGTCGGCAGGGCCCAGTCGATCATCCGTTTTAAGAGCGCCAAGTACTCCACCGAGCATCCGCTTGCGCTTGGCGGAGCCCTTGCTGGGGCCTCCAACGAGCTGCTCCGCGGCTACTCGGCCTTCGCCCTGCCGCTCGGCGAAGCGTTCCAGCTCCGCGACGACGTGCTGGGCGTTTTCGGCGATCCGCTGACCACGGGCAAGCCGGCGGGCGACGATCTGAGGGAGGGAAAGCGCACCGTACTGGTGGCGTTGGCCTTGGACCAGGCATCCCCGGCCGAATCGGCGTTCATTGACGCCAGCCTCGGCAGCCCCGACCTTTCGGAGGCGGACATCCTGGAAATCAGGCGGATCATCGAAGACTCCGGGGCGTTGCAGGCCACGGAAGTGCTGATCGGGGAATTCGGTGCAGCGGCATTTGATGCCCTTGATGAGCTCCCATTGGAGGACCTGCCCAAGACAGCACTGCGGAGGCTGGCTGAAGCAACCGTCAGCCGAGCCTCCTAGAGCGGGACATTACCAAGCGAGGGTTTGGGCCCTGCGCCTGATTTCTGTCTTGCGGCCTTCCCGCAATGCATCGATCGGGCGGCCGCGCAGTGATTCGTCGGCGGTAAAGAGCCACACAATGAGGTCTTCATCCGAGTATCCTGCGTCGGAGAGGACCACAATGGTGCCTTTTAAGCTGTCCACTACCTGGCCGTCCTGGATGAATTCAGCGGGAACTGAACGAATCTTCCGCTCGCCAACGCGCACTGCGGCCAAGGCATGGTCGTCAATGAGGCCATGGACCTTGGTAACTGAAACATCCAACAAACGGGCGACGTCGGGCAGCGGCAACCACTCGCCCACCAGGTTTTCTACATTACTCACGGACCAAGGTTGCCACGCTGCGCACCCCGTCGCCTAGTCGGGGCAATTCATTTGCCTGCCCATCCGGAGACACTCCACGAAAGTGGCCATTCCAGGCATTCCCCAGCTGTTGTGCTAATTGCAAATTCGTGAGAGATTCACTTTCATCACATTTGTAACACAAATAACTTAAGTCACAGTAGTATCAAGATTGACAGCGGCATCCCCGCCCGCGTCCGCACCCGCAGTTGAGAAGAGGATTCTTTCCATGTCGATGTCCCGCTCGCCCAAGCAGCCCCCCAAGCCGAGCCTGCCGATGATTGCCGCCACCACCGCGGCACTCCCAGCCGTCGTCCTGTCATCCTTGGCCCTTGCCCAGCCCGCAGCGGCAGCGCAGCCTGCACGGACCATTCCCAGCAGCCTGGCCGCAGCAATGAAGGCCCAGGCAGCTGCGCAGGCCACCGGCACGGTCATCCCCGCCTCTTCCGTCTCCACCACCGTTCCGTCGACCCTCCAGCCTGCACAGCCGGCGCCTCCCGCGGAATACACCATCGTCCGGGGCGATACCGTGAGCGCGATCGCCGGCCGCTTCGGACTGGACACAGGGGAAATCCTCAAGCTCAACAACCTCCAGCCGAACACCATCATTTACCCTGGCCAGAAGATCAAGCTCTCCGGCTCAGCGGCACCGGCAGCCCCGGCCCCGGCGCCCGCAGCACAGGCCCCTTCGGCACCGGCCGCCCCGGGCGGGGCAACGTACACGGTGAAGCCCGGGGACACCCTCGGTGCCATTGCCGCCAGGCACAGCGTGGGCCTCTCGGACGTCTTCGCTTGGAACAACCTCTCGATGCGCTCCATCATCTACCCCGGACAGAAGATCAAGGTCAGCGCCGGAGACGCCACGCCCGCCCCTGCCGCGCCGGCAGCGGCAGCTCCGGCCCCGTCCGCTCCTGCACCTGCCTTGGCCGTCACATCCGCCCCGGCCACCGGCTCATACACCATCAAAGCCGGTGACACGCTCTCGGCCATCGCATCCCGGCACGGCGTAAAGTTGTCGGACCTGCTCTCGGCGAACCAGCTGGGCATGACCACGGTCATCTACCCCGGCAGCAAACTGCTGATCCCCGGCGGCTCCGGACAGGCGAACCCGCAGCCTGCCCCCGCAGCCCCGCAGCCGGCGGCCGCACCCCTGGTTCCCAGCACCTTCCTCGGCTTCAGCTACCCGGCGGCGGTAGTGAGCTCGGCGAACGACAACAAGGCCCTCCTCAACGCATCCCCCGTCCCCTCGAGGGATGAAATGAAGAACATCGTGGCTGATACCGCCCGCCGGATGGGCGTGGATACGTCCCTTGCCCTGGCCTTTGCGTACCAGGAGTCAGGCTTCAACCAGCGGGCCGTATCACCGGCAAACGCGATCGGGACCATGCAGGTCATTCCCAGCTCAGGGCAGTGGGCATCCGACCTGGTGGGACGCAAGCTGAACCTGCTCGACCCCTACGACAACGCGACGGCAGGCATCGCCATCCTCCGCCAGCTGCTGGCCACCAGCAAGGACCAGGATACGGCTATCGCCGGCTACTACCAGGGCCAGTACTCGGTAAGCAAGTACGGAATGTACGACGACACCAAGGCCTACGTTGCCGCCATCAAGGCGAACCAGAAGAACTACAGCTGAGCCCCTGGGCACCACCGGCTCCGGATGAAACACCGCGGGTCCGAACCGTTACCGGTTCGGACCCGTTTCCGTTTCGGATGCCTTTTGCCGCGGGATTAGGATCGTAAGGTGCAGGAACACGTGACAGACCCCCTTGCAGGGACACTGGTGGACAACCGCTATGCAGTGGCCTCCAGGCTCGCCCGCGGCGGAATGTCCACTGTCTACCTCGCTGTCGACCAAAGGCTGGACCGCGAAGTGGCGCTCAAGGTGCTCCACCCGCACCTCGCTGCCGACGAAAACTTCCTGGGCAGGCTGGGCCGCGAAGCAAAGGCCGCCGCCCGCCTCTCCCACCCGCACGTGGTGGGTGTACTGGACCAGGGCAACGACGGCAATACTGCCTACCTCGTCATGGAGTACATCAAGGGCCACACGCTCAGGGACGTTCTCAGGGAGCGGGGCGCCCTGCCGCCGCGGCTGGCACTGGCACTGATCGATCCCGTGGTGGAGGGGCTGGGAGCCGCGCACGCAGCGGGCTTTATCCACCGGGACGTCAAGCCGGAGAATGTCCTGATCGCCGATGACGGCAGGATCAAGATTGGCGATTTCGGCCTGGCCCGTGCCGTCACCAGTTCCACCAGTACCGGTGCGCTGATCGGCACCGTTGCCTATATCTCCCCCGAACTGGTCCTGGGCCAACCGGCGGACGAGCGCAGCGATGTCTACTCCGTGGGCATCATGCTGTACGAAATGCTGACGGGCCGGCAACCCTTCGAGGGCGACGTGCCCATCCAGGTCGCCTACCAGCATGTCAACGGAACGGTCGGGCCGCCGTCAGCCCTGGTGCCCGGCCTCGCAGCGGAAGTGGATGAGCTGGTGCAGTGGTGCACCGCCAATGATCCCGAAAACCGGCCGGTCGACGGCAATGCCCTGCTCCAGGAGCTGCGCCACATCCGGACCAACCTGACGGATGCCGAACTTGACCTGCAGCCCCCCGCAGCTGCCGCCGCGACTGCCCAGCACCAGACCGAGGTTCTGGCCCGCGCCAGCAATCCAACGACGCTTATGCCCCCCGCACGGCCGGCCGCGCCCGGCTATCCTCCCGGACGGCAGACACTGCCGCAGGAGCGCACAGCCGCCGGGCCTGCGGCGGAAGCCCTGATGTCCCACTGGCGGGCGGACCTCGCACTGCCCGACGACGATGCGGAGGACGCCTGGGCTCCCCCACCGCCCCGGCTCAGCAAGCGGGCGCAGCGCCGAGCGGACCGGGAAGACGAAAAAGTCCGCGCGCGGGCGGCCGCCACTCCCGCGCGCACGCTCCGGGAAGGCAATCCGCGCCGTCGGGGCATCCTGTGGATTGTTGTCCTTATTGTTGCCGCCCTGCTGGCTACCGGCGCCGGATGGTTTTTCGGCATGGGTCCGGGCGCTGCGGCAGCGGTGCCGGCCGTGGCCAACAAGACGGTGGCGCAGGCCCAGCAAGTGCTCAACGGGGTGGGTTTCCATTCCACTACCAGCGATGTCTTTGATGACCAGGTGCCCAACGGGCTGGTGGTGGGCAGCGAGCCCTCCGCCGGAACCGAGATCCGCAAATTCCAGCCCGTCTCACTGTTGGTCTCGAAGGGCCCGCAGCTCTTTCCCCTGCCGAAACTCACCGGCGGAAGCCTGACGGACGCGAAGAACGCACTCAACGCGGCTGAAATGGCGTTGGGCCCGGTCAGCGAACAATTCGACGACCAGGCCGCAGCCGGCACGGTGTTATCGCAAAATCCTGCTGCCGGCACGCCCGCCCGGCACGGCACACCCGTGGAGATGGTGGTTTCAAAGGGACCGCAGCCGATCCCCGTTCCCTCCGTGGTGGGGAAGGCCAAGGACGATGCCGTAGCCGCGATCAAAGCCGCGGGACTCACTGCAGACACATCACCGGATGCGGTGTTTGACAAGTCCGTTCCCGAGGGCGCCGTAGTCAGCCAGTCTCCGGCCACCGGGACGCTGACCCGCGGCGGCACGGTCAGCTTGACCATTTCCAAGGGACCAAAGATGGTGGATGTCCCCAGCTTCATCGGCAAGCAGGCAACAGAAGCACGGAAGGCCCTGGAGGCGCTGGGCTTCCAGGTCCGGGTCAACAACATCCTTGGCGGCTTCTTCGGCACCGTCCGGGACCAGGAACCGGTGAACCGGAAGGTGCCCGAGGGTTCCGTCATCACCATTACGGTGGTGTAGGTGTTGGCAGGCCGGCCGCGCCGGCCCGCCAACTGACCTAGTTCTTGGCGAGGGCGCCTGCTACGAGGAAGGCCATCTCCAGCGACTGCATGTGGTTCAGGCGGGGATCGCACACCGACTCGTAGCGGTCCAGGAAGGCGTCCTGGTCGATCGGGTCCGCGCCGCCGAGGCACTCGGCCACGTCGTCGCCGGTCATCTCCACGTGCAGCCCGCCAGGGACCGTGCCCAGCCCGTGGTGTACTTCGAAGAAGCCGCGCACTTCGTCGATGACGTCGTCGAAATTGCGCGTCTTGTAGCCGTTGGGCGACGTGACGGTGTTGCCGTGCATGGGGTCGGTGACCCACAGCACCTGGGCGCCGGAAGCGGTGACCTTCTCGACGACGGCAGGCAGCTTCTCGCGGATGTTGCCGGCGCCCATGCGGGTAATGAAGGTCAGGCGCCCTGGCTCGCGGTCAGGGTCCAGCTTGTCGATCAGGCGCAGTGCATCATCACCGGTGGTGGACGGGCCGAGCTTGACCCCGATGGGGTTGCGGACCCGCGAGAGGAAGTCGACGTGTGCGTGGTCCAGTTCCCGGGTGCGCTCCCCGATCCACAGGAAGTGGGCCGAGGTGTCATACGGGAAGCCGGTGCGGGAGTCGATACGCGTCAGGGCGCGCTCGTAGTCCAGCAGCAGTGCCTCGTGGCTGGCGAAGAACTCCACGCGCTTGAGGGCTTCGAAGTCGGCGCCGCAGGAGTCCATGAACTTGATGGCGCGGTCGATGTCCCGGGCCAGCGACTCGTAGCGGGCGTGGGCCGGGTTTTCGGTGAACCCCTTGTTCCACTGGTGTACCGAACGGAGGTCGGCGAAGCCACCCTGTGTGAAGGCCCGGATGAGGTTCAGGGTGGAAGCGGAGGTGTGGTAGGCGCGGAGCATCCTGGCGGCGTCATGGCCGCGGGACTCCGGCGTGAAATCGTAACCGTTGACGATGTCGCCACGGTAGGCAGGCAAGGTGACGCCGTCGCGGGTTTCGTCGTTTGAGGAACGGGGCTTGGCGAACTGGCCCGCCATCCGGCCCATCTTGATGACCGGCATCGCCGCCCCGTACGTGAGCACCACTGCCATCTGGAGAATGGTCTTGACGCGGGCACTGATCCTGTCCGCCGTGGCGGCCTCGAACGTTTCGGCGCAGTCGCCGCCCTGCAGCAGGAAGGCCTTGCCCTGGGCGGCAGCGGCGAGCCGCTCGCGCAGCACGTCCACTTCACCGGCGAACACCAGTGGCGGAAGGACGGAAAGTTCCTTTACCGAGGCCTCGAAAACGCCGCGGTCCTGCCAGCTGGGCTGCTGCGAGATGGGAAGGTCCCGCCAGTTGTCGAGTCCGGGATAGTTGGCCGCCCCGCTCTGGGCGGTACTGGACAGCGAAAAGGCAGGTTTTGCAGATAGCTCAGTCACCATCTAAGACTAGCGGCAGGGCGGGACCGGCGGGGCACAGCCCCGTCACTCAGCCCGGCCCCGGCGTCACAACGGCACCGGAAACCCCGATGCCGTTACCTGGCGGCGGATGTCCCGGCGTCGTCCTCCGGTGCAGTACTGCCTTCCGCCGGTACCTCCGGGCCCGTACCGCTGCCGTGGACGAATTCGCCTTCGCCGGCGGCCGGTGCGGCCAATGGCTCCGCTGCCGCCCTCGGTTCTGCAGGCTTGCCGGCAAGCCGGAGCTTGACGACGGCGGCGTACTCGTCCACATACTCCTGGCCCGACAGCCGCATCAGGTTGGTCATGATCTCGTCCGTGATAAGCCGCTGCACGGTGCGGTCTTCCGCCTGGTCACGGTACTGGCTGAAGTCCAGCGGTTCGCCGAAGATCATGCCGATCCTGCGGATGTTGGGCAGCCGCTTGCCGATGGGCTGGACTTTGTCGGTGCCGATCATGGCAACGGGAATAACCGGAACGCCCGCCTGCAGCGCCAGCCGGGCCACACCCACTTTCCCGCGGTACAACCGGGCGTCCGGGCTGCGCGTGCCCTCGGGGTAGATGCCCAGCAGGCCGCCGGAGGTAAGGACGTCCATCCCGGCATTCAGGGACGCCGCCGAGGCCGCGCCACCGGACCGGTCCATGGGCAGCTGGTTGGTCAGGCGGAAGAACGCCGCCGTCAGCCTGCCCTTGATCCCGGTTCCCGTGAAGTACTCCGATTTGGCCAGGAAAACCACCGGACGGCGGACCATGAGCGGCATGAAGATGGAATCCGAGAACGACAGGTGGTTGGAGGCGATAATGGCGGCCCCCTGCACCGGGATGTTGTCCAGGCCCTTGACCCACGGCCGGAAAAGCAGCTTGATCACCGGACCGAGGAAGATCCTTTTCATGACCCAATAGAACACGTAGCGAACCTCTCCGGAAGGCGGCTTCCAGCCCCTGCGTCGGGCCTGGCCAGCGATTCAATGCAACCCTACTCTAGTGAGATTTGGCGGGAACAGTGACACGATGGAGTCATGACTGAAAGCAGCATCCCGCCCCGTCCGGCCGCTTTCAGCTATCCAGGCCGCGGCCCCAATGCGCGGATTGGCATCGCCATCTGCCACGGGTTCACCGGCAGCCCCTTGAGCGTGATGCCGTGGGCACTGCACCTGGCGGACCAGGGATACGCGGTGTCCGTCCCCTTGTTGCCCGGGCATGGAACGGACTGGCGCCAGCTCGCCCGGACGGCGTGGCAGGACTGGTACCGCAGCTACGAGGAAGCTTTCCTGGACCTTTCCGCGCGGACGGACATGACGTTTACCGCCGGCCTGTCCATGGGCGGCGCGATCGCCCTGCTCGCGGCCTCCCGCCACCACGTTTCGGGGGTCACCATCGTCAACCCGGGGCTGAGTTTCTATGACCGCCGGGTGCGCGTGATCGGCGTCCTCAAGTACTTCCAGCGGACCACGGTTCCCCTCCAGGAGGACCAGACCGGGGCACCAGCCACGGACGACGGCGACTATTCGCGGACTCCCCTGGCTGCCGTGCATGAGCTCAAGAAGCTCTTTGGCGCTGCCACGCGCGGGCTGCCGAGGGTGGACGCCCCGGTCCAGGTCTTCAAGTCGCGAACGGATGCAGTGGTCCCGCCAACATCCCTGGCCCTGCTGGAAAAGGGGCTGCGGGGAAACCTCGCCGAGGTCGTGGATCTTGCCAGCAGCGGACATGTGGCTACTCTGGACGTGGACGCACCCGCGATCTTCGAAAAATCGGAAGCATTCGTCGCCGCCCACGCCCGCCGCACCAGTACCTTGGAGACGCCATGACCTCCGGCCCTGACCACAGCCCCTTCTCGAGCGCCTTCAGCGGCGAAGGTCCCCGCACCGGAATCGTCCTCTCCCATGGCTTCACGGGAAGCCCACATGGTCTGCGGGCCTGGGCCACGGCGTTCGCCGCGGCCGGTTTCGCTGTCCGGATGCCGTTGCTTCCGGGCCACGGGACGTCGTGGCAGGACCTCTCCCGGACCCGCTGGCAGCAATGGCACGGTGCCCTGGATGAAGCTTTCCTCGAGCTTGACTCCGAGTGCGACCGGGTTTTCGCCGCCGGCCTGAGCATGGGCGGGGCCCTGGCCCTGCGGATTGCGGCCACCAGGCCCGTTGCGGGAGTGGTCCTGGTGAACCCGGGCCTGGTGGTCGATGACCCCCGCGCGCCGCTGGCGGGCATCCTGAAGCTGGTCCTGAAGAGCACCCCGTCCATTGGCAACGACATCCTCAAAGCAGGTGTGGAGGAGGGCGCCTACGCACGCACCCCGGTGGCGGCCGCCCACGAACTCAACAAGATGTTCAAGGACACCGTCCGGCTCCTCCCCCGGATCACCGCCCCCGTCCAGGTCTACCGCTCAACCGTGGACCATGTGGTGTCCGATGCCAGCATGGCCGTCCTGCGGCGCGGGCTGACCAATGCGCCACTGGACGTGGTCCCGCTGGAGAACAGCTACCACGTCGCCACCCTGGACAACGACGCGGAGCTCATCTTCGAGGGCTCGGTGGACTTCATCCGGCGGGTCCTGAACACCGCACCACCGGCCAGTCCCGCCACGGCAGGGCAGGAGGGCCGCAATGAACAGGCATGATCCGGGCCAGCCGGACCCGGGGGCCAGCCAGGACGACGCCGTCTGGCTGGACCTGGTGGCACGCCTCGAATCGGACGCCGTGGCAACGCGCCCTGATACCCCTGCAGGCGGACAGCTGCCACCATCCGGGACAGCATCCGAAACCCCGAAAACGCACCAGCCGCCCTCATTCCGGGACTTTGATCCCCTGGGCCTGGCCGGGATGCCGCCTGCCGAGTTATCGGCGGCGGAGCGCCAGGCGGCAGCCGCCGGCGGCACGGGCGCAGAGCCTGCCGACCCCTCCGATGGCCCCCGGGACTATGAGGTGGACGACGACGGCGGTGAGTTCGTGCCCGAGGAGCCGCCCAGCCTGGCCGGTACCGATCCCCTGACCATGCTGGCGTGGCTTGGGGCGGTCGGCGGACCGGTGGCGTTGCTGTTGTCGGCAGTGTTCTGGCGGTCAGCGCCCCTGCTGGCCATCGTCGGCATTGTTGCCGTCTTCGTGCTCGCGACCGTGTACTTGATCATGAAGCTGCCGCAGGAAAAGAACGGGGACGACGACGGCGCGCGGGTCTAGCAACCCCGCCGGGCCGGTCAGCTGCGGACGCGGCTGCTGACGCGGGAGAGGTCCGCGGCACCGATCAGGCCCGCGTTGGGGCCAAGGGCTGCCAGCTCGATGCCCGCCTCGGGCCGAAAGCCACGGCCGGTGAGGTTCCGTGCGAACGCCTTGCGGGCCGGCTCCACCAGCAGGTCACCCGCCGAGCACAAGCCGCCACCAATCACGAACAGGCCCGGATCCAGGGCCGCGGCCAGGTTGGCCAGTCCCAGGCCAAGCCATTCGCCGACTTCCTCGAGCAGCTCGCGCGACGCACGGTCGCCTGCCAGGGCCAGTTCCGTGACGATTGCACCGGTGATGGCTTCAGAACGGCCGCCGACGGCCGCCAGGAGGTCCTGGGCTACGGGTGAATTTGCCCGGGCGAGGAGCCGTGCCTCCCGGCCCAGGGCGTTGCCCGATGCGTACTGTTCCCAGCATCCGCGGTTGCCGCACTCGCACCGGTGGCCGCCGGGCATGATGATCTGGTGGCCGAATTCGCCGGCGACTCCGAAGCGGCCGCGTTCCACCCTGCCGTCCATCACCATCGCCCCGCCGATTCCGGTGCCCAGCGTGATGCATACCAGACGGTCCTCCCCCTGGCCGGCGCCGAAGCGCCATTCGGCCCAGGCCGCAGCATCGGCGTCGTTGGTCAGGAGCACCGGGCGGCGAAGAAGCCGCTGCAGGTTCTCTCGGAGAGGCTCGTTGCGCCAGGCCAGATGCGGGCTGAAGAGGACGGTTCCGCCTGCCAGGTCCATCCAGCCGGCGGCACCGATGCCCACCGACCAGATGCGGTGGCCCCGGCCCAATTCCTCGACGAGTTCCACGATGACCTGCTCCACCGCCCGCGGGTCCGTTCCCGGCGTGGACCGGCGGGCCTCGCTGAGGATCCGGCCTTCGGAGTCCACGACGCCTGCGGCGACCTTGGTTCCCCCGATGTCGATCCCAATGGCCAATCCCTTGCGGCCGAGGCGGAGGTGCCCACGGACTCCGCCGCCTTGCAGCTGTCCGGCGCGGTGGGTGACGGGACGGCGGCGCCAGGGAGCCGGTCGTCCAAGGGGGCCGGCCTGGTCGCCGGGCAACGGTCCGTACATAGTCCACCATTCTAGGCGGCCGGCGGAATTGTCTTGACATACACCGCCGCGCGCGGGGCTGATTGACGGCTAAGTTACTCGCCAGTAGGTTTGTGTACTGCACGGTCCCGCCAGGGGTATTAGTCTTTAGGCAAACCCCTGCGCGGGACTTCAGATATCAAAGGAGCTACAGTGCGCGAATTCAGTGTTCCGCCCCTGGTTGTTGTCCCACCCGAATCCAACATCACCGACCTGGTGTTGCGGCAGGCAGGCAAGGCCAGCAACCCGGCACTGTTTTCACGCCTTGATGCCGCAGGCGCCTGGCAGAACGTGGCCGCCACCGAGTTCCTGGCAGATGTCAGGGCACTGGCCAAGGGCCTGATCGCCAGCGGCGTCGCTGCAGGCGACCGGGTGGGCATCATGTCCCGCACCCGCTACGAGTGGGCCCTGGTCGACTTCTCCATCTGGTTCGCCGGGGCGGTTTCGGTCCCCATCTATGAAACATCCTCCCCGTCCCAGGTCGCCTGGAACCTCGGCGATTCTGGTGCGGCGGCCGCTTTCGGCGAATCCGCGCACCACGAGAACATCATCCGCCAGGCCGTCACGGCCGAGGGGCTCACCGACGTGCAGCACGTCTGGCAGCTTGAGGGCCAGGGACTGGACGCCCTCCGGGACGCCGGCCGGGACGTCAGCGATGAAGAACTCGAAGCGCGCCGCAGCGCAGCGAACCTTGGCGACGTCGCCACCATCATCTACACCTCCGGAACCACGGGACGGCCCAAGGGCTGCGAGTTGACGCACGGAAACTTCGTGGAGCTCTCGGACAACGCCTTGGCCATCATCGGCGACATCGTCCATGAGAACGCCAAGACCATCATGTTCCTGCCGATGGCCCACGTGTTCGCCCGCTTCATCTCGGTGCTGGCGATGGCCGCAGGTACCACCGTGGCCCACACCCCTGACATCAAAAACCTCCTGGGCGACCTGCAGAGCTACGAGCCCACCTTCATCCTGGCGGTCCCGAGGGTCTTCGAGAAGGTCTACAACTCTGCGCTGACCAAGGCCGAGGACGGCGGCAAGGGCGCCATCTTCCACCGGGCGGCAGAAACCGCCATCGCATTTTCCAAGGCGCGCCAGGACGGCCGGGTGGGGCTGGGCCTGAAGCTGCGCCACGCGGTGTTCGACAAACTGGTCTATGGCAAGTTGCGGGCGGCGATGGGCGGACACGTTGCGCACGCCGTGTCCGGCGGCGGCCCCCTGGGCGAACGGCTGGGGCACTTCTTCCAAGGCATCGGACTGCAGGTGCTCGAGGGATACGGCCTCACGGAGACCACTGCTCCCATCACTGTCAACACTCCGTCCCGGATCAAGATCGGATCGGTGGGCAAGCCGCTGCCGGGCAACGCGGTCAAGATCGCCGACGACGGCGAGATCCTGGCCAAGGGGGTCTGCGTCATGCGGGGCTACTACCGGCGGGACGACCTCACCGCCGAGGCGTTCACGGACGGCTGGTTCCACACCGGCGACATCGGCCGGCTGGACGAGGAAGGCTTCGTCTGGATTACGGGCCGAAAGAAGGAGATCATCGTCACCGCCGGTGGGAAGAACGTCATCCCGGCGCTGCTTGAGGACCAGATCCGGGCTGATGCCCTGGTCTCCCAAGTCCTGGTAGTGGGCGACAACAGGCCGTTCATCGGCGCCCTGGTGACCCTGGACCAGGAAGCACTGCCGGGCTGGCTCCAGCGTCACGGGCTGCCAGCCGGCACCACCTTGGAGCAGGCGGCCGGGAACCCAGTGGTCAAGGCGGCCGTCCAGGACCTGATCACCGCAGCAAACACGTCGGTGTCCCAGGCCGAGGCCATCAAGTCCTTCCGCATCGTCCCGGCAGATTTCACCGAGGCCTCCGGGCACCTGACCCCCTCCATGAAGGTGAAGCGGGCCCAGGTGATGAAGGACTTCGAAACGGTCATCGAGGAAATGTACTCCGCCCCGCGTTCGTAGCAAGGCGCCACCACGACGAGGGGGCCTCCCGTTGCCGGGAGGCCCCCTCGTTGTTGCGCGGGCTGTTACTGCTCGATCACCAGCAGCAGGTCTCCGCCCTGGACCTGCTCCACGGCCGAGATGGCGAGGCGGGAAACCTTGCCGCCCACCGGCGTCGTGATTGAAGCTTCCATCTTCATTGCTTCAATCGTTGCCACGGTGTCTCCGGCCTGGACCGTGTCGCCCGGCTTGACGGTGACGGTGACGGCACCGGCGAAGGGTGCGGCCACTTGGCCGGGCTGGCCGGGATCGGCTTTTTCGGCGGCCTTGACGTTGCTCACCACTGAACGGTCGCGGACCACGACCGGCCGCGACTGGCCGTTGAGGGTGCACATGACGGTGCGCATGCCCTTTTCATCCGGCTCCGAGACGGCCTCCAGGGAAGCGATCAGCCGGACACCGCGCTCCAGCTGGATTTCGTGCTCGGTACCCTGCTGGAGCCCATAGAGGTAGTCACGGGTGTCCAGCACGGAGATGTTGCCGTAGGTGTCCACGCTCTTCAGGTAGTCCTTGGTGGGTCCGTCGAAGAGCAGCCGGTTCAGCGTATGCTGGCGGGTCTTCGAATCGGACTTCAGGGCTGCGCTGTCCTCGGCGCTGAGCTCGGCGTCGCGGACCTTCACGCTCCTGCCCTGCAGGGCCTTGGTGCGGAAGGGCTCGGGCCAGCCTCCGGGAGGATCACCGAGCTCGCCGGACAGGAAGCCGATGACGGAGTCGGGGATGTCGTAGTTCTGCGGGTTCGCTTCGAAGTCCGCAGGATCGGCGTTGAGGCCTACCAGGTGCAGGGCGAGATCGCCCACCACCTTGGACGACGGTGTCACCTTCACCAGGTGGCCCAGGATTCGGTCCGCGGCCGTGTACATGTCCTCGATCGCTTCGAACCGCTCCCCCAAGCCCAGGGCCATGGCCTGCTGGCGGAGGTTGGACAACTGGCCGCCCGGGATTTCGTGCTTGTACACCCGGCCGGTGGGGCCGGGCAGGCCGGACTCGAACGGCGCGTAGACGCGCCGGACCGCTTCCCAGTACGGTTCCAGCGAGCTGACGGCGTCCAGGCTGATGCCGGTGTCACGCGGCGTGTGGGCCAGGGCTGCAACAAGGGCCGACGCCGAGGGCTGGCTGGTGGTGCCGGCCAGCGATGCCGCAGCCACGTCCACGGCGTCAACTCCGGCGTCGACTGCGGCGAGCAGGGTGGCCAGCTGGCCACCTGCGGTGTCGTGCGTGTGCAGGTGGACGGGCAGGTCGAAGCGTTCCCGGAGGGCGGCAACGAGTTTTGCCGCCGCCGCGGGGCGCAGCAGGCCCGCCATGTCCTTGATGGCCAGGATGTGGGCTCCGGCGTCGACGATCTTCCGCGCCAGCTCCAGGTAGTAATCCAGGGTGTAGAGCTTCTCTTCCGGGTCCAGCATGTCGCCGGTGTAGCAAAGCGCCACCTCGGCCACGGCGGTGCCCGTGGCCCGGACCGCCCGGATGGCAGGGGCCATCTGGCTGACATCGTTCAGGGCGTCGAAGATACGGAAGATGTCGATGCCGGTGGCGGCGGCCTCGTTTACGAAAGCCTCCGTCACTTCTTCGGGGTAGGGCGTGTAGCCAACGGTGTTGCGGCCCCGCAGGAGCATCTGGATGCACACGTTCGGCATCGCCTTGCGCAGTGCCGCCAGCCGGTCCCAGGGGTCCTCGCCCAGGAAGCGGAGGGCGACATCGTAGGTTGCCCCGCCCCAGGCCTCGACGGACAACAGCTGCGGGAGCAGCGCCGTGACCGCGGGCCCGGCGGCGACGAGGTCGCGGGTCCGGACACGGGTGGCCAGCAGTGACTGGTGCGCGTCGCGGAACGTGGTGTCCGTGACGGCGACGGCGGTCTGCTCGCGCAGTGCCTTGGCGAAGCCTTCCGGGCCCAGCTCCAGGAGTTTCTGGCGCGACCCCGGTCCCGTCTCCTTGCCCTTGACGTCCGGCAGCTTGTCGGCGGGATTGGAGTGCACGGTCAGCTCACCGTTGGGCTTGTTGACGGTGACGTCGGCCAGCCAGGTGAGGAGCTTGGTGCCGCGGTCGGCCGAGACACGGGCCTTGAGCAGCTCGGGGCGCTGGTCGATGAAGTTGGTGGCGACATCGCCTGCAATGAAATCCGGGTCATCGAGGACAGCCTGGAGGAAGGGGATGTTTGTGGAAACACCGCGGATGCGGAACTCGGCCAGGGCACGGCGGGCACGTGCCACTGCTGCCGGGTAGTCGCGGCCGCGGCAGGTGAGCTTGACCAGCATGGAGTCAAAGTGCGGGCTGATCTCGGCACCGGAGTAGACCGTGCCGCCGTCGAGCCGAACCCCGGCGCCGCCGGCCGAGCGGTAGCCGGTGATCTTGCCGACGTCGGGCCGGAACCCGTTGGCGGGATCCTCGGTGGTGATGCGGCTCTGCAAAGCTGCGCCGCGCAGCTTGACGGTGTCCTGGGAAAGCCCAAGGTCGGCCAGGGTCTCACCGGAGGCAATCCGCATCTGGGCCTGGACCAGGTCCACGTCCGTGACTTCCTCGGTGACGGTGTGCTCCACCTGGATGCGCGGGTTCATTTCGATGAAGACGTGCTGGCCTGCCCGCTCGCCCTCGGTATCCACGAGGAATTCGACCGTGCCGGCGTTGACGTAGTTCAGGGCCTTGGCGAACTTCACGGCGTCCCGGTACAGGGCCTGCCGGATTCCCTCGTCGAGGTTGGGAGCGGGAGCGATCTCGATGACCTTCTGGTGCCGCCGCTGGATGGAGCAGTCACGCTCGAAAAGGTGCATGACGTTGCCCTCGGCGTCGGCGAGGATCTGCACTTCGATGTGGCGCGGGCGCAGGACGGCCTGCTCCAGGAACATGGTGGGGTCACCGAACGCCGCATCTGCCTCGCGCATGGCGGACTTCAGGGCCTCGGGCAGGGCTTCGCGGGTATCCACCCGGCGCATTCCGCGCCCGCCGCCACCCGCCACAGCCTTGGCGAAGATGGGAAAACCAATCTCGTCTGCGGCGGCCAGCAGCTCGTCCAGATCCTTGGAAGGCTCGCTGGATTTGAGCACGGGCACACCGGCCTGGCGGGCAGCCTTCAGGGCGGCCACCTTGTTGCCGGCCAGCTCCAGCACTTCCGCGGGCGGACCTACAAAGGTGATGCCGGCTTCCTTCGCCGCACGGGCAAGCTCCGGGTTTTCGGAGAGGAAGCCGTAGCCCGGGTAGATGGCGTCCGCGCCGGATTCCTTCGCAACCCGGACCACCTCTGCCACGTCCAGGTACGCCCGGACCGGGTGCCCTTCCTCGCCGATCAGGTAGGCCTCGTCCGCTTTCTGGCGGTGGATCGAATTTCGGTCCTCCTGCGGAAAAACGGCAACGGTCTTGGCGCCCAGCTCGTAGCCGGCGCGGAAGGCCCTGATCGCGATTTCACCGCGGTTGGCCACCAGAACTTTGGAAAACATACTTCTCCTGCATCATTGCGGGGTGGATCGATGAGTGGTCACAGTGTCTAGGACCTACAAGGACAAACACAAATCTTTGTGGCCACCATCACAGATTTCCCCGTCATGTCCCGAACGCTTTCAGCCTGGCTGGCGGAAACCGCCCCGGCAGCACAGTCGGTGCCATGCCGACGCCTGATAAAGCAGGATTCGCCGACGCATCAACATATGATGAGTAGGGCGGCAGGACCGTCCGGCTTCGGCTCTGCCGAGGCAAACATTACCCCCAACACGGCATCCGGCGTTAGGTTTTGGTCTCTCAAGTGCAAGTAGTCAGCATCAGCAGCCTCAAGGGTGGAGTCGGCAAGACTTCCGTCACCACAGGATTGGCGTCTGCGGCGCTTGCCGCCGGAGTACGCACGCTGGTGGTGGACCTGGATCCGCACGCCGACGCCACCACCGCATTGGGTGTCCAGCCCGCAGACCAGCTTGATATCGGCCGGATGCTGAAGAGCCCCCGCCGGGCGAAACTGGCCGAGAATGTGGTGCGAAGCAGTTGGGCGGACCGTACGCCCGCCAATGGTTCCGGGCCCGCTGTCCTGGACGTCGCCGTCGGCTCCGCCTACAGCGGTATCTACGACCGACCGGACCTTGGCCGCCGCGACCTCCGCAGGCTTTCCGCCGTACTCGCGGGCGCCGAGGACTACCAGCTGGTCCTGATCGATTGCCCACCGTCCCTCAACGGCCTGACACGGATCGCGTGGGCAGCCAGCGACAAGGTTGCCCTCGTCGCAGAGCCGGGCCTGTTCTCGGTGGCCGGCACGGAGCGCACCATGCGGGCCATCCAGCTGTTCCGGCAGGAGTTCGCGCCCAACCTTTCGCCGGCAGGCATCGTGGCCAACCGGGTCCGCACGGGCTCCTCCGAACACACTTACCGGCTGGCGGAGATGGAGTCCATGTTCGGTGAACTCCTGCTGAGCCCGCGGA
The DNA here is from genome assembly GCF_052113345.1 of Pseudarthrobacter sp. YAF2. Lineage (NCBI taxonomy): Bacteria > Bacillati > Actinomycetota > Actinomycetes > Micrococcales > Micrococcaceae > Pseudarthrobacter > Pseudarthrobacter sp. YAF2. The sequence goes on along the minus strand of NZ_JBFRDA010000018.1, from coordinate 33,940 downwards.
TCCCGGAACAGGCCAACTGGCAGCAGATCCAAGGCGCAGCCCACCCCGTCCACCACTGGCCCGGTGACTCGGCCAAGTCCGCAGCCGGGTTGTTTGACGACCTCCTGGCCAACCTTATGGCCGCCGGCAGCAGCCTGCGCAGCCGCACCCGCTAGGAACCCGTTCCCAACGAGTAAGGGCCACCCTCCGTCCGGAGGGTGGCCCTTACTCGTTGGAACTTGTGTCAGCTGATCTTCCGCGCTGCACGCCGCTTGCTCAGTTCGTCGTCGGGAAACGATTGTTCGGCAGCATGTTCGCTGGGCAGCGAGGCGAGGCTGCCTTCGACTTCCCGCCAGACGCGCCCCACGGCAATGCCGAAGACGCCTTGGCCGCCCTGGACGAGGTCGATGACCTCATCCGCGGACGTGCACTCGTAAACGCTGGCGCCGTCGCTCATGAGCGTAATCTGGGCCAGGTCCTCCACGCCGCGTTCCCGGAGGTGTTCGACGGCGGTCCGAATCTGCTGGAGGGACACCCCGGTGTCCAGGAGCCGCTTGACGACCTTGAGGACCAGGATGTCGCGAAAGCCGTACAGCCGCTGCGAACCGGAACCGGCGGCGCCGCGGACGGCGGGCTCCACCAACCCGGTCCGTGCCCAGTAGTCGAGCTGCCGGTAGGTGATGCCTGCGGCCTTGCACGCCGTGGGGCCGCGGTAGCCTGCGTCCTCGTCCAGTACCGGAAGGTCCTCGGTGAACAGGAGGCCCTGGGCACCGCTCACGGGCACAGCAACACCGGCCGTGGGCTGTTTCAGCCCGCCTGCTTCGCCTTTGGGACTCACCTGGATCCTCCTTGTCGTACGCTCCCAGGAACTCTTTAAGGCAGCTTCGGCATGAAGACCATGCGTGTAATTGTCGCGGGGCGCACTTTCCAGTGTGACTTGCGCGGCTGCCGTAAGCAAGGGAACTTGATACTTCGACGTTAGGCCCGGCAGGTCCCGAGGTCAAAGACGTTGAGTGGTTGGAAGAGGCGTGTCGAAACTTTCAGCCTCAACTTTAACCTTAACGTGACCTTAGCCGTCGAAATCCTCAGGCTCCACGTCGTCAAGGAACTCGCGGAAGCGGCGCATTTCGCGCTCCTCGTCGACCGTGGGCCCGGGCTCGGTGTCCTCCCCCTCGTCGTGCTCGGTGATGCGCACGCCTGCCTCGTCCATGACCGAATCCGCGCACCAGATACGGCACTTGGCACGGAGCGCGATGGCCAGTGCGTCGGAGGCCCGGGAGCTGACGGTGGTCCCGTTCTCGAACTGCAGCTGGCCGTAGAAAATGTTGTCCTCCACGGCCACGATGTTGACGCTGACCACGGAGTGCCCCAGCGACTCCACCACGTCCACGAGGAGGTCGTGCGTCATGGGCCGGGGCGGGACCACGCCCTGCTGGGCCAGTGCAATGGCACTGGCCTCGGGCGTGCCGATCCAGATGGGGACGTGGCGTTCGCCGTGCATCTCCTTGAGCAGGACCAGCGGCTGGTTGGACGGCAGTTCGATGCGAACGCCTACGATCTCTACTTCAATCATCAGATATCCATGCGTGAGATGTGGTCTTGCACCAGGGCCCGGTGCAGGGTGAGGCAAAGATCGCTGATCTCACGGGCCGCTTCGGCGGCCCGCGCCTGCGATGCCGGGTCCTTGCGCGAGGCAAGCGGCGCGACAGCCCTTTCCACCAGGCCAAACTCCCTCTCCGCCGCCGCCTGGAAAGGACGCAGGTGGCGGGGCTCCAGCCCATGGCTTTCCAGCTGTACGCATGCGCGGGCAACATGGAGGGCATGCTCATCGAACTGGCCGTTGCTGTGGCTGATGAGGCCGAAGCTCAGGAGCGACTGCAACAGGGGGACGCTGGCTCCGGACTCGGTCCGAAGCTGTTCCTCGCTCAGTTTCCGGCCGCGGTTCTGCAGCTCGGCCGCAAGTTCGTCCGAGACGATGCGCGGGGACACCACGACGCCGGGCGGCAGGTTCTCCGGCCGCTCTCCCCTGTCGATCGCGTCAAGGTAGTCCTTGATGACTTTCAGGGGCAGGTACTGGTCGCGCTGCAGGGCCAGCACGAAGCGCAGCCGCTCGACATCGCCGTCGGAATACTGGCGGTAGCCGGCCGGCGTGCGGCGTGGATTGATCAGCCCCTTTTCCTCAAGGAACCGGATCTTCGACGCCGTCATGCCCGGGAAGTCGGGGCTGAGCTGGGCGAGGACTTCGCCGATGTTCAGGACCTGGGGGCCCCGGCGTTCCGGTTGTGCCATTGCCACAGGCAGTGGTCCCCGGTTCAGCTGCGGCCTGCAGCCGTGGCAGGGCTCAGGTAGAAGGTGAGGCGGAACTTGCCGATCTGGACTTCACTGCCGGACTTGAGCTCAACGCTGTCCACCCGGTCGTGGTTGACGTAGGTGCCGTTGAGGCTGTTCTTGTCCACGACTTCGAAACTGCGCGCGGTGCGCCGGAATTCGACGTGCCGGCGCGAGACCGTGACGTCGTCCAGGAAGATATCCGCATCCGGGTGGCGGCCGGCGGTGGTCACGTCCGAATCCAGCAGGAACCGGGCACCGGCGTTCGGGCCGCTGTGGGCCACCAGCAGCGCGGAACCGGCAGGCAGGGCCTCCACGGAGTTGCGCTCGTCCGAGGAAAGCTTCGGGGCGATGGTGGGTTCAGAGGTGACGGGGGTGAGATGGATTGAGGTGGTCTCCGACGCCTTAGCCGCACCCGTGCCGTAATCCCCATCGGCAGGGTTGTGTCTGTGGCCAGCCATGGATTCCTCCTCTTTGACGTGCAGGGCCTTGGCCCGCAACCAACGATTGCTCTCCGGCCCTGCCCGGCAGGTCCGGCACCGGCTCCCGATCCGGCCACTGACGTGCGAAGACGTCCTGCCTGCGACGCGGGGCCGGACCGGAATAACCGGTTAGCTTTAGCCTACCTGTTGTTCGTACTCCGATGCACTGAGCAGCGACTCAACGGCGTCAGGTTCGGCCAGTTTGACCTCGATGAGCCAGCCGTCGCCGTACGGATCGGTGTTGATCAAGGCCGAATCGGTGTCCAGCGAATCGTTGCGCGCCACGACCTCGCCGGAAACGGGTGCATAGATGTCGCTCACGCTCTTGGTGGATTCGACCTCGCCCACCACTTCGTTTGCCGTAATCTTCGTGCCGACTTCGGGCATCTGGGCGTAGACGACATCGCCGAGCGCGTCCTGGGCAAAATCGGTGATTCCCACGCGGACCACGCCGTCAGCATTGGGGGCAGTAACCCACTCATGTTCGGCGGTGTAGGACAGGTCTTCGGGAATGTTGCTCATGGGGGGCCTTTCATCGGGGTGCGCGCCAAGGTCACAAGGGGCCCGGAAATCGGGCCGCCGCTGAAAGTATAGGCATAACTGCCGGGGCGGGCACCGGCGTTTCTGACAAGATGGGACCCATGAGTGCAAGCACTGGTGCAGCATCCCTGCGGCGGGGCAGGTAAGCCATGCCGGAACTGCCCGAAGTAGCCGGCCTGGCCACGTTCCTGGACGAACAACTGCGGGGGTGCACGATCTCCAGGCTGCAGATCGTGTCCTTCGCCGTGCTTAAGACTGCCGACCCGCCTTTCACCGCCCTCGAGGGCCAGACTGTTTCCGGGGTCCGCCGGTTTGGAAAATTCATCAGCATCGATACCGCGGGCGTGTCGCTGGTGTTCCACCTGGCGCGCGCGGGCTGGGTTCGCTTCACCGACTCCCCCGCAGACAGCCAGCTCAGGATGGGCAAGGGCCTGATAGCTGTCCGGTGCATCTTCTCCGGCCAGGACGGACCGCGTGGCCTGGACCTGACCGAAGCGGGGACGAAGAAGAGCCTGGCGGTCTACGTGGTCCGCGATCCGCAGGACGTTCCGGGCATTGCGGCCCTGGGTCCCGATCCCTTCACGGAGGCGTTCGACGCCGGCATGCTGGCGGAGATCCTGCAGGGCAGTTCGCAGCAGATCAAGGGACTCCTGCGCAGCCAAAGCGTCATTGCCGGCATCGGGAATGCGTACAGTGACGAAATCCTGCACGCCGCGCGGATCTCCCCGTTCGCCATTGCCAAGTCCCTGGACCGGGAGACGGTGCAAGTGCTCTATGACGCCATCCACAGCGTGCTGGGTGAGGCCATGGCGGAAGCGCGCGGCAAGCCGCCCAAAGACCTCAAGGACGTCAAACGAAGCCACATGCGGGTGCACGCCCGCGCCGGCCAGCCCTGCCCCGTCTGCGGCGACACCGTCCGTGAAGTCTCCTTTGCGGACACGGCGCTGCAGTACTGCCCCACCTGCCAGACCAAGGGCAAGATCCTGGCGGACCGGAGGACGTCGAAGTTCCTGAAGTAGGACTGGCCGGAGCACGGCGTGCGGTATGGCCGGGATGCCAAAAACGCGGAAAGCGCCGGAGATAATCTCCGGCGCTTTCCGCGTTTTGGTCGGGCTGACAGGATTTGAACCTGCGACCCCTTGACCCCCAGTCAAGTGCGCTACCAAGCTGCGCTACAGCCCGCTGGTTCCGCCGTTCTCCGCTGACTCCGCCCAAGGATTCCTCCAAGGATTTCCATCAGCAGTCCGGCCGAACCACCTAGAAGAGCTTACACGATCCGGAGGGGTGCCGGTGACACTTTCCGGTGATCAACCCCGCGGTGTGTCGCAATTAACGCTTCCGGCCGCGCTTCTCGCGTACGCGCATGCTGACCTCGATGGGAGTGCCTTCGAATCCGAAAGTTTCCCGCAGCCGGCGGGTTATGAACCGTCGGTAGCCGGGGTCCAGGAAACCGGTGGTGAACAGCACGAATTTCGGCGGCCGGCTGGAGGCCTGGGTGCCGAAAAGGATGCGTGGCTGCTTGCCGCCCCGCACCGGGTGCGGGTGCGCGGCCACGAGTTCGCCGAGGAAGGCGTTCAGGCGTCCGGTGGGGATGCGCCGGTCCCAGTTCTCCAGTGCCAGGTCCAGGGCCGGAACCAGGCGATCTTTGTGCCAGCCGGTCTTGGCGGAGATGTTGACCCGCGGAGCCCACTCGACGTGGGCAAGGTCCTGCTCGATTTCCCGTTCCAGGTAGCGGCGGCGTTCGTCGTCGAGCAGGTCCCACTTGTTGAATGCCAGCACCAGGGCCCGACCGGACTCGATGGCGAGCTGCAGGATGCGCACGTCCTGTTCGCTGAGGACCTCGTCCACTGCGAGGAGAACGACGGCGACCTCCGCCTTCTCGAGCGCGGCCTGCGTCCGCAGGGAGGCGTAGTAGTCCGCCCCCTGCGCCATGTGCTGGCGGCGGCGGATGCCGGCAGTGTCCACGAATCGCCAGGTGCGGCCGCCGAGTTCGATGAATTCGTCCACGGGGTCACGGGTGGTGCCGGCAGTATTGTCCACCACCACGCGTTCGGATCCGGCGAGCTTGTTCAGCAGGGAGGACTTGCCCACGTTGGGGCGGCCGATCAGTGCGATGCGGCGGGGACCGCCGGAGCGCTCCACGCCTTCGACGGTGGAAAACTCCGGGAGGACGTCCATGACGTGGTCCAGGAGGTCGGCCACGCCGCGCCCGTGCAGTGCGGATACGGGGTACGGTTCGCCGAAGCCGAGGCCCCACAAAGTGGCGCTGTCCGCCTCCTGGGCAAAGTCGTCCACCTTGTTGGCCACCATGATGACCGGCTTCTTGCTGCGGCGCAGCATCTTCATGACGCCTTCATCCGTGGCGGTTGCGCCGACGGCGGAGTCCACTACGAAGAGGACGGCGTCGGCAAGTTCCACGGCCATCTCGGCCTGCTCGGCCACGCGGGCTTGGATGCCGCGGGCGTCGTGTTCCCATCCGCCGGTGTCCACCAGGGTGAAGTTGCGGCCGTTCCACTGCGCCGAATACATGACGCGGTCGCGGGTGACGCCGGGGGTGTCCTCCACCACTGCTTCCCGCCGGCCCAGGATCCGGTTCACCAGCGTGGACTTGCCCACGTTCGGGCGGCCGATGATGGCCAGGACCGGATCCAGCTTGAGCGGACCCTCAAGGTCCTCGTCGCCGTAGTGCCCACTGAGCAGGGCGGCGTCGTCCTCATCGAGGTCGTAGTCCTCGAGGCCGGCCCGGAGGGACGCGGCACGGAGCTCGGCTTCGTCGTCGTCAATTGCCGCCAACCGCTCGGCGACCTGGTCGCTGCCGGAGGGTACGTATTCGTCGTCGCCGGCACCGGAATGCCCGGAAGTCTGGGTGGTGTCGCTCATTGCATTGTCCTTAGTGGTCATCTGCCGGCGTCCCCGGCTACTGCTGTCAGGTCTTGGTGATCAGCGAAGGGCAAGGGCTGCCCGCTGAAGTCGATGGTGTCCTGGACATGCCCCGCCAGCGCCGCACGGATTTCCTGCGCCGCCCTGTCCATTGAAGCACGCCCGCTTTCGCCGGCCCGGCGGGCCAACGTAAGGGCTGTTCCGAAACTGACGTGGAAGCGCCGCCCGGGCCGTGGAACGGAATCCACGTGCTCGGCCCCTTGGCGGGTCCCGAGGATGGCCACCGGGACCACCGGCGCGCCGGTGTTCAGCGCCAGCCAGGCCACGCCGCCGTTAATGTCTTCTGCTGCCCCGCTCCCGCGCGTTCCCTCGGGGAGAATCCCGACGCAGCGTCCGGCGTCGAGCACGGTTTTGCAGCGCTGCAGCGCAGCCCGGTCCCCGCGGCGGTCCACGGGGAGCTGTCCGGAGGCGGTAAGGACCCGGCCCAGGAAACCCTTGAACATTTCCTGCTTCACCAGGATGTGCATGGGCCGCGGAGCCGCGCCGAACATTACCGGCCCGTCCAGGAAGCTGATGTGGTTGGCCGCGAAGATGACGGGGCCGCCGGTGGGAACGTTGCTCCTGCCGGTCACGGAAGTCCGGTAAACCACGTGGTCCAGCACCCAGCCCACCGGCCTGCTCCACACGGTGGTCAAACCGGACGGAAGGCCGGCTCCGGCGTCAGTCACGGTTGAGCACCTTGGTCACGATCACAAGCGCGGCGTTCACGGTCTGTTCAAAGTCCAGTTCCGAGGAATCCAGGGTGACCACGCCGTCCGCCGCCTGCGTGAAATTCACGACGGTTGAGTCCTTCGCGTCCCGGTGAGTCACCTGGGCGGCCAGCTGTTCGGCGTTCTGTGTGCCGCCCAGTTGGATGCCGCGCCGGCGCAGCCGGGCTTCCTCGCTGGCCGTCAACAGCATGCGCACTTCCGCGCCGGGCGCGACGACGGTGGTGATGTCCCGGCCCTCCACCACCATGCGGCGGTGGTGCTTTTCGATCAGGTCCCGCTGCCGGCGGATCAGTTCGGTCCGGGCACCCAGCGTGGTGGCTACGGCGCTGACCGCCGAGGAGATCGCGGGCTCACGGATGGCGTCAGTGACGTCCACGCCGCCAACCCGCACGTATTCTTCCTGCGGACTGGTGCTCAGTTCCAGCGCAAAGTCCCGGGACGCCTGCTCCACGGCCGGGGTGTCCTCCAGGTCGATCCCCTGGCTCACGCAGTACCAGGTCAGGGCACGGTACATGGCCCCCGTGTCCAGGTAGGCAAGCCGGAGGCGGCGGGCGACTTCCTTGCTCACGCTGGATTTGCCGGAGCCGGACGGTCCGTCAATGGCGACCACCAGGGGCCGGCCGATACGCAGCGCGCGCATGGTTTCGAGAAGTTCCTGTGTCATTACTGAAGTACCCGCCATCCGCGGTCGTTGAGGGCTTCGATCAGGTGGTCGTGCTTGTTCGGCAACACAGACAATTCCACCATGCCAACGTTTTGTCCGGATGAATGATCCAGCCGGAGATCTTCAACATTCACGCCGATTTCACCGATCTCCGTGAGCAGCTGCGCGATCTGGCCCGGCTTGTCATCCACCAGGACGGTCAGCCAGGAATACGCCTGCGGCGGGCCGCCGTGCTTGCCTGGAATCCGTGCCTGGCCGGCGTTGCCCTCACTGATGAGCTGGGCCAGGTCCAGGCGGGCGCCTGGCGCAGTGGGCTGCTCCAGGGTTCCGATGAGCCTGTTCAGGTCCTCGCGGACACCGTAAAGGATCTCCACGACTTTGGCCGCGTTGCCGCCCAGGATCTGGACCCACAGGGTGGGATCGCTGGCGGCGATCCTGGTGACGTCGCGCAAGCCGTTGCCCGCCAGCGAAAGTGCGTGCAGCGGAGTCCCCTGCAGGCGGCTGGCCACCAGGGAGGACATGACCTGGGGCAGGTGCGACACCAGGGCGACGGCTTCATCGTGCTCATCCGCCGTGAACTGCGAGACGACAGCTCCCAAGTCGGAAGCAAGCGAACGGGCCACCTGCAGAGCATGGCCTGAGGTCTCCTCTGACGGGCACAACACCCAGGGCATGGAGGTGAACAACTCGCCGCGGGCAGCTACCGGACCGGACTTTTCCCGGCCGGCCATGGGGTGGGTGCCCACGTACCGGGACAGATCGGCGCCCAGGCTCCGGAGCCGGGCAAGGATGTCCGCCTTGACGCTGGCGATGTCCACCACGACGGCGTCAGGGTAGTCAGAGAGCGCCTGGTAAACGACGTCGGCGGTGACGTCGGGCGGAGCGGCAACCACCACGAGTTGGGCTTTGCCGCTGCCGAGCTCGGACAGCGGGCGGCCGGCCCCGATGTCCACCGCCACTGCCTGGTTGGTGGGTGAGGGATCGGACAGGAACACCGGTACGCCGCGCCCGCGCAGGCCCAGCCCGATGCTGGTGCCCAGCAGTCCGGCGCCGATGACCACCACAGGCCCGTCCAGGTGGCCGCGGCCGTGGCTTTTGAACGCGGACATGGATCAGAGCCCTACGGATGCCAGCAGGTGGCCGACTTCCTGCTTGCCCAGGTTGCGGATGCTGCCCTGGCGCTGGTCTCCGAGCCCGATGGGGCCCACCTTGACGCGGACCAGACGCTGGACGGGGAACCCGACGGCGTCGAAGAGGCGCCGGACAATCCGGTTCTTGCCGGAGTGGAGCACCACCTCGATCAGCACATGGCCGGGTGTGGAGTCCACCAGCCGGAAGGAGTCGACGGAAGCGAAACCGTCCTCGAGCTCGACGCCGGCCTTCAACTGGGCACCAACACCCTGCGGGAACGGCCCGCGCACCTGGACCAGGTACGTCTTGGGTACCTCGTAGGAGGGGTGGGTCAGCCGGTTGGCGAGTTCGCCGTCGTTGGTCAGCAGCAGCAGTCCCTCGGTGGCGACGTCCAGCCGGCCCACGTGGAAGAGGCGTTCGCCGGTGTTCTTGTTGTTCTTCAGGAAGTCGCTGATGCAGGGGCGGCCCTCCGGGTCCTCCATGGTGGACACCACGCCCTTGGGCTTGTTGAACACCATGTACACCAGGTTCTCGTCCAGCTGGATCCGCAGGCCGTCAACGTGGATGACGGCGGTCTTGGGGTCGATGCGGACACCGAGCTCGGTGACCACCTGGCCGTCCACTTCCACCCGGCCTTCCGCAATCATCTCTTCGCAGACACGCCGGGAGGCGACCCCAGCTGACGCCATCACTTTCTGGAGGCGGACGCCGCCGGCATCGTGGAGTTCGGACTGGGGAACGTTGCCGCGGGGGCCTTTCCTGCGGGCAGGTTTGCGGACCGGGCCGAGGTTCTGGCCGAAGCGTTCGCTGCCGAAGGCGCGGGAGGCTGCCGCGCCGGGCGCGCCGGTGCGGGGCTTTGGCTTGGGTGCGCCGGGAGTTCCGGGCGCCTTCTTGGCCCCCGGCTTGCGGGCAGCGGGCTTGCGCGACGACGGCGTGGCCGGCTTGGAGCTACCGGCTGCGCGCCCCTGCTGATCCCCCGCCAGGTCGGGGTCGATGAAGCGTTCCTCGCGCGGCTTGGGTGCCCGCTGCGGGCGGTCGCCGCCGAAGGCGGACGCGCGCTTTGCTGCTCCGCCCCGGGAGCCTCCGCCCTGGTTGCCGCGCTGGGGTGAATTCCCGCGCTGTGACGCGTTGCGGTCGTTCCCTCCGCGTCCTGATCCGTTACGTGGTGAACCCTGGCGTCCCGCCTGTGTCATGACCCGTCCTTCGATGTTTTGGCCCGCAGAGATGTCCAAGGACAACCCTAGCCAGCCATGCAGACTTCGTCTGCCCTGGTAAGTGAATTGACGCGGACAGGGCGTGCCCTGCCTACATCGTGTCGGCGTCGTAGAACTCCGCGATCCCGTCGAGCCCTGGTAGGTGCGGCGACAGGTGGGGCAACTCCCCCACTGAACCGATTCCCATCCGTTCAAGGAAATAGGAGGTGGTCCGGTAAAGGATTGCGCCGGACTCGGGATCGGTTCCCGCGTCCTCGATCAGCCCGCGCTGGGCGAGTGTCCGTACGACAGAATCAACATTGACTCCGCGAATTGCAGACACCCTGGCCCGTGAAACGGGTTGGCGGTACGCGATGACTGCCAGTGTTTCCAATGCCGCCTGGGTAAGCCTGGTGGTCTGCCCCTCGAGCACGTACTTGCCCACGATGTCGGCAAATTCGGCGCGGGAGTAGATCCGCCAGCCACCGGCGATGTTCCGCAATTCAAAACCCCGGGGGCTGGAGCCCAGGCCAGCAGCGCTGGCATTCTCCATATCCGGGGCGTTAACAGTATAGCCGTCATACTCGCGTTGCAGTTCTGCCAGCAGGGAGCGCACCGTGGTGACCGTGAGGCCGATCCCTGCGGCGAGCTCCTCCTCCGTGGCCGGCTCGTCCAGGACCATCAGGACGGCCTCGAGGGCGGCCTTGGCGCCACCGGGAAGCCCGGCGGCGTCGTGTCCGTCCTCGAGGTCCTCCGCTGGCTCCATCGGGTGCGGTTCCGGGTTCACAGTTGTTCCTCGTATTCTTCGCTGAGATGCTCTGCCGACCAGTCATGGCCATCGGCTGTCCAGTGGATGGCCAGCTCCGCCAGCGGGGACAGCTGGTCGAATGAGACCGCCTTGTCCCGGAACAGCTCCAGCAGGGCCAGGAACCGGGCCACCACCACCAAGGTTGATTCGGCGTCCGCGATCAGGGATCGGAAGGACAGCGGAGACTCCCGTTGCAGGCGCAGCCCCAGCATCTCGGCCTGCTCCTTGACGCTGACGTTGCCGCCGTGGAGGTGGCCAAGCGCCACCTGGGGCGGCTGCGCCGCTGCCTTGGGCCGCAAGGCAGCCTCGGCCAGCGCAGCGAATTGTTCAGGGGTGTGCTTCCAAACGAGTTCGGGCAGCATTGCCGCGAACTGCTCTTCCAGCGCAACCTGCCGTGGAAACCGCCGGCCCTCCTGGTGCAGGGTCTCGCCGAGGATTCCTGCCACGTGCTTGAAGGCCTTGTACTGGAGCAGCCGGGCGAAAAGCAGGTCCCGTGCCTCCAGCAGCGCAATGTCCTCGTCGTCCTCAACCTCACCGGCGGGAAGGAGCCGTGCCGCCTTGAGGTCGAGCAACGTCGCTGCGATCACCAGGAATTCGCTGGCCTCGTCCAGGGCCCATTCTTCGCCGAGTTCCTGCAGTTTCCGGATGTACTTGATGAACTCATCCGTCACGGTGGCGATGGCCACCTCGGTGATGTCCAGCTGGTGCTTGGCAATGAGCCCCAGGAGGAGGTCGAAGGGGCCGGTGAAGTTGGCCAGCCGCACCTCGAAGCCGGGCTTTGATTCGGCCACGGCGTTGGTTACGGTGCGCCGCCGCGGGCGATCAGTTCCTTGGCCAGCCGGCGGTAGGCGTCAGCCCCCACATGGTTCCCCGCGTAGCTGGTGATGGGTTCCGCGGCGACGGTGGCATCGGCAAATTTGATGGAGCGTTTGATGACGGTCTCGAAGACTTTGTCTCCGAAGGCCTCCACCAGGCGGGTGATGACTTCCCGGCTGTGCAGCGTGCGGGCGTCGTACATGGTGGCCAGCACGCCGTCCACCTGCAGGCGCGGGTTCAGCCGGTCCTGGACTTTGTCGATGGTTTCGACCAGGAGCGCCACCGCGCGGAGCGCGAAGAACTCGCAGATCAGCGGGATGATGACGCCGTGTGCTGCGGTGAGGGCGTTGACGGTCAGGAGGCCGAGGGACGGCTGGCAGTCGATGAGGACGACGTCGTAATCGTCTTCGACCTTCTTCAGCGCACGGTCCAGGACCTGTTCGCGCGCTACTTCGTTGACCAGTTGCACTTCTGCGGCGGAGAGGTCGATGTTGGCCGGCAGCAGGTCGACGTTGTCGACGCCGGTCTGGTGGATGGCGTCGCGGATGTCCACCTTGCGGTCCATCAGGACGTTGTAGACGGTGAGGTCGAGCTCGTGCGGATTGACGCCAAGGCCCGCCGAGAGCGCACCCTGGGGATCGAAGTCCACCAACAGGACGCGGCGGCCGTATTCCGCGAGCGCCGCGGCGAGGTTGATGGTGGAGGTCGTCTTTCCGACGCCGCCCTTCTGGTTGACCATGGCAATGACGCGGGCCGGGCCGTGGGAGGACAGCGGCGCGGGTTCCGGGAACTCCCGGTATGGGCGCCCGGTGGGGCCCATCACCGCGTTTTCCAGGTCGAATTCCGTGCCCTCCAGAGTTGCCGAACCCTGTTCGCTGCTCACGTATCTGTCCACACTTTCGATGACGGTGATTTCCTGCCGCTGGCTCGCCAGCGGCGTTCGTTCTGATCCTTAGGTTACAGCGCCCGACACGGCATTCGACGGAACTTGACTTTCCGCGAATGTTGAGCCTTGACCCTCTAGTTGAGGTCGAAGGTTGAGGGTTGGACGCAATAAAACCGCCCCTGCAGCAGGGGCTGCAGGGGCGGTTTTGTTCGCTGGCGCCGGTGAAGATCAGGCCTTGGCTGCTTCCCGGGCACCCTCTTCCTTGGGTGCCATTTCGCCGTGACCGGGGATCATGGTCTGCTCATCGAACGGGGCCTCGCCGGAGAGGACGCGGGTGACCTGGCCGCCGTCGATCTCCTTGACCCAGGTGCCGATCAGGACGGTGGCGACGGCGTTGCCGGTGAAGTTGGTCAGCGCGCGGGCCTCGGACATGAAGCGGTCGATGCCGACGATCATGCCGACGCCGCCCAGCAACTGGGGGGCATGTGCCTGGAGGCCGGCCGCCAGGGTGGCCAGGCCGGCACCTGACACACCTGCGGCGCCCTTGGAGGCGATGATCATGAAGATCAGCAGGGAGATCTGGGCGCCCAGGTCCAGCGGGGTTCCCATGGCGTTGGCCACGAAGAGCGATGCCATGGTCAGGTAAATGGCCGTTCCGTCCAGGTTGAAGGAGTATCCGGTGGGCACGGTCACGCCGACGACGGGCTTGGAGACTCCAAGGTGTTCCATCTTGGCGATCAGCCGCGGCAGTGCGGCCTCGGAGGAGGACGTGGAGAAGATCAGGAGGTACTCGCGGGCCAGGTACTTCATCAGCTTGAAGATGCTGACGCCGGCCACCACCTGGAGAAGTCCGCCGAGGATAACGACAATGAACAGCGCACAGGTGATGTAGAACGCCACCATCAGGGTGAACATGCTCACGATGGCCTGGATGCCGGTGGCGCCCACGACGGCGGCAATGGCACCGAAGGCACCTACCGGAGCGAGCCACATGATCATGATGAGGACCCGGAACACGAGGGCCTGGCCGTGGCCGATGGCTTTGAGGATCGGAGCGCCCTGAGGGCCCATCTTCTGCAGTGCGAAGCCAACCAGGATGGCGGCCAGCAGGGTGGGCAGGACCGGGATGTCACTGGGGATGATGCCCAGCAGGAAGTCGACGGTACTGTCTGTCGCTGCCTTCTTGTTGGGATCGTACGGCGAGAGCTTCAGGCCTTCGCCGGGGTGGACGATGTTGCCCACCACGAGGCCGATAGCCAAAGCAAAGGTTGACATGATGACGAAGTAGCCAAGGGCCAGACCGCCTACCTTGCCCACTGTTGCTGCCTTGGCGATGGAGCCGATGCCCAGGACGATGGTGCAGAAAATGACCGGCGCGATCATCATCTTGATGAGCTTGATAAAGCCGTCGCCCAGGGGCTTGAGGTTCTTGGCGACCTCCGGGAACAGCAGGCCGACCACCGCGCCGAGGACGACGGCGGCTATGACGGCGATGTAGAGATAATGGGTTTTGTCGAGCCCTTTGCGTCGCGGCGTCGCGGTTTCGAGCGACTCTCCTCGTTGAGAGGCCATGATGTGTCTCCTTGTGGATATTCTGATAGACGCTGCGGCGCAATCTCTGGGCTCAAACGTCCGTGCAATGTGATATCCATCATTGGGCACCCCGTGATCCAGCTCACCGTTGCGTTCATATTGGTCGCGGCACGTGCAGGGCCAGAAGGAGATACGCATGATCCACCGCTGGAGTATCGCCCGCCGGCTCTTCGTGGCAAACCTGCTGATTGTCGTGTGCTTCATTGCCATCGTGGGAACCGCGGCCTACGTTGACGCGCGGGACCGGACCTATGACGAAGCCGGCCGCCGGATGGAGGGGGTGGCCGCGTCCATCGCCGCCAATCCCCTGGTACTCCAGGCCGCTGCCACGCCGGACCCCTCAGTGCTCCTGCAGCCCTATGCCAAGAATGTCACCGCCGCGGCCGGGGTAGATTTCATCACCATCATGGCCCCCGACCGGACCCGCTGGACGCATCCCCGGGATGAGGAGCTGGGCCGGCCCTACATCGGGTCCATCGACGCCGCCTTGCAGGGCCGGACGTTTACCGAAGTCACGGCGGGAACCCTGGGGCCTTCCGTCCGGACCATCGTTCCGGTCAAGGATTCGGCGGGAACAATCAAGGCGCTTGTGGCCGTGGGCGTGACGGTCCGCAACGTCGATGTTGCCTTCGCTGCGCGGCTTCCCGTGCTGCTGGCCCTTGGCATTGCCCTGTTGGTGGGCGGTTCCCTGGCCTCGTGGCTGCTGGGCCGGTACCTGCGCCGGGTGACGCGCGGCTGGGGACCTGAACAATTGGCCCAGCTGTTCGCCTACTACGAGTCGGTACTTCACTCAGTCCGCGAAGGGCTGATCCTTATCGATGCCAGGAAGCGGGTGGTGATGTACAACGACCAGGCCGCCGAGCTGCTGGGCCTGGCTGAGACCGGCAGCAATGACCCCACCAAGCCGCCGTCGCTGGCCGATCTCCCGCTGGACAGCGAGCTTCGCAGCCTGTTCGATTCCGGACGTACCACCAAGGACGAGATGGTCCTGACAGGTTCGCGCGTGCTGGTGGTCAACCAAGGCCCTGCCCGGGGTCCGGAGGCTCGCGGTGCGCGCGGCAAGGTTCCGGTGTATGGAACAGTTGCGACGCTCCGGGACCGGACGGAAATCGAAGCCCTGGGCAACGAGTTGCAGACCATGCGGACCCTGTCCGATGCGTTGCGGGCGCAGACCCATGAACACGCCAACCGGCTGCACACCATGGTGTCGCTCCTGGAGCTGGGCCGGACCGGGGAGGCCCTGGACTTTGCCACGAAGGACCTGGCGTTGAGCCAGCAGCTGACCGATGACATGGTGAGCTCCATCGATGAACCGGTGGTGGGTGCCCTGGTCATGGGCAAGGTGGCCGAGGCCCATGAGCGCGGGGTCCAGCTGGATGTGTCCACCGTGGGCTCCGGCTCGACGCCGGGTATCGCCGTCCAGGACCTGGTGACGATCATGGGCAACCTGCTGGACAATGCCATTGACGCGGCAGCCGACGCTCCCGCTCCGCGACGGGTGCAGCTGACCCTGGAAGCCGACGAGGAAGGCTTGGACATCGCAGTCAACGATTCCGGGACCCCCATCGCCCCGGCCGATGCCGAACTGATCTTCCGGCACGGATTCAGCACCAAGCCGGCCGGACCCGGAGGCCGGGGGGTGGGACTGGCGCTGGTACGCCAGGCAGTGCGCCGTTTGGGCGGTACTCTGGCCATCAACGGACGGAACGGCGCCAAGTTCGAAGTATTCCTGCCTGCGGCGGTGTCCCCGGAGAAGGAGCACAGACAGTGAGCAATATCCGGGTCCTCGTCGTCGAGGATGAAGCGGTCGCCTCGGCAGCGCACGCCGCCTACGTGGGACGACTGCCCGGATTCGAGCTCGCCGGGACCGCCCCCGACGGCCAGTCGGCCCTGCGGCTGCTGAACGAATTCGTGGCCGCGGGAGAGCCCGTGGAACTGGTCCTGCTGGACATGAACCTGCCGGACCTGCACGGCCTGGATATTGCCCGGCGGATGCGCTCGGCCGGGATCCTCGCCGACATCATCGCCATTACTGCCGTCCGCGAGCTGGCCATCGTCCGCAGCGCGGTCGCTATCGGCGTGGTGCAGTACCTGATTAAGCCGTTCACGTTCGCCACGTTCTCGGACAAGCTGGAAAGCTACCGCCTATTCCGGCAGCAGTTGGCCGGCTCCGGCGCCGGAGCCGGCAGGGGGAGCGCCTCGCAGAGTGAGGTGGACCAGGCCTTCGCCAGCTTACGGGCTCCCTCCGAATTGCCGTTGCCCAAAGGGCTCTCCACTTCGACGCTCGGTTCGGTCCAGGAGTTCCTCCGCCAACAACCCGAGGCAGTATCTGCCACGGAGGTCATGGATGCCCTGGGCATGTCCCGCGTAACAGCCCGAAGGTACCTGGAATACCTTGCCGACGCCGGCACCGTCTCCCGCACCGCCCGCTACGGCACCCCCGGCAGGCCGGAGAACGAATACCGGTGGACAGCCCGCTGAGGTCCCGGGCCAGACGTCCTACTGCGCTTCAGTCCCCTTCAGCACGCCCTGGATGCGGGCGGTAAGTTCCCTCGGCGCCAAGCCGCCGAATGGATCGCGCCGAGCCGGGCCGTGGCCGGCTCCGCGGCCTGCCGCCACGTACGTTGTAGCAGGTATTGAAGCCCCATGTATACACAGAAAAGGATTCGCAGGGTAAATACTCAAGTTTCCTTGGTCTACCACCACTCTGTGTATACACTGAAGAACGTCAACCCAGGAAGGAGACTGCATGCGCGCCAGTGATAAGGCCTATGCGGCCCTCCGCGAGGACATCGTCGAGTGGCGGCTGGCCCCGGGGACCGTTCTTGCCGAGGTGGAGCAATCCGAGCGGCTCGGCGTCTCGCGTACTCCGCTGCGCGAAGCCCTCAGCCGGCTCACCGCGGAAGGCCTGACGACGGCGGGCGGCCGCGGCGTCGTCGTCACCGATATCTCCCTTGACGACATCGACGAACTGTTCGAACTGCGGGAGACCCTTGAGGGCAGGGCCGCGGCCCTGGCGGCCAGCCGCGGCGATACGGCCACCTTCGAGCAACTGCAGCGCGAGCTGATCCAGGCCCCGGACATGATCAACGGCGACGATCCCGCCCGCCATGACTACTACGAACTGGTGGGACGGCTGGATACCGCCATCGATGCCGCCATCTCCAACTCCTACCTGGCCCAGGCCATGCGAAGCCTGCGCGTGCACCTGGTCCGGATCCGCAGGCTGGCCGCCGACGACACCGCCCGCCTCACTGCCGCGGCCGCCGAGCACGCAGCGATCGCCGAAGCAATCGCCGAAGGCAATCCGAAGCTCGCCGAAGCGGCCACGATTGTGCACCTGCACCGCAGCCTCTCCCACGTCAAAGCAACCCACGCGTCCCACCCGAAGGAGCACCATGGTTAAGGAACACCACGTCCGCGTCTACAAGAGCGAAGAGAACCTGCCCCGCGAGGACCAGCTCGCCTACAAGATCGCCCAGGTCGCCGCGGACCCCGTGGAGGTTTCTGACGACGTGACCGACATGGTGATCAACCGCGTCATCGATAACGCGTCCGTGGCGGTCGCGTCGCTGAACCGGGCCCCCATCGTCGCCGCCCGCGCCCAGGCACTGACCCATGGTCCCACGACCGGCGGCAAGGGCTCGAAGGTCTTCGGCATCGAGGAACGGGCCTCCCCGGAGTGGGCGGCCTGGGCCAACGGTGTGGCCGTCCGGGAACTGGACTACCACGACACCTTCCTTGCTGCGGACTACTCCCACCCGGGTGACAACATTCCGCCGATCCTCGCCGTGGCCCAGCACGTGGGTTCCAGCGGCCGGGACCTGATCCGGGGCATCGCCACCGGCTACGAGATCCAGGTGAACCTGGTCAAGGCGATCTGCCTGCACAAGCACAAGATCGACCACGTGGCCCACCTGGGCCCCTCCGCCGCGGCCGGGATCGGCACCCTGCTGGGGCTCGACGTCGAGACCATCTTCCAGTCCGTCGGCCAGGGACTGCACACCACCACCGCCACCCGGCAGTCACGCAAGGGCGAAATCTCCACCTGGAAGGCCCACGCCCCCGCGTTCGCCGGCAAGATGGCCATCGAATCCGCCGACCGGGCCATGCGCGGCCAGACCTCGCCCGTGCCGATCTACGAAGGCGAAGACGGTGTCATCGCCTGGATGCTCGACGGCCCGGACGCCTCCTACATGGTTCCGCTCCCCACCCCGGGTGAAGCCAAGCGCGCCATCCTGGACACCTACACCAAGGAACACTCGGCCGAATACCAGGCCCAGGCGTGGATCGACCTGGCCCGCAAACTCCACAAAGAGCACCCGGAGGTCACCGACCCGGCCAACGTCGAATCCGTGCTGATCAGGACCAGCCACCACACCCACTACGTGATCGGCTCCGGCGCCAACGACCCCCAGAAATACAGCCCCACCGCATCCCGGGAAACCCTGGACCACTCCATCC
Organism: Pseudarthrobacter sp. YAF2; assembly: GCF_052113345.1. Lineage (NCBI taxonomy): Bacteria > Bacillati > Actinomycetota > Actinomycetes > Micrococcales > Micrococcaceae > Pseudarthrobacter > Pseudarthrobacter sp. YAF2. Next base: position 15,406 of record NZ_JBFRDA010000018.1, on the reverse strand, counting down.
CCTACATCTTCACCGTGGCCCTGCAGGACGGCGCCTGGCACCACGTGGACTCCTACGCCCCCGACCGCGCAGCAAGGCCGGACACGGTGGAGCTGTGGCACAGGGTGACCACGGTGGAGGATCCAGAATGGACCCGCCGCTACCACTCCCTGGACATCGCCGAGAAGGCCTTCGGCGGGTCCGTGGAAATCACGCTCAAGGACGGCGCCGTCATACGTGATGAGATCGCCGTCGCCGACGCCCACCCGCTCGGCGCCCGCCCGTTCGCCCGGGAACAGTACATCAACAAGTTCCGCACCCTCGCCGTAGGCCTGGTGGAGGAGGCCGAGATCGAACGGTTCCTCGCCGCCGTCGAACGCCTCCCCGAACTCGCCGCGGGCGAGCTGGACCAGCTGAACATCACCGCCGCCCCCGGCGTCATCGACCTGAACGCCGCACCCAAGGGACTGTTCTAAATGCTGTACTCAAAAACCACCCCGGAACAGAAACGGATCCGGTTCAGGGAACTGCTCGCCTCCGGGACTGTGCAGCAGTTCCCCGGCGCCTTCAACCCGCTCTCCGCCCGGCTGATCGAAGAAAAGGGCTTCGCCGGGGTCTACATCTCCGGTGCCGTCCTCGCCAACGACCTGGGCCTGCCGGACATCGGGCTCACCACGCTCACCGAGGTGGCCACCCGCGCCGGGCAGATCGCCCGGATGACGGACCTGCCCTCGATCGTCGACGCGGACACCGGTTTCGGCGAACCCATGAACGTGGCACGCACCGTGCAGGAACTGGAGAACGCCGGCCTTGCCGGCCTTCATATCGAGGACCAGTTCAACCCGAAGCGCTGCGGCCACCTGGACGGTAAGAACGTCGTGGACCTGGATACCGCCACCAAACGCATCCGCGCCGCGGCCGACGCCCGCCGCGACCCGAACTTCCTCATCATGGCCCGCACCGACATCCGCGCCACCGACGGACTCCACGCCGCCCAAGACCGGGCGAAAGCACTCGTCGACGCCGGCGCGGACGCCATCTTCCCCGAAGCCATGCGAGACCTCAGCGAATTCCAGGCCATCCGCGACGCCGTCGACGTGCCCATCCTGGCCAACATGACCGAGTTCGGCAAAAGCGACCTCTTCACGGTGGACGAACTGGCCGGCGTCGGCGTCAACATGGTCATCTACCCGGTGACGCTGCTGCGTAGTGCCATGGGCGCTGCTGAGCGTACTCTGGAATCGATCAAATCCGACGGCACCCAGGAGGCCCAGGTTTCGAGCATGCTGACCCGTGCGCGTCTCTACGACCTCGTCGACTACGAGGCCTACAACCGCTTTGACACCGGGGTCTTCAACTTCCAGATCCCCGGAATCTGACACCCCACCGGACTGCCGGCCCCGGCCGGTCAACAGGCGTTAGGAACAAAGGAGTTTCAGCATGGCTGAAAATGAGATCAAAAAGGGCCTCGCCGGCGTCGTGGTGGATTACACCGCGGTTTCGAAGGTCAACCCGGACACCAACTCGCTGCTCTACCGCGGCTATCCTGTCCAGGAACTGGCTGCCAGGTGCAGCTTCGAGGAAGTCGCCTACCTGCTCTGGAACGGAGAGCTCCCCACGAAGGACCAACTCACGGAATTTTCCGCGCGGGAACGGGCCGGCCGGGCGCTGGATCCGGTGGTCAAGACAGTCATCGACGCGTTGCCCGACACCGCGCATCCGATGGACGTCTGCAGGACCGCCGCGTCGGTGATGGGCGCCCGGCACCCCCTGGCCGAGGATTCCTCCCGGGACGCCAACATGGCCAAGGCCATCGACCTGTTCGCCGCCATGCCCGCGGTGGTGGCCTATGACCAGCGCCGCCGGCACGGGCAGGACGTGGTTGAGCCACGCGATGACCTGGGCTACTCTGCAAACTTCCTGTGGATGACCTTCGGCGAGGAACAGGTCCCGGAGGTGGTGGAGGCCTTCAACGTCTCGATGATCCTCTACGCCGAGCACTCCTTCAATGCCTCCACCTTCACCGCCCGCGTGATCACCTCGACACTCTCGGACCTGCATTCCGCCGTGACCGGAGCCATCGGGGCGCTCAAGGGTCCGCTGCACGGCGGCGCGAACGAAGCCGTCATGCACACCTTCGACGAGATCGGCATCCGGCAGGAGGAATCCCTCGAAGAAGCTGCCGCCCGGGCCAAGGCATGGATGGAAGATGCCCTGGCACAGAAGAAGAAAGTCATGGGCTTCGGCCACCGCGTGTACAAGCACGGCGATTCCCGGGTGCCCACCATGAAGGCCGCCCTGGACAAGATGATTGCGCACTACGGCCGCCCGGAGCTGCTGGGGCTGTACAACGGACTGGAGAGCGCGATGGACGAGGCGAAGGCCATCAAGCCGAACCTCGACTACCCGGCCGGACCGACGTACCACCTCATGGGCTTCGACACCGCGACCTTCACTCCCCTGTTCGTAGCCAGCCGGATCACGGGTTGGACGGCGCACATCATGGAGCAGCTGGACGCCAACTCCCTGATCAGGCCGCTGAGCGAGTACATCGGCCCGGAGGAACGGCACCTTCCCTAGCATGTGCAGGCCGCCCGACGGCGGGTGGGCACCATGGTGCCCACCCGCCGTCGGGCGTTAAGCATTGTGGTTGTGCAAGCGCCGGCTGCCGGCAGTTCAGCCCAACTGGCTCTCGGACGAGGCGACGGATTCGTTGTCGGCGTCCATGGTGACCACGACCCTCACGGTCCCGCCTTCGAGCACCACGGGGAGCCAGTGGTCCGCGTCCTGCCACATCCGTTCCACGGGAAGGGTGTCCACAGGGAACCATTCGGGCAGGATTTCGTCGCTGGGGGCCGGCTCGCCCTGCCACAGCCGGGCGGTGAAGAGCCTGGTCTGCATGTTCCACTCCGGCCGGGCCGGAAAGACGAAGTAGACCGATCCGGCGTCCGCCAGGTCTTCCACCCGCAGCACCACACCGGTTTCTTCCAGGACTTCCCGGACCACCGCCTGCTCGTCGGTCTCCCCCGGTTCAACGTGGCCGCCAATGCCCACGATCTTGCCCCTGCCGAAACCTGTCTGCTTCAGCCCCAGAAGGACCTCGGTCCCGTCGGCCCCGTCACGGAGCAGGAAGCAAAGAGTCACGGCGGTGAATTGCATGTGCTCAACCCTATGCCAGCTGGTGAGGGCCTTCGCTATCCAGCGGCCGGTCCCGCGCCAACAAGTTCCGAACGGTATTCCACCGGGAGCCCCTTCTGCTCAAATTCCTTGTCCATTGCCTGTTGTGGCGTCAGGCCTTGGTTGTTCATTGCCTGGAATTCCCAGTTGAAGACGCTGGAATACACCTGCCGGAAGTCGCAAAGGAACCGCCCGTCCTTTAACTTGGCAAGCTGGTACCACACGTTGCCACCGTCGAGTTGAAGGGCCTTGGCTCCCTCGTCCGAGATGGAAAAAGCGAGCCAGCCGTCGGCACAACCCAGGACGGTGTAGAGATGTTGTTGGTCGGCGGGGATCGGAAAGACGACGCGCTGCTGGTCGCTTCGCTGCAGGTCCACGTTGTCCATGGTGCAGGGCACGCCGCCGGTTCTCAAGCCACCGGCGGCCGGGTTCACCGACGGGGCTGCCAAGGGTGAAGCGGTGGCAGCAGGATGTTCGCTGGCAAACGGTGTGGCGGACGGGCTGGCCGCCGGCGGAGGGCTTCCGGTTGATTCCGAGGGCACCGCCCCTGGTCCAGCCGTGGGCCGCTGAGCCATGGTTCCACCCACGAACACAGCGGCCGCCACGGCTGCGGTCGCGAGCAGGGTCGCAGCAGTTGTCCGGACGGCCGTCCGTGCCCGCTGGTTGCCTCGTTCCGGTGCCCGCGCCGTCAAACGGATGACGTCAGTGTCCTCCGTGGGCGCCAAGGCCCGGGCGCCGCTGCCTCCGGCCGTCGTGTCCGGTGCCGTGGGCCGGGGTTTGGCGGCCTTCATCAACTGCTCGATGCGATCCATGGCTAGTCCTTCCGTTCGGTCATGAGATGTGCCGGTGCGGCCTTGGCGAAGGCCCGGCGTGCACGGTGCAGCCGAACGGAAGCGGTTGAGGGAGAGCATTCAAGGGCCTGGCCAAGTTCGGGGATGGTCAGGTCATCCCAATAACTGAGCATGAGGATCTCGCGGTCCCGCTCCCGAAGGCGGCCAAGTATGTCCGCTACCGCAGCCTGTTCCCCGGTATCTTCCTGCGGAACGTTGCCGCGTGCTTCGCCCTGCAGCCGGTCAAGAAGTTCCTGGCGGCGGCGACGGCCCCTGAACTCGTTGCCGAGCACATTCCGGGCCGTGGCGAGCAACCATCCGATGCCGGGCGGCTCCGGCAGTTGTTTTTCCCATGCAATCCGGAACACGTCGGCCGCCAACTCCTCGGCCCGGCACGTGTCGCTGATACGGCAGGCGATGTACCGATAGACCCGCCCCGAATGCTGGGAATGCAGATCGATGAATGCCTGCTCTTCCGCTGCCAACATAGTATTTCCCCCCGGACACGTATTGACTTCCTCTTGAAGACTAAGTGTCCCGGGCCTGGCTGATTCTTACAGTCGCAGGAAGTTTTTTGTGGGGATTGATGCAAGCTCCGGGGGCCGGACCCCGGTGATCAGCCCAGCGCCCTCGGGTGCGCCGCGGCGTAGATCTCCCGCAGGGTATCGGCCGTGACCAGGGTGTACACCTGGGTGGTTGTCACGGAGGCGTGGCCCAGCAGTTCCTGAACCACGCGGACGTCAGCGCCGCCTTCGAGGAGGTGGGTGGCGAATGAATGCCGCAGCGTATGGGGTGAGACGTCCCTGGTGATGTTGGCTTTCTCTGCCGCCGCCTTCAGGATGGTCCAGGCACTCTGCCGGCTGATCCTTCCACCGCGGGCGTTGAGGAAAAGCGCCGGCGTACCTTTGCCTTTGGCGGCGAGCAGCGTCCGGCCGCGGACCAGGTAGGCCTCGAGGGCACGCACTCCGTAGGAGCCCAGCGGTACCAGCCGTTCTTTCGACCCCTTGCCGAAGAGCCGGACGATGGCGGGTCCTGAGCCGGGCTCTGCGAGGGATATGTCATCGACGTCCAATCCCACGGCCTCACTGATCCGTGCCCCGGTGGAATAGAGGAATTCGAGCAGGGCACGGTCCCTCAGCCCCGTGGCTGTGTCCGTTCCGGCGGCCTCGAGGATGCGGGTTACCTCATCGACGCTGATGGCCTTGGGCAGCCGTTTGCCGGCCATCGGCGGATGGACTTCGCTGGCAGGATCGGCCGGCGTGTAGCCTTCCAACGCCCAGAACTTGTGCAGTCCACGCACCGCCACCACCGTTCGGGCCGCTGACCGCACGCCCAGGGTGGAGCCGCCGTCGGAACCGTCGGAGAGGGCACGGACGTAGCCGGTGACGTGGTGCCGGGTGATGTCCTCCGGGCGGCCGCAGCCGGCAGCGGCGAGGTAGCGGGCGTACCGGGCCAGGTCCCGGCGGTAGGCTGCCAGTGTGTTGGCAGCCAATCCCCGTTCCACGCCCACATGCTGCAGGTAGTCGGTGATGGCCCGGTCGATGGCCCCGGGGCGTCCCGCGGCCGGGTCCCCGGTCGCGGCCGATTTCGGTGCCGGTTCCACCGAAATCACGGGTTCAGCCGAAGGACCGGGGACCATCAGCGCTGGCTGGGGTGTGCGGGCCAGGGGGCGTCGGCGGGCCGGAGTTCCTGGTAGTTGCCGGCGCGGGCCGCCGCGGCGGCGAGGATCCCGACGACGGCGGACGGGTTGTGCAGGCGCCCGGCCAGTACCGATTCCACGGCATCGTCGAGGCTGATCCAGTGGAACTCGATCTCCGCTTCCTCGTCCGTGCGCTCGTGGCGTTCGTGGTGCGGGATCCCGGTCAGGTCGCGGGCAAGGTAGATGCGGATTGCCTCACTTGATGAGCCAGGGGAATTAAAGACGTCGGCCAGGACGTTCCAGGTGCCGGCGGCGAGGTCGGCTTCCTCGGCAAGTTCGCGGGCAGCCCCCACCACGAAGTCTTCGCCTTCGATGTCGAGAAGGCCGGCCGGCACTTCCCAAAGATCCATGCCCACCGGGTGCCGGTACTGCTTCAGAAGCAGGATCTGCCCCTCAGCGTTCATGGGCAGTACTGCTACTGCCCCGGGATGATCGATGTAGTCACGGGTGAGGGCATCCCCGGACTCAGACAGCTGGAAGGTGTCGCTGACGACGTCCCAGATCCTGCCCTGGTACACCTTCTCGGTAGACAAAAGACGGCGCGGGCTTGGTGCATCCGAAACCTGTTTGGCAGGGGTGGTTTCAGGTGTACCAGGCATCGCGCCGTCCTTCTTCTGCTCTATTGACTACTTAGCGGCAACCGTACCGGATGCCACGGGCTTCCCGGCCGCGGGCGCAGCCGTGTCGGCAACAGCCTGCGAACCTGCGCCCTGGTGGTCCAGGGCAGCCTTGACCAGGCCGGTGAACAGCGGATGCGGACGGGTGGGCCGCGAGCTCAGCTCGGGGTGAGCTTGCGTGGCGACATAGTACGGGTGGATGTCGGCGGGCAGTTCAACGAATTCCACCAGCTTGCCGTCCGGGGACGTGCCGGAGAAGACCAGGCCCTTGTCGGCAATCTGCTGGCGGTACTTGTTGTTGACCTCGTAACGGTGCCGGTGGCGTTCGCTGACGGTGGTCTTGCCGTACGTTCCGGCGATGACCGAGCCTTCGTCAAGCTTGGCTTCGTAAAGGCCCAGGCGCATGGTGCCGCCGAGGTCGCCGCCACCCTCGACGTACTCAAGCTGTTCCTCCATGGTGGCGATCACGGGGTACTTGGACTCCGGCTCGAATTCGCTGGAGGATGCGCCCTCCAGGCCCACCACGTTGCGGGCGTACTCGATGACCATGCACTGCAGGCCCAGGCACAGGCCCAAGACGGGGAGCTTGGTCTCGCGGGCGAACTTCAGGGCACCGAGCTTGCCTTCGAGCCCGCGAATGCCGAACCCGCCCGGCACGCAGATGGCGTCGACGCCATCGAGCGCCCTGATGGCACCCTCGCGGGTTTCGCACTCGTCGGACGGGACCCAGCGGATCTTGACCTTGGCCTCATTGGCGAAGCCGCCGGCACGCAGCGCTTCGGTGACCGAGAGGTAGGCGTCCGGCAGGTCAATGTACTTGCCCACCAGGGCAATTTCGACCTGGTGCTTCGGGTTGTGGACTGCGTCGAGCAGCTTGTCCCAGCTGGTCCAGTCCACATCCTTGAACGGCAGGTCCAGGGCACGCACGATGTAGGAGTCCAGGCCCTGCGAGTGCAGGGTCTTCGGAATGTCGTAAATGCTGGGGGCGTCCGGGCAGCCGATGACGGCTTCGATGTCGACGTCGCACATGCGGCCGATCTTGGCGCGCATGGCTTCGGGAACTTCGCGGTCCGAACGGATGACGATTGCCTCGGGCTGGATACCGATGGAACGCAGCGCTGCAACGGAGTGCTGCGTAGGCTTGGTCTTCAGCTCCTGCGACGGTCCAATGTACGGAACCAGCGAGACGTGGACGAAGAAGACGTTGCCGCGGCCCACATCCTGGCGGACCTGGCGGGCGGATTCGAGGAACGGCTGGGATTCAATATCGCCAACGGTGCCACCAATTTCGGTGATGATGACATCCGGGGCGTTCTTGCCCTCAGCGGGCAGGCGCATGCGGCGTTTGATTTCATCCGTGATGTGCGGGATGACCTGAACCGTGTCACCGAGGTATTCGCCGCGGCGTTCCTTGGCAATCACGGTGGAGTACACCTGGCCGGTGGTCACGTTCGCGGAACCCTCAAGGTTCTCATCGAGGAAGCGCTCGTAATGCCCAATGTCGAGGTCCGTTTCGGCGCCGTCGTCGGTGACAAAGACCTCGCCGTGCTGGAAGGGGTTCATTGTGCCCGGATCCACATTCAGGTAGGGATCGAGCTTCTGCATCGTCACGGACAGGCCGCGGGCCCGGAGCAGGTGACCAAGGCTTGAGGCCGTCAGTCCCTTACCGAGCGAGGACGCCACACCGCCGGTGACGAAAATGTGCTTCGTCGTCTTGGAGGAGCCCGGGAACCGGGAATTTACACGGGAATTTGATCGCTGCACCACGGAATTCGAGCCTATCATCAATTCAGCCTTCCCGTGATTGTGCCAGTCAGGCCCGCTGGGGCAGGAGCTTGGCGTCGTCCAGCAGTTCCCGGGCGTGGGCCTGCGCCGATTCGGAGTCCTCCTGGCCTGCCAGCATGCGGGCCAGTTCACGGACCCGTTCGGGACCGTCGAGGAGGCGGACATCACTTGATGTGAAGCCGGTGGCGGTTTTGCCGTCCGCTCCCCTGACGGAGGTTTTGGTCACTGTGATGTGCTGGTCAGCGAAAGCGGCCACCTGGGGAAGGTGGGTAACCACCAGCACCTGCACGTGGCGTGCCAGCATTGCCAGCCGCCGGCCGATCTCGACCGCGGCCCGTCCACCCACGCCGGCGTCCACCTCGTCGAAGACGAACGTAGGCACCGGGTCCACGGCGGCGAGCACTACCTCGATCGCCAGCATGACGCGGGACAATTCACCGCCGGATGCACCCTTGCCGAGCGGCCGGGCCGGGGCGCCGGAGTGGGGCTGGAGCAGGAAGCTGATCTCGTCCCCGCCGTGCGGGCCCAGTTGTCCGGCAGATTCAAGGTTGATCACCAGCGTGGCGTCCGCCATGGCGAGCGCCTTCAATTCGGCGCTGACGCGGGCCGAGAGGTCCTTGGCGGCCTTGGAGCGGATCTTGCTGATGGCTGCCGACTGCTTTTTCAGCTCCGCTTCAGCCCGGACCACCTCGGCGTCCAGCGCCTCGATGCGCGAGGAATCGTCCTGCAGTTCGTCATAGCGGACCCGCGCGGTTTCGGCCCACACCAGCACTTCGTCGATGGTGGGCGCGTATTTGCGGACCAGCTTGGCCAGGGCTGCCCTGCGGTCCTCAATCTCGGCCAGCCGTTCCGGCCCCTCCGAATCCAGTCCTGCCTGGTAGCTGGCAAGTTCCGTGGCGATGTCGTTGAGCAGGAAGCCGACTTCGGCCAGCCGGGCGGCGGCGGAACCGAGCTCGGCATCGTGCTCTGCCACATGTTCCAGGGTGCGCTTGGCCGCATCCACCAAGGTAGTGGCGTCCCCGGCTTCGCCAAAGTCCTCGGCGATAAGGGCCTGGTGCGCGGTGCTGGCGGCAATCCGCAGTTCTTCGACGTTGGCGAGCTTTACGGCCTCCGCTTTAAGAAGCTCGTCCTCGCCCGGCTGCGGGTCCACGCCGTCGATCTCGGCGAGGGCGGCCTCCAGTGATTCCGCTTCCCGGAGCCGGTCCCGGGCGGCGCTGCGCAGGCTGTCCAGCTCAGACTGGCTGGCCTTCCAGCGGCCGTAAAGATCCTGGTAGGCGGCCAAAGGGCCGGCCAGGGTATCCCCGGCGAATTTGTCCAGCGCCTCGCGCTGGGCAGTGGCGCTCTTGAGCCGGATCTGGTCCGACTGGCCGTGCACCACCACCAGCGACTCGCCGATCTCGGCCAGCACGCCCACCGGTGCGGCCCGGCCGCCCAGGAACGCCCGGCTTCGGCCATCGGCACCCAGGCGACGCGCCAGGATCAGCTCGGCGCCGTCGTCGAACTCTTCTGCTTCCGCGCCGGCATCAAGGGCGCGGGCGATGGCGGGGTGCCCGGACTCAAGCTTTAGGACTGCCTCTGCCGTGGCGCTCTTTGCGCCGCTGCGGACGGCCCCGGCATCCGACCGGGCCCCCAGCAGGAGGCCGACGGCGGTGACCACCATGGTCTTGCCGGCGCCGGTTTCGCCGGTCACCACGCTCAGCCCCGGGCCGAGCGGAAGCGTTGCATCGGTGATGACGCCCAGATCGCGGATTCTCAGTTCTTCAATCATGGATTCACTTTGCTGTCGACGAATCGGGGTCGCCGCCCGCGGCGTCCGGCTCCGGGACCTGCAGCGGCGGCATGGGCCGTGGCGTACGTACCAGCGGGATGGGTCCCGTGTGCACCGCACCGGCCTTGGGCACGGGGCCCCGCCAGCCGTGGATGGGCAGTTCAAACTTTCGGACCAGGCGGGCGGAGAAGGGGGTCTGGTGGGTGCGGGCCAGCCGTACCGGGATGGCGGACTTGGTCACCTCGACGCGGGCACCCGGCGGCAGGTCCACCGAGCGCCGGCCATCACACCACAGGACGCCCTGCGCGTCGGTCCGGCCGAGCACTTCGACAGCGAGCTTGGACCGGGGCGAGACGACCAGTGGCTTCGCGAAGAGCGCGTGCGCACTGATGGGTACGATCACCAGGGCTTCCACCTCCGGCCAGACCACCGGTCCGCCGGCCGAGAACGCGTAGGCCGTGGAGCCGGTGGGAGTGGCCAGCACAATGCCGTCGGACCCAAAGGACGTCAGGGGGCGCTCATCCACTTCGGTGACAACTTCGAGCATCCGTTCGCGGTTGGCCTTCTCGATGGCGGCCTCGTTTAAAGCCCAGGTGTGCCAAATCTTCTGTCCGCGGACCCACACCTGGACATCGATGGTCATCCGCTCTTCAACCGTGTACTCGCGGCTGGCAATCCATTCAACGGTCTGGGCCAGGTCCGCGCGCTCGCTTTCGGCCAGGAAGCCCACGTGCCCCAGGTTGACCCCCAGCAGGGGCACGTCCACCTCGCGGACCAGTTCGGCGGCGCGCAGGATGGTTCCGTCACCGCCGAGGACCATCACGAGCTCGACGTCGGGCAGCTGGACATGGTCGTGGAGCACCTCCACCGGCTGGGCGAGGTGGCCAAAGAAGCGTTCCATGTCCCCCAGCTCGGACTCCTGCATCACGGGGACGATGCCCGACGCGTGCAGCAGGGCGCAGGCTTCCCAGGCAGCCTTCAGTGATTCCTCGCGGCCAGTGTGGGCAAGGACCAATACACGCCTGCTCATCAGGTTCCGCTCTCTAGTGGTTCGGCCAGATTTGTCCGAGCAACGCAGCGGCTGCTGCCTCTCGCTCTTCGATCTTAGGCAAGTCTTGGGTGTTCCTGCGTTTTATCCACAGGAAGTATTCGACGTTGCCATCCTGTCCCGGAAGCGGGCTGACCGCCAGCCCGCACAAGTCCAGCCCGGCGTCGAGCGCTGCCGTGGCGACTTTCTCCACGGCCAGGCGGCGTTCGCGCTCCGATGTGACCACGCCGGTCCTGCCCAGGCGGTCCTTGCCGATCTCAAACTGCGGCTTCACCATGAGCACCAGGTCGCCGCCGGGTTCGGTGCAGTCCGCCAGCGGCCGCACCACCAGGGTGAGGGAAATAAAGGAGAGGTCGGCGACCGTCAGGGTGCACGTCCCCCCGATGTGCTCCGGTGCCATGTACCGGACATTCATTCCCTCGTGGACTGCCACGCGCGGGTCGCTGCGGAGGTGCGGCACCAACTGGCCGTGCCCGACGTCGACCGCCACCACGTGTGCGGCCCCGCGACGGAGCAGGACGTCGGTGAAGCCGCCGGTGGAGGCGCCGGCGTCGAGGCACCTTTTGCCCTGGACGGTAATGACCGGGAAGGCGTCGAGGGCACCCGCCAGCTTGTGGCCGGCACGGCTGGCGTAAACGTCCTGGTCGTCCTGCTCGACGGCGAGGTCACGGCCGTCGTCGATCTGGAGGGACGCTTTGGCGAGGACCTGGCCGGCGGAGCTGACCTTGCCCGCCGAGATGAGCGAGGCTGCGTGCGTGCGCGACCGTGCCAGCCCGCGGGCCACCAGTGCCTGGTCGAGGCGCACTGGCATCAGGCGCTGCCGCCGGTAGGATCACCGACGGCAGGTGCGCCGTCATTGGGGTCGGTGTTGTTGGGGTCGCTGTTGAGCGCGGCCAGCAGCTCATCGTGAAGCCGGCTGTACCGGTCTTCGTGGTCGGCAGCTGGAAGCCGGGGTATCTCCTGCAGCGTGGCCACGGCCTGCGCCACGTATGGATCAGTGATGTCCTGTCCGGGGGCCTGCGGCCACTCAGGAGCAGGCTGGGCTGGCACGTTGTCCGGTTCAGTCAGCTCAGTCATGAAACCATCCTAATGATCCATCCACACCAGCTTGGGCGCCTGCGGGGCCGATGCGTCCGGGGTCGCAGCCCACCAAGCGGCACATGCTGCGCGCCAGGAATCGAGGTCGTCCTTGCCGCCAATGATGCCCACCGCGCCGTTGGCCACGCGTGCCGTCGCGCGGCCGCATACGTAGCTGCCGTCGTCGTGCGTCACGTCCGGGTACGGACGGTGCAGCCCGGCCAGGTTTTCAATGATGTAGTCGGGCCGTTCCACAGACCGTGCGGCGAGGATGCTTTCGCGGGTATCGACGCCGGTCAGCACGGCGACGGTGGCAAAGCCTGCGTTGTTGCCGCCCAGGATGTCGGTATCCAGGCGGTCGCCCACGACCAGGGGGCGCTCGGCCCCGAGGCGCTTGGCGGCCGAGTGGAACAGCGGTGCCTCGGGTTTTCCGGCAACTTTGGGCTTCTGGCCGGTAGCCGCTGCCACGGCGGCCACCAGGCTGCCGTTCCCCGGTGCGATCCCGCGAGCCTGCGGAATGGACATGTCGGTGTTCGTTGCCACCCAGAGTGCACCGGCGGACACCACATAGGCTGCCTCCGCCAGGTCCTTCCAGCCAATGGACGGGCTGAAGCCCTGGACCACTGCCACCGGTTCCTCGTCCTGGCTGCCGACCGGTACCAGGCCCACCAGCTCTATTTCGCGTGCCAGTGCGGAACTTCCGGTGATCAAGACCCGTGATCCGGGTGCAAGCAGCGAAGCCAGCAGTTCCGCTGCCGCCTGGGAGGAGCTGACCACTTGGCTGTCCTCTGCCGGCGCGCCGAGCTCACGAAGGTGCGCCGCGACGTCCGCCGGTGAGCGCGAGGCGTTGTTCGTTACGTAGCCCAGCCCAATGCCCAGCCCGGAGAGCTGCTTCAGCGCATCCACGGCTCCGGGAATCGCGTGCGGACCCGCGTAGACCACGCCGTCCAGGTCTGCGAGGAGCGCGTCGAAGCGTGCAACCAGGGAAACGTCACTCATCCGTTGTCAGTGCTCCCGGCGCTCGTCAGTGATCGGGCCGTTGTCAGCACCCCGGTCCTCTTCGTGGTCCTCTTCCGCCGTGGCGGAATCGAGCTCGTCCTGTTCCACCGAGTCCTGGTCAGATTCGGCGTCGTCGGAGACGAAGTAGTCCGGGTCCTGGTCGTCGAGGTTGCTGTCCTGGCCAGCCCTGGCCTCAGTGATGCTTTCAGCGGAGGCGCTTTCCGCCGTTGCAGAGCTTTCGGCATCAGCGGCTTGCGCTTCCGAGGACTTGGACGCACTGTCCAGCATCCTGCGGCGTTCGGCCTCTTCCCGGGCTTCTTCCTCTTCATCCCAGCCGAGGTCGATGATTTCGGGTTCTTCATCCACGCCTTGGCCGAGGGCGTTTTCGGCAACGACGGCCTGCCTGCTCCACTTCTCCGACTCCGCTTCACGGCCAACGGCTGCCAGGGCGTCTGCGTAGGCGCGGAACAGCCGTGGGCTGTAGGAGAACGCGCGGTTGATGTCCAGCTGCGGGATCTCAAGTTCGGCTACGGCAGCATCCAGCTGGCCAAGGTCCGTACGGGCACCGGCAGCCACGATGGCCAGTTCCACCTTGCCGGGTGCGTCAAGGTCCTGGGCTTCCTCCGAACGGGCGACGTCCAGCGCCCTGTCCGGACGCCCCAGGCCGCGTTCGCAGTCGGCCATGACGGGGAGGTGCACGTTGGAGCCGCTGATCCGGCGGAACGTACGGAACTCGCGGAGCGCCTCGCCGTAATGTCCGGCGGCGTAGGCTGTCAGCCCCACCGCTTCACGGACAGCCGCGAGCCGTCCACCGCGCCGGCTGGCGGCCAGGGCATGCTGGAACGCGAGCTCGGGTTCATCGTCAATCAGCCGGCCGGCCATCACCAGGTGGCGGGCCACCCACTCCGCGCTTTTGGGCTCAAGGGTCTTGATCTGGTGATGCGTGGCGCGGTCCAGTTCCTTGCCTGTGACATCCTCATCGATCTCGGGCGAACGTTCGCGGTCGGGCCGGTTGGCGCTGCGAAGGTCTGCAGCGTTGGGCACGCGGGCGGGGCGCTCGTCCTGGCGGTCACGGCCGAAACTGCGGGGGCCGGAGCCGCCACGGCCGGACTCGGCACGGGAGTCACCGCGATCGAAGCTGCGTGGCGCCCGGTCCTGCCGGTCTCCGAAAGGCTTGCGGTTCTCGCCGCCGCTGAAACTCCGGCGGTCACCCTCACCATCACGACGCGGACGATCGCCAAACGGCTTCCGGTCACGGTCACCGAACGGCTTACGGTCACGGTCACGGTCACCGAACGGCTTACGCTCGCGATCGCCACCAGCACCGGCACCACCACTGAATCCGCGGCGGTCACCCTCACCATCACGACGCGGACGATCGCCAAACGGCTTCCGGTCCCGATCACCGAACGGCTTACGGTCACGGTCACCACCGAAACCACGACGGTCACCCTCGCCGTCACGACGCGGACGGTCACCAAACGGCTTCCGGTCCCGATCACCGAACGGCTTACGGTCGCGATCGCCACCGGCACCACCACTGAATCCGCGGCGGTCACCCTCACCATCACGACGCGGACGGTCACCGAACGGCTTCCGGTCACGGTCGCCACCAGCACCGGCACCGGCACCACCACTGAAACCGCGGCGGTCACCCTCACCATCACGACGCGGACGGTCACCGAACGGCTTCCGGTCACGGTCGCCACCAGCACCGGCACCGGCACCACCACTGAATCCGCGGCGGTCACCCTCACCATCACGACGCGGACGGTCACCGAACGGCTTCCGGTCACGGTCGCCGCCGCCTGCAGAGCCGCCGCGGGGGTCACGGTCTGACCTGGAGCGGAAGCCACGGGGGTCCCCGCCGGAATTGTTGTTGCCTCGGAAGGCCCCCCGGTCATTGCCGCGGTTGCCACCGTTGTGCTCGGCCATATGGATTCCTCCTGTTGTGAGCCGACCACTGGCGCAACTGCAGCCGCTCGTTTCGTTTCATACGCAACCCGAAATCAAGCGTTTCGAAGTCCGTGTACCTTCATCAATTCTAGTGGAGACGCAAAATCCCCCGGGACAGAGGGAGCCTTGGCGGCCGGATCGTGGCAATCTTCACAACTGCGGCCAGGTCCATCCGGCTCTGTCCATCACCTGTCTGCCACCGTGCCGGCACCCCCGCTCACATCCTGCAGCTTCTCCTCCAACGCCCGCTCACATCCTGCAGCTTCTACGCCGATGCCCGCTCATTTGTTGCGGGTTTCCTGTGAGCGGGCGTGGTAAGACGGGTTGTGTTAAATGTGGGAGGCCCCAACCGTGTGGTTGGGGCCTCGACCAATGATTGTCCGGCGGTGTCCTACTCTCCCACACCCTCCCGGGTGCAGTACCATCGGCGCTGTGGGTCTTAGCTTCCGGGTTCGGAATGGGACCGGGCGT